>NZ_FNKQ01000003.1:300000-600000 GCF_900100875.1 Halopelagius longus | reverse complement strand
CGCCCTCGACGCCAACGACAGCATCACCTCCTACGCCAAGCGCGGCGTGGACGAAGACGAGTACTACGAGGCGATGCACGCCGTCGTCTCGCACGAACCGACCGTCACCGTCGACGACGGGATGGACCTCGTCTACCTCGTCCACGAGGAGTACCCCGAACTCATCGACACCATCCTCGGCGGCGCGGAGGAGACGACGACGGGCGTCCACCGACTCCGCGCGATGGACGAGGACGGCGAACTGAACTACCCCGTCTTCGCCGTCAACGACACGCCGATGAAGCGCCTGTTCGACAACGTCCACGGCACCGGCGAGTCCTCCCTCGCCAACATCGCCATGACGACGAACCTCTCGTGGGCGTCGAAGAACGTCGTCGTCGCGGGCTACGGCTACTGCGGCAAGGGCGTCGCCAAGAAGGCCGCCGGGCAGAACGCCAACGTCATCGTCACGGAAGTCGAACCCCGCCGCGCCCTCGAAGCGCACATGGAGGGGTACGACGTGATGCCGATGAACGAGGCGGCGGAGGTGGGCGACGTGTTCCTCACGACGACGGGCAACCGCGACGTCATCACCCGCGAGGACTTCGAGAAGATGCAGGACGGGGCCGTCCTCGCGAACGCCGGGCACTTCGACATCGAGATCGACTTAGACGCCCTCTCGGACCTCGCGGTGGACGAGTACGAGGCCAGAGACGGCGTCGACGCCTACGAGATGGAGGACGGCCGCCGCATCAACGTCCTCGCGGAGGGCCGCCTCGTCAACCTCGCCTCTCCCATCGCCCTCGGCCACCCGGTCGAGGTGATGGACCAGTCCTTCGGCGTCCAAGCCGTCTGCGTCCGCGAACTCGTCGAGAACGGCGACGAGTACGACGCCGGCGTCCACGACGTGCCGGACGAACTCGACGTGGAAGTCGCCGAGATAAAACTCGACGCCGAGGGCGTCGACATCGACACGCTCACCGAAACGCAGGAAGAGTACATGAACAGTTGGAGTCACGGGACGTAAGGCTCCGAGCGACCCGTCGCTCCGGTTTCGCTCACTGAACGTTCTTTTCGTCGCCTGCGACGCTCGCCGCAATCGGATAGATTCATACGTGCTTCGGGACGACGGCACTCTATGACCCACTCGGCGACCGTCCCCTCGTACGACGCCTACGTCTTCGACGTCGACGGCGTCCTCGTGGAAGTCCCGAGTCGGGACGCCCTTCGAGAGGCGGCCGCACGAACCTTCTCTCGGTTCGGCCTCGAATCGCCCTCCCGGGACGGCGTCCGCGCACTCGTCACCGGCGACGTCGAACGCATCACCGACCTCTGTCGCGCCGCGGGCGTGGACCGAAGCGACTTCTGCACGCAGGCGGCGCGGGAGGCGTACCGCGCACAGAAGCGCGAACTCGAACGCGGCCTCCGCTCGGTGTACGACGACGTGAACGCACTCTCCGAGCTCTCTGCACCGAGCGCGTTGGTGAGCAACAACCTCCGCCGCGTCGTGGAGGAAGTCGTCGACCGGTTCGACCTCCGGACGCGCCTCGGCGTCGAGTCCGTACGCGCGCCCTCCTTCACGCCGGAGGAACTCAGTCGGACCAAGCCCGACCCGCACTACCTCTGTGCCGCCTGCGACGACGTGGGCGTCGCCCCCGAGCGAACGCTGTACGTCGGCGACGAACCCGTGGACGTGGCGGCGGCGACCCGCGCGGGCGCGGACTCGGCGTTCGTCCGCCGGGAGGGGCGAGAGAACGCCGCGTTCTCGACGCCCGAGGGCCTCGACGCGGGCGAACCCACCTACGTCGTCGAGAGCCTCCACGAACTGGTCGAGTGACGGCCGGTCGCTTCCGAGGGGGAAGTCGCTTCACACGCCCGGCCCGCCCCGGACGACGTGTCCGTACTTCAGGAGTGCGACGAACACCGACCCGCCGACTGCGTTTCCGACCGTCGATACCGCGAGGAACCGGCCGTACGCGAAGAATCCGACTTCCGACCCGGCGAGGAGACCCATCAGCACTTCGACGTTGCCGGCGATGCAGTGGGGGAGGTGCGCGAGTCCGATGGTGGTGGCGATGAGCCAGACGAAGAACGTGCGCGAAATCGTCTCCTGCGCCGCGGCGACCAGCCACGAGAGGAGTCCCATGAGCCACCCCGCGAGGACGGCGGCGGTCATCAGCCCCCACAGCGAGTGCTGAGTGAGTCCCCGCGCGAGTTCGACGAACGCCGCGGTGTCGGCGATGCCGAACTCCGGGCCGACGGTGACGGCGATGCTGGCGAAGATGACGCCGCCGACGACGTTTCCGACGTAGACGACGCCCCAGAGGTGGCCGAGGTCCGATATCGACGCTCGGCCGTCGAGCACCGGCAGCACGGCGAGCGTCGTGTGTTCGGTGAACAGTTCCGAGCGACCGAGGACGACGAAGATGAACCCGACGCTGTAGAGGTTCGCGAGTACGATGCTCGTGAGGGGGTCGCTCCACGCCTCCGACACGAGCGTGAACACGGCGGCCATGAGGAGGGGACCGAACCCGATGTCGAGGCCGGCGGAGAACGCCGAGAGGAACAGTCCGCTCGCCGGCCGACGGAGTTCGTTCATCGCGTTGGTAATCTGCTCTTCGAGGATGGCCCGCTCGGGCGTCTGCTCGCCCCGGTTCTTCGCCTCGGCCTGCGCCTCCTTCACCGCCTCGGTGGCGTCGGCCTCCTCCGCTAACTCCTCGGCCCTCTCCTCTCTCGGGTCGCTCATTCTGACACTCTGTTCGTCGGATGCGCCGCGGAAAATCTCTCTTGCCGGAGAACAAACAGGTTAGGTTAGATTATCGTTCGCGAGGACGCCCGTACGTTTCGCCCAGTTTAAGGGCGCGAACCTCCGAGAAACGCCAATGTCTTCGAACCGCAAAGGGGACCGCCGCGAACGGGAACTCGTCAACAAACTCGACGAGGCCGGATTCGCGGTGATGCGAGCGCCCGCCTCCGGAAGCGCGACCGAACGCGAACTGCCGGACGTGCTCGCGGGGAACGGCGACGTCTTCTACGCCATCGAGGCGAAATCCAGTTCCGGGAACCCCATCTACCTCACGGGCGAGGAAGTCGAAGCGCTCATCTACTTCGCGCAGAACTTCGGGGCGAAGTCGCGCATCGCCGTCAGGTTCGACCGGGAGGAGTGGTACTTCTTCCACCCCGGCGACCTGTACGTCACCGACGGCGGCAACTACCGGGTGAAAAAGGAAACCGCACTCGCCGAAGGCGAACCGTTCGACTCGTTCGTCGGCGGGCCGTCGCAGAGTCGGTTGACGGACGTTCCCGAAGACGGGGACGATTCGGACGACTAGGGACTTACGTCCGCAGTCTCAGCGTCGCCTGCGTCGTCTGCGACTCGCCGCCGAGGTGCGACCCGGCGAGCGTTCGGCGCACTTCCTCCGTCGCGAAGCCCGGTTCGACCGGGACGAGGCGCGATGCGGGGAAGAGGTACCGCTTCTTCGCTCTGAGTTCCGCGATGTCCTCCTCGAGGGGGACCGACTCGACGTAGACGGCCTCGAAGACGGGTTCGTGCGACCCGTAGTCGTCGTTCGTGTCGTAGTCCGCGACGGTTCGGTCCGAGTCGGTTCGGGCCTCGTCGGCCCTGTCGCCCGTCGCCCGGAGGACGACGAGCAGGTTCTTGGTCTCCCGGTCGCGCACTAAGTCGCCCGAGGCGTGGTCGTGGCGGTCACAGAGGACGGGGCCGGAGTCGAACCGCGGCACGTACGTCCGGTTGCCGCAGACGGCGCAGACCGCCGTGCGTTGGTCGGGCGCCGGGACGAGACCGTCGGCTATCTCGATGTGGACCCGTCGAAGGTGCTTACAGCGTGCGTCGCGGATGGCGCTGTCGGGGCAGGTGCAGGTGTCGGCGTCCGAGTCTACCACGTAGGTCCCGCCCTCCGTCTCGACGACGTATCGGCCGTCGCGGAGGGGGCGGACCGCCATCGGGTCTTCGCGGGCGCGGCGGGCGCGACCGACGAAGCCCGACGCCGGAAGCGTCGTCTTCTGTCTGACCGCCCGGCGGCGGGGACGAGACTGCGTGTTAGACGCGGGTGTATTTCGTGTGTGCGTCATCGGTTTAGGGGGGTCTGAGGGCCGTTCCCTCGTCGAATATACGTACGTGCCGCACGAACCTAAACCTTGGTTTCAGGTGGACGAACGGTCCGAAACGTCCATCGAAGGCCTTTTAGAACGGCCGGGGGTAAGCCGGAGCATGGAAATCGAAGCGGAGATGCGTCGCAAGATAGTCGCCTCCGTCGTGGCGGTCGGGTTCTTCATCGCGCTTATCATCGGTCTCGGCGTCACGTTCGGTGACGGAGCGACGGGCACCGGCGGACTCGCCCTCGTCGGCGCCATCTCGCTTTTCATCGTGGCGATGGGCGCTCTCGGTCTCTGGCTGGACGGGTAACTACTCGCTTTCTGCGACCGTCTCGCGCCAGTCGCGGACGTCACCCGCATCTCGCACCGCGCTCTCGTAGTAGGAGAGCGGATGCGAGATGGTCTCGCAGCGCTCGTCGGGGTCCGTGCAGTCGCCGTACGCCTTCAGCGTCGCGCAGGTCGGCGGCGCGAACTGCGACCCGTCGGCGTCCGCGAGGTACGCCACGCGCGTCTCCAACCGCTCTGCGTCCTCGTCGTCGGCGTTCAGAAGCGTCGTCACCTCCGTCTCGTCCATCCCGAGTGCGACGAGGAAGGAGACGAGCGAGAACTCGGAGTGCGGCGCGACGGCTTCGCCCTCCCGGACGCGCCGGACGAGCGTCTTCATGCACGGCGGGAACAGGGCGGGGACGACGGTTTCGACGGCGGCGCTCCCGGCGGCGTCGTGGTCGTTCAACAGGTCGCGGAGCTTCGACACCTCCTCTTCGAGGGCGTCGGCTATCTCCTCGCCCGCGGGACTGCCGCGCACCTCGAACGGGAGTCCCTCCGCGACGCGCCGTCGGACCGCCTCCTCCAGCGTCCGGTGCAGTTCGTCTCTCGTCACGCGAACCTCGCCGTCGGCCACCTCGCGGTTGACGAGTCGCCACCGTTCGCCCCAGTCGGCGTCCTGAAGCGTCAGGTACGACCCGAGGGCGACCCAGTAGTGCGTCGGGTCGCGCCCCCGCGGCGCGTCGTCGTCGCGTTCGGGGCGCACGTCGTCGGAGAGTCCGAACTCCGAGAGGACGCCGTCGAGGGACGCGCGACGCGTCCGCGTGCTCTGTAGGTCGTCGTCGTCGGCTTCGAAGTCTCTGAGAAACCGCGCTCGGGCGGTGGCGGCCTCCGCGGCGGCGTACTTCGCCACCGCCGCCGGGGTATCGACGAGGGAGACGAGGATGCGGGCGATGGGGTACGAGAGCAGTTCCTCGCGTTCGTCCCACCGGCTCGGCTCCTCGGCTTCGACGGTGCCCTCCATGAGGGCGCGTTCGACCCGTTCCAGCCCGCGCTCTACGGCGGGCGCGTCTTCGGCGATGAGTTCCGCGGGAGAGATGTCCGCCTCCCGTACGGCGTCACGTGCGCCGCCGAAGAACGGGTAGCGCGCGTGGAGCGGGTCCATCGGCATCGGCTCTGGTTTGCGAGTGACTCCGAATAAACACGGCGATTGTCGCGGCGTGCGTCACGCCCGCCGTGTTAGAGTGTCACATTTTCTCTCGGAGCGGAGAACATCACATCACCTAAGACGACCACCGTCGTCCGTCGTCCCGTGCCGCAGTTCGACTACCCGTGTCCCGACTGCCGGGCCACGAACAGCCTCCACGACGCCGACTGCCAGTTCGAGGGGACGCCGTGGCCGGACGTCGAGAAGGCGTACACCGACGTGGTCGCCCACCTCTCGGCGGGAACGACGGACGAGGACGACCTCTCTAGCCTCGTCCACGGCGAGTGGGACGCGCTCCACCGCGCGGCGATGGAGCGACTGAAGCGCGACGGGCGCGTCGACGACTCGAACGGCGTCCTCCGCCTCCTGACGGCCGAGGAGTTCCGCGAGGAGGTGTCGGTCCCGTCGCGGGAACCGATGAAGACGCTCTACCGCCACGGGAGCTACCCCGGCTGTCACGACAACGCCGTCTTCGCCATGATCGCGTGGTACGAGATGGTCGGCCTCTCGTGGTCCGAGACCCGCGAGAACGTCGCCGATTGGCTCCGAGAGAGCGGTTCGTGGAGCCGCGGCGGGTTCGAGGAGGCGACGCCCGAGCAGTTGGTGGACAAGAAGCGCCACGTCTACGAGGCGGGGTACGGCTGGAAGGAGAAGGCAGAATCCGCAAAGCGGGTCATCGACCGTCACCGGTAGTCCGCGGCGTCTCGACGGCGTCGGCCGCCCGTCGGAGTCGGCCGCCCGTCGGTCGAACCCGTTCGCCTACCTGATTCTCCGCTGACTCGTCGGAAGGGTTACGGCTCCGCCGTCCGTGTCGCCGGCGTGTGAGCACACCCGAGGGCGCGTCCGCCGGTCCGGGGTCGCCCGACGCTCCGCCCGCGGAGTCGGTAGCCGCTCCGAAACGCGCCCTCGCCATCGTCGTCGGCATCGTCTTCGTCGATTTGCTCGGATTCGGCGTCGTCATCCCCATCCTGCCGTTCTACGTCCGGAGTTTCGCCACTAGCGACGTGTTCATCGGCCTGCTCGCGGCCTCCTACTCGATGATGCAGTTCCTCTCCGCGCCGCTTCTCGGGCGCGTCTCGGACTCCCGCGGCCGCCGTCCGGTGTTGATGCTGTCGCTCGCGGGCAACACCGTCGCGTGGACGGTGTTCGGGTTGGGGACGCAGGTGGGACTGCTCTTCGGCACCGTCCCGGCGCTCGCGACCCTGTTCGCCTCGCGGATGCTCGCGGGCGCGATGGGCGGCAACATCGCCACCGCGCAGGCGTACATCGCGGACGTGACGCCCGCCGACCGCCGCGCCGCGGCCCTCGGACTCGTCGGCGCGGCGTTCGGTCTCGGGTTCGTCTTCGGTCCGGCGATAGGCGGCGTCTTCGCCAGCGAGGAAGTCGTGGCGACGGCGCGGGCCGTTCTCCCCGGGTTCGTCCCGGCGACGCGCTTCTCGCTGCCGAGCTTCGCCGCCGCGTTCTTCAGTTTGGTCGCATTCGCGTCCGCCGCGGCGTTCCTCCCCGAACCCGACCGGATTCGCTCCGCGGCCAACCGGACGACGCTCGTCGGGCAGTTCACAGACGCGCTCTCTGACCCCTCGCTTCGCGCGTTCGTCGTCTCCTTCTTCCTCGTCTCCGTCGCGTTCTCGGGCGTCCAGGTCATGTTCATCCCCTACGCCGCGGACCTGTACGGATACGACGAGACGCAGACCGCGCTTCTTTTGTCCTACGTCGGCGTCCTCAGCATCCTGAATCAGGGCGTCGTCGTGGGCCGCCTCTCCCGTCGGTACGGCGAACGAACCGTCGCCGTCGCCGGCGCGGCGATTCTCGCCGTCGCGCTGGCGGCGCTTCCGTTCTCGCACGCCCTCGGATCGGTCGTCCCCGGCGTCGGTGGTCCGGCGTGGCTCACCGCCCCGGTTCTCGCCTTACTGCTGGTCTTGGCCGGCCTCTCGCTCGGAAACAGCCTGCTGAACGTCGCCCTCTCGACGCTCGTCTCGCGGTCGGTTCCCGCCGACAGGCAGGGCAACGCCTTCGGCGTCACACAAGGCGCGGGGAGTCTCGGGCGAACCGTCGGCCCGCCGTCGATGGCGGCGCTGTACGTCCTCGCGTACTGGTCGCCGTTCGTCGCCGGCGCGGTACTCGTCGTTCCGGTCGTCGCCATCCTCGCGGTCGGAACCGCTCGAATCGCTCGCTACGGCGACGACGACGGGAGACGCGAGGCGGACGCGAGAGAGAAGTAACTGGGCGTGCGGACGGCGGGAGCGAGAAGAGAGAGCGGTTCAGTCGCTCTGGATGCGCGGCGCGAGCATGTAGGTGACGTTGCCCTGCCCCTCCGCGACGCGGTAGTGGAGCTTGACGGGGAACTCCTCGCCGAGTTCGACGGTGACCTCGGCGTCCTTCGGGATGGCCTTGTTCATGTCCTTGAGGTAGTCCAGCGAGAACAGCGAGTCGGCCTGTCCGGCGGTGAGGTCGATGAGGTCCTCGGCGTCGAGTTCGAAGTCCACGTCGTCGGTGTCGCCCTGCGCTTGGATGTGGAACGCCTCCTCGACGTCGTCCACGCGGAGGCGGACGTGGTCGGAGACCATATCGGCGGCCTTGATACCGCGGTCCAGTTGCGCACCTTCGAGGACGATTTCGGCGGCCAGATCGAGGTCCGGGATGTCGGGCTCCTGCCGGATGGAGTCGGGGTCGATGAGCGCCAGCGTCGAGGAGAGCCCCTCGATGCGGATGTTCAGCTTCCGCGTCTCCTCGTCGAGTTCGAGTTCGACGAGCTGGCTGGAGTCGGCCATGCCGACGAAGTCCTCGAGCTTCGAGAGGTTGACGCCGATGACGCCGCCGTCCGCCTCGTAGGACTCGAACGCCGCCGCGTCGAGAGACAGATCGACCATGCCGACGTTCGCGGGGTCCACGGCACGAATCGCGAGTCCGTCCTCGTTGAGTCGTATCTTACACTCGTCGACGAGTACGCTCACCGAATCCAGCGCGTCCCGGAGCGTGGAGGCGCTGACGATGGCCTTGAACATATGGACGGTGATAGGATATCGGGCTTAAAAATCCCCCCGGTTTCTCGGTGTCATAGAGTGTTCCCGTGCGTCGGGCGCGATGCGCGCGGGCGACCCGCCGCGACTACGGCGGCCCCTCCGCGCACCCGTGCGGCACCCCCGCCAAGAGGAGTTCGTCGCAGTCGTCGCACCGGCGTATCCGGCGGCCGACTTTCGCCCCTTCGACCGCCCACTTCAGCGACCCCTTCGAGAGGCGCGCGCCGGACTCCCCGCACGACGGACATCGAGACTGGTCGAACGTGTACTGCTGCCATCGACACTGGTCGTTCACGCAGTAATATTCGGACATTGCTCTCCGTACGTTCGCCGAACACCGTAATTATGTCGCCACGTGAACAGTTTCTAACTCGTCTCCGCCGAACCGGCGCGGTCGTCGGTTCTCCCCGGTCGGACCTGCGGGGCGTCCGATTTCGCGCGCCGAGTCCCCGAGGCGGGAGCGACAGTCGGATAACGGTGCGCCGACAACCCCTCCGTACTCAGATGGCGCGCAAGGACCACTACTACAACAAGGCCAAGCAGGAGGGGTATCGCGCCCGTTCGGCGTACAAGTTGAAGCAGTTAGACCAAGACGCGGGGCTGTTCGGACCCGGAAACACCGTGGTGGACCTCGGGGCGGCCCCCGGCGGGTGGTTGCAGGTCGCCGCCGAGGAAGTCGGCCCGCAGGGGCAGGTAATCGGCGTGGACCTCCAGCGAATCCGCGACGTGGAGGCCGACACCGTCGAGACCATCCGCGGCGACATGACCGACGAGGAGACGAAGGAGAAACTCCGGGAGCGAGTCGGCGAGGAGGGCGCGGACGTGGTCATCTCCGACATGGCTCCGAACATGACCGGCGAGTACTCGTTAGACCACGCTCGCTCGGTGCACCTCGCCCGGCAGGCGTTCGAGGTGGCCCTCGAACTGCTCCCCGCGGGCGGCGACCTGGCGGTGAAGGTGTTCGACGGCCCGGACGTCGAGGACCTCCGCGCCGACATGGAGGAGGAGTTCCAGTACGTCCGCTCCATCCGGCCGGACGCCTCCCGCGACCAGTCCTCCGAGCAGTATCTCGTCGGCAAACACCGCATCACCGCCCCCGTCGCCACCGGCGACGAGGTGGAAGTCACCATCGACGACGTGGGGAGCGAGGGCGACGGCGTCGCCAAGGTGGACGGCTACACGCTGTTCGTCCCGGAGACGGAGGCCGGCGACGAAGTACGCGTCCGCGTCACCGACCTGAAGCCGAACTTCGGCTTCGCGGAAGTCCTAGAGGAGTAAGGTTCGTTCGCGCGCCGATTCGCGTC
The DNA here is from genome assembly GCF_900100875.1 of Halopelagius longus. NCBI lineage: Archaea > Methanobacteriati > Methanobacteriota > Halobacteria > Halobacteriales > Haloferacaceae > Halopelagius > Halopelagius longus. Next base: position 590,110 of record NZ_FNKQ01000003.1, on the reverse strand, counting down.
GCAGATTCGCGGTTCGTTTCGTTACTCGACCGCCCACGCGTCGTCCGACGCGTTCGCCCGGTCGCCGCCGAACAGGGCGACGACGCCGTAGACGAACGGCGTGTCCACGAGGGCGATGAGCAGTTTCAGGAGGTACTGCCCGACGATAAGCGACAGCGCCACCCCCGTCGGCACCGCCTCGCCGAAGCCGAGTACCGTCGGCGCGACGAGGAAGGCGACGGTGACGAAGATGACCGTATCTATCGCCTGACTCGTCGCCGTCGAGGCGATGTTGCGGAGCCACAGCATCGACCCGCCGGTCGCCTCCCGGATGCGGTGGAAGACCACCACGTCCCAGTTTTGGCTCACGACGTAGGCCAGCAAGCTCCCGACGACGATGTTCGTCCCCGGCGCGATGACGCTCCGGAACTGCGCGCCGAACTCGGGATCTGCGGCGGGGGCGAAGATGGTCCCCCACACCAACGCGAGGAGGACGAAGTTCATCGCGAAGCCGACGTTGACCATCACCTGCGCCGCCCGGCGGCCGTACAGTTCCGAGTAGCAGTCGGAGGCGAAGAAGGTGAGCGCGTACGCCAGCGCCGCCCCGGGGAGGACGACGCTGTCGCCCGTCACCGGAAGCGAGAGGGGCAGGCCGAACGCCAGCAGTTTCGAGGCGCTCAACTGCGCCGTCACCAACGCCGTGACGAACAGTCCGATGAGGACGACCTGACCGGTCGCCGGTCCCCTATCGCTCATCTTCGAGGCGTCCGTGTCGCTGGTCTATCTCGTCTAACACGTCCAACGTCTTTCGAACCGACGCCCTGATGGCGTCGCTGCGGTTGACGAACTTCCCGTCGTCGCCGACGTGTTCGTCGAGGTCCGCGAGCAGTTCGTCGGGTATCTCGACGCTTATCTTGGCCATACCCGCCCCTTGGGTAGCAACCCGGTATTAAGCATACGGTCTTCACACCACGAGAATATCGTTCGAATACCGGCACTCCGGAACTCTTCGCCTCACACGTCCTCGCCGCGGGCGGGGGCGAGGTTGCGCCGCCCGCCGAGGGTGACGACGAGTAGGACGCCGAGGCCGATGCCGTAGGCGACCATGAGGGGGACGGTGACGAGGAACATCGTCATGATGCCGGCGGGCGTGAAGACGGCGGCGAACGCGAGGACGCCGACGGTCACCTCGCGCCAGCGATTCCGCATCGTCTGGTAGGAGACGCCCGTGCTGTTCAGGAGCACCATCGCCACCGGCACGTCGGCGAGGATGCCGATTCCGGCCGTCGTGAAGAAGATGAGCCAGAAGAAGTTGGTGATGCGGTAGGCGATTATCATGTTCGCCGTCACCGCGTCGTGCACCAACCACGAGATGATAGTCGGGGCGATGTAGGCGTACCCGAGGACGAACCCGCCGAGCAGTCCGGCGGTGAGCGACCCGGTCCACAGGAAGACGTTCCGGCGACGCTGGCGGACGATGTTCCGCTCTCTGAGCGCCGGCCACGCGTAGTAGGCGACGATGGGGAGGGTGACGAGTGCGGCCACGAGCGTCGAGAACTTCACCTCGAAGATGAGCGCTTCGACGGGGTGGAGGGCGACGACGTTGATGACCTCGTCCGGCGTCACCGAGGCGGGGAGGCTGCGCAGGAAGTTGTCGTACACCGTCTTGATGCCGCCCGTATAGAGCCACGCGAACGTGCCCGCGAGGACGAGCATGAACACGGCGACGATGCGGAACGTCTTCGAGGTGACCGAGTCGAAGATGAACGCGAGGTCGGCGTAGTAGCCACCGATGTCGTCCTCGTCCTTCTCGCCCTCGGTCAACTCGTCGAGGAACGTCCCGCCGGCGCGCGTCGCCCTGTCTTCGATGGTGCCGGCGTCCTCCGGCACGTCGGGGGCGTCCTCGTCAGCCTCGGACTCGCGGCGCTCCTCCGCCTCGTCGAACCTGTCGAGGACGGCTTGGGCCTTCTCGTGGTCGTCCTCGTCTACGGCCTGCCCGGCGATGGCCATCGCCTCGTCCTCGGTCATGTCGTCGAACGCCTCCGGCGGCGCGGCGCGCACGCCCGCGGCGTCGAGCCCCGCGACGTCTATCTCGCTCGGGTCGCCGAGGCCGGCTTCGAGGGGGTCGACCGACTCCGCGATGGCGGCGTAGACGACGTACGCGAGTGTCGCGATGCCGAAGGCGGCGGCACCGAGTGCGGCCCACACCGCGAGCGACACCTCCGGCGGGAGGCCGAGCGTCGCCCCGGGTTCGAGGACGCGGTAGTCGCTCCCGAACCGGGCGAGCAGACCGTTGAACGCGGTTCGGCCGCCGCGCTCGTAGAACAGGTAGACGAGGAGTCCGCCGACGACGGCGCTCCCGGCGAGGAGGTTCCACCGCCGTTTCGCGACGGCGGGGACGCTGATGCGTTCGCTCCCGCGCCGCGCCGTGACGACGACTTTCGCGAGGTAGAGGCTCCCGCCGTAGAGGAAGAGCAAGGGGAGCGCCCACATTATCTGCGTGAAGGGGTCCGGCGGCGAGAACAGGGCTCCGAAGACGAAGATGGCGACGACGGCGTAGCGCCACTTGTCGCGGAACGTCTCGTAGGGGACGATTTCGGCGTACGAGAGGCCGGTGATGGCGAGCGGCATCTGCGCCGCGAGGCCGAACGAGACGGTCAAGAGGAAGATGAACTGCGCCCACATGACGATGGAGTAGGTGGGCGAGAACCCGGCGCTGAGGGCGTTCCCGGCGAGGAACGCGAACATGAACGGGAAGAAGACGAAGTAGCCGTAGGCGACGCCGACGACGAACAGAATCGCGGAGGTGACGACGATGAAGGCGAGTTTCCACGTCGCGACGGGCGATTGCGGCCACGCGCCCCGTTCTCTGAGGGCGTCCCGGGAGAAGTAGAGGAAGACGGGCGCGGCGAGGATGATGCCGGTCACCAGCCCTATCTTCGCCTGCAGGAGAATGACGTCGAAGGGCGTCTGCGCGATGATGTCGTAGTTCCCCTGGATGTGGGCCGACATCTGCGCTTCCGTGACGCTCTTCAGGAAGTCCCAGACGACCAACCGGAGCGCGTAGAACGTACCGAGGAAGCCGACGAGGAAGACGATGAACACCTTCTGGAGGTCTTTCTGCGCCGCTCGAAGCATCGCGCCGGCGGTTTCGCGTCCCGCCGCGAGCGTCTGTTGGGTGTCCTCGTCGAGCGCGCTGGACATACGTACTGAAAGCCCTCTCGCGGTTATCAATCTTTTTCACCGCACTCGTCGGTTACCCACCGCGAAACCTCGGCGCGATGCGGAAAGGCCTATAAGAACCGGGTGGTGAATTTCAGGTGAATGGCCGACGAGTCGGAGACGGACGAGGGAAGCCCCCCCGACGAACTCGCGTCCGAGTCGGGGGGCGACCCCGCGAAGAGCGACGAGGCGGTTCCCGAGACGGACACCGAGAGCGACGGCGACGCGGACGTCGGTTCCGACGCTCCCGCGGACGCCGATTCCGATTCTGACGCTCCTGCGGACACCCATTCCGACTCCGACGCACCTGCGGACGCCGACGGCGACCGATCGCCCGAGGTGGCGTACACGCCCGACGACGCCGACGACCCCGCGCCGGACGCGGAGGACCCCGCTCCGAACGCGGACGACACGACGGACGCGGACACCGACCTGTGGCCCGAGGCGGAGTACACGCCCGACGACGCAGACGACCCAGCGCCGGACGCCGAGGAAGCGGAGTACACGCCAGACGACGCAGACGACCCAGCGCCGGACGTTGGGGAAACGGACGCGGACGCCGGGGCCGTCGAGACGGGGACGGACGGCGGCGAAGTCCCGTCGTCGAACGCCCCGACACGCCAGCAGCGTTCGGAGACCGAGTACGTCGACGACGGCATCGTCGGCGAGGGCCCCGAGAGCGACGAGGAGATGCCGCTCGCGGACCACATCGAAGAGATGGTCCGCCGCCTCGCGGTGGTGTTCGCCGTCGGCGGCATCGTCACGCTGATTCTGTTCCCCGGCGGCGAACTCGTCAACTCCGCCTTCGGCTTCAACCTCACAAGCGCGACGGAGGTAATCAACTACCTGTGGAACCGCCACATCCCCGGCGCGCCGGAGATTGCGAAGCGCCGCCCCCGCGTGTACGGACCGCTCGAACTCGTGTTGACCGAACTGAAGGTCGCGGGCCTCGCGGGCCTCCTCGTCGGACTTCCGGTCTTCGTCTACGAGACGTACCTGTTCATGCGCCCCGGCCTCTACAAGCGGGAGCGGCGCTACTACCTCGCGGCCGTCCCGACGAGTCTCGTCCTCGCACTCGTCGGCATGGCGTTCGCGCACTTCGTCGTCCTCCCCGCCATCTTCGCGTACTTCACCTCCTACACCACCGGGACGGCCACCGTCGCGTTCGGCCTCAAGGAGACGTTCAACCTCATCCTGCTTCTGATGGGCTACATGGCCATCGTGTTCCAGATTCCGCTGTTCGTCATGCTCGCCATCATGATGAACCTCGTCACGCGCGACTGGCTGATTCAGCGCCGCCTGCTCTTCTGGGGCGCGTTCCTCGGCCTCTCGTTCCTCGTCAGTCCGGACCCGACGGGGATGGCCCCCATCATCATCGCCGCGACGATGATTACGCTGTTCGAGGGGACGCTGTTCCTCCTGCGGTGGACGAGGATGGAGTAACAGCGACGGCGCAGTTCAGGCCGCGTTTCCCTCGCTCCACCCGCGGGCGATGTCCGGCGCGGGCGACTCCGCGCGCGCCTTCAGCGCCTCGTTCATCTGCCGGAAGCCCGCCTCCGTGTTCTCGCCGACCACCCTGAATAGGAGTCCCGAGAGGACGCCGCGGAACGTCTCCGCGTGCGTCAGCGTCGTTCGCTCGCCGTCGGCGTCGGGTTCGAGGACGAAACGGTGTCGGCCGTCGAACAGTCCGCGGACGCCGAGGTGGCCGACCCACTCCAGTCTGCGGCCGTACTCCGAGGCGGTCACGGTCGCTCGGAACGACGCCGTTCGCCCCTCCGGCGGGCGGAGTTCCACCGCGATGCGCGCGCCCTCGTTGGCCCGGCCCATAATCCGCATGAACGGGTTCCACTCCGGGTAGCGTTCGAAGTCGGTCAGCACCTCCCACACCCTCTCGGGCGCGGCGTCGATGGATATCGTCGTAACGAGTTCTCGCATACGTCCCTATACGTCGTCTGTGCACGTGAACTAGCGCACGAACGACCGTCTTACTCCGCTCGCTTTCGAGAACGACACGCCGGTTATCGGTCGTCGGCAATGCGTATTATTCACAAGGAATATAGCTTGAAAACATCACTACCGATGACTCAGTTACCGACCAGTTTTGCGCCAATTCCGACGAGAACATAAAGTGGAATGAGATAGAGAAGGGGAATAGCGATGATAGCGATGACCGGGCCTATCGGCCCACCAAAGTTCTCCGGGGCGGTTTGGAGGAAAATTGCGATGACGAACCAGAGCGTCAGTGACTGAAAGAAATCCATCTTATTCATGGTGATTAGTATTCAAAAAACCTACATTATCAAACCTGTTCTGATGTGTTCGTACACCGAACTACCATTCCGAGCGCTCCCAGTTTCGTAGTCTATTCCAAATAAAGAAAACCAGACGACCGACTACTGTTACTCTCCGGTCGGGTACTCCGTCGAGAACACGTCCTCCACCACCGGTTCGGAGCCGTCGGCGTTCTCCTCGCTGTCGTCTTCGGGACTGACGCTCCCGGTGCGGTAGCCGTGCATGTCGAGGGTCACGTGGTCGAATCCGATGTCCGTCAGGTGTTCGCGGGCCGCCTCCACGAAGTCGATGTCGAGCGCCGCCTCCAGTTCCTCGGGGGCGACTTCGATGCGGGCGAGGCCGTCGTGGTCGCGGACGCGGAACTGCGAGAACCCCCACGTCCGAAGGACGCGTTCGGCCTTCTCGACGCGCGTGAGTCGCTCCTCGGTCACTTCCAGTCCCGTGGGAATGCGCGAGGAGAGACACGCCATCGAGGGCTTGTCGGCGACGGAGAGGCCGTACTCGTCGGCTATCGCGCGCACCTCGTCTTTGGTGATGCCGTGGGCCAAAAGCGGGGAGTACACTTCCAACTCCTCGACGGCGCGGAGGCCGGGTCGGTGCCCCTCGCCGGGGTCGGAGGCGTTCGTGCCGTCGCAGACGGTGTCGATGCCGAGTTCGCGCGCCGTCTCGTACATCCGACCGAGGCGCATCGTCCGGCAGTGGTAACACCGGTCGCCGTCGTTCGCCACGAAGTCGGGGTTGTCCAGTTCGGAGAACTCGACGACTTCGTGTCTGATTCCGATTTCGTCGGCGACGCGGCGCGCCTCGTCGAGTTCCGAGGACGGCAGCGTCTCGGACCGCGCCGTACAGGCCACCGCTCGGTCGCCGAGGGCGTCGCGCGCGAGGGCGGCGACGACGGAGGAGTCTACGCCGCCGGAGAAGGCGACGACGACGCCGTCCCGTTCTCCGAGGGCCGTCCGGACCGCTTCGGCCTTCTTTTCGACCGAAGCGTCCGCCGCGCCCGTCGAGTCCGCGTCGGGTTGCATGGCACGAACTTCCACGCGAAGCGCCAAAAGCGCGTTGTCCTCGGCGTCCGCCGCCGGAAGGCCTCCGAGGCGGCGTCGCGGGCCGACCGGCCGACCCGTAACGTTTTGTCGGGTGGAGCGATACTCCACGGCGAGATGGACCTCGAAAGCGTTCCGGGCGTCGGCGAGAAGACGGCGGCCGCGCTCTCGGAACTCGACGACCCCGCTCGGGCCCTCGAAGCGGGCGACGTCGCCGAACTCGCCCGCGCCCCGGGCATCACCGAGGGGCGCGCGGCGGCCATCGCGCGGGCCGCCATCCGCCGCCGTCACGACGACGACGGCGACTTTCTCGCCACCGACCGCGCCCGGGAGGTGTACCGCGACGTGCTCTCGCTACTCCGCGAGCGAACCGTCACCGCGTACGCCGGCAAGCGCGTCGAGACGTTCTTCCCCACGTCGTCCGCCTCGCGCATCGAGGAGGTCCGCGAGTTCGCCGCGGAGGCGGTCGAACGGACGCCCGACCCCGACGTTCTGGCCGCCTTAGACGGCGTCGAACCCCTCGAACCGGCCACCGGCATCCGCGTCAGAGAGCGCTGTCTCGCCACTCTCGACGCCGAACGCTACGCGGCGGCGAAGGACGCCTTCCCCGAGTTGTCGGTCGAAGTCGTCGAGGACGCCCGGGACTTGGCGGAACTCGCCCGGTCGTACTCCACCGTCGTCGCCTTAGACGAGAAGTTCGCGGGCGTGGACGTGGAGGGCGACGTTCGCGTGCGCCCCGATGCCGAGGAGAACCCCGACGAAATCGTCCCCGAACGGGTGCTCGCGTTCTTCGCGCGGAACCGCGAACGCGTGCAGGCGGCCGCGGACGTTCACGAGGCGGCGGGCCTCGACGCGCCCTGCGATATCGACCGACTGCGGGACGCCTTGAACCGGTTGGACGAGGACGGTACCGTCGTCGGCGACGAGGAACTCGACCGCCTCGCGGCGGCGGTGGACGACCTCGATACGGCCGTCTCGGCCGCCGAGTCGGTCGCCAACGACCGCCTCCGCGACGCCATTCGCGAACGCGACGTGACCATCGAGGGGACGGACTTCCTCTCCTTGGTCGAACAGGGCGCGCGCGTCGATTCGCTCCTCTCTCGGGAGTTAGAGGACGAGTACGACGCGGCCATCGAGGCGGCGAGGGACCACCTCGTCGAGACGTTGCGCCTCGAACCCGAAGAAGCGGACGTGGCCGTCCGCGCGTTCTCCGACGACGCCTCCTTCCCCGTCGAACGGAACGAGGAGATGGTTTCGCGCCTCCGGACGGAGTTGAAGGCGGGCCGCGACAGGCGCGCGGCGCGACTCAAGCGCGAACTCGCCGAGGACCTCGCCTCTCTCCGTGACCCCGCCGAGGAGATGGTCGACGCGGCCCTCGAACTCGACGTGGAACTGGCCGTCTCGCGGTTCGCCCGCGACTTCGACTGCGTCGTCCCCGAGTTCGACGGCGAGGGGTTCGAGGTGGCGGGCGGCCGGTCGCCCTTGCTGGACGTCGCGTTCGAGGACGTGGAACCCGTCGACTACGGCGTCTCCGGCGTCACCTTGCTCTCGGGCGTCAACTCCGGCGGGAAGACGTCCACGCTCGATCTGGTCGCCGTCGTCGTCGTCCTCGCGCACATGGGACTGCCCGTCCCCGCCGAACGCGTCGAACTCGAACGCTTCTCGGAACTGCACTACTACGCGAAGACGCAGGGGACCCTCGACGCGGGCGCGTTCGAGAGCACCCTCCGCGATTTCCGGGAACTCGCCGACGGCGACGCGAACCGTCTCGTCCTCGTGGACGAACTGGAGAGCATCACCGAACCCGGCGCGTCGGCGAAGATTATCGCGGGCATCCTCGAAGCGTTGGACGAACAGGACGCGACGGCGGTGTTCGTCTCGCACCTCGCCGGCGAGATACGCGAGGCGGCGTCGTTCGGAGTGGCCGTCGACGGCATCCAAGCCGTCGGCCTGAAGGGCGGCGAACTGCAGGTGAACCGCTCGCCGGTGAAGGACCACCTCGCGCGTTCGACGCCGGAACTCATCGTCGAGAAACTCGCCGGCGAGGACGGGTCCGGGTTCTACGACCGCCTCTTAGAGAAGTTCTGACGGGGATTTATGTTGATCTGTTGCCATATGTCGGATATGGTCCTCGACTCCTCCACCTCCGACGCGGACGAGACGTACGACGCCGTCCACCGCGCGACGAGAGACGCCGTCTGGTACGTCGTCGGCACGGTGACGCTGATGCTGTTTCACCTCGCTCTCGCGGCTATCTGCCTCTCCATCGCCTACGCCGGAATCGATCAGTTCCTCTCCGACTCCCGGTCGGTGACCCTCGGTGTCGTCACTGCCGGCGCTATTGCCGTCGGTCTGTTCTCCGTCTACCGCGTCTTCTCCCTCGTGACGGAGTGAATCCCCGGCCGTCCGACGGCCGTCCGCGGACCGCCGACGCTCGGAACGAGTCAGTTAACGTGAACATACGATACCGGGCGTCTCAGACTCCCTTCGTTTTACTTTCACTTTCGCTCCGCCGCTGGGGAACCGTTAAGTAGACTGCTATTCGTGATTGAAGCGATGAGGGACGACCCCGAGGAGGGGATGCTATCGTGGGACGAGACGGTGTTCCGCGACGAACACGTCTTCGAGATAGATTACGTCCCGGAGACGTTCGACCACCGCGAGACGCAACTACAGAGCCTGAAATACGCGCTCCGTCCCGCAGTTCGCGGTTCGCGTCCCCTCAACACCACGGTCCGGGGTCCCCCCGGAACCGGGAAGACCACCGCGGTGCAGAAACTGTTCGGCGAACTCGGCGCGCAGTCGGGCGTCCGGACCGTCCGGGTGAACTGCCAAGTCGATTCGACGCGCTACGCGGTGTTCTCCCGCATCTTCGAGCACATCTTCGAGTACGAACCGCCGTCGTCGGGTATCTCCTTCAAGAAGTTGTTCGGGCAGATAACCGACAGACTCGTCGAGGACGAGGAGGTGTTGGCCGTCGCCTTGGACGACGTGAACTACCTGTTCTACGAGAACGAGGCGTCCGACACGCTCTACTCTCTCCTGCGCGCCCACGAGACGCACACGGGCGCGCGAATCGGCGTCATCATCGTCTCCTCGGACCTCTCTCTGGACGTCATCGACGAACTCGACGGGCGCGTCCAGAGCGTCTTCCGCCCCGAGGAGGTGTACTTCCCCGTCTACGACGCCGACGAAATCGTGGACATCCTCCGCGAACGCGCCCGTCGCGGCTTCCACGAGAACGTCATCGGCGACCCGGAACTCGACCGAGTGGCGGAACTCACCGCCGAGAACGGCGACCTGCGCGTCGGCATCGACTTGCTCCGCCGCGCGGGACTCCACGCGGAGATGCGCGCGAGTCGGACGGTCGAACTCGAAGATATCGAGGCGGCCTACGACAAATCGAAGTACGTCCACCTCTCGCGGTGTCTCCGCGGCCTCTCCGATACCGAACGCGACCTCGTGCGGGTCATCGCCGAGTACGACGGCGAACAGGCCGGCACCGTCTACGACGCCTTCCGTGAGGAGACGGATCTCGGCTACACGCGGTACTCCGAGATAACGAACAAACTCGACCAACTCGGCATCATCGAGGCCGAGTACGCGGACATCGAGGGCCGGGGACGCTCCCGGTCGCTCTCGTTGGCGTACGACCCCGAGGCCGTGTTAGACCGCCTCTGAGCCGACGGCGGAACTTTCTCTCAGAACTCCTCGGCGTTCGGGCGGAGGTCCAACTCCAGCGTCCACGCGCTTCTGTCCTGTTCGACGAGGTACCAGTACGCGTCGGCGATGGCGTCGGGGTCCAGCGACTCCACCTCGCCGGTGCCGTCCCCGTCTCCCTCGGCGTCCGGCGGGCGGATACCGCCGTCCACGACGACGTGGGCGACGTGGACGCCCTCCGGTCCGAGCTCCCGCGCCATCGACTCGGCCATCCCGCGCGCGGCGAACTTCGCCGCCGAGAACCCGACCGCCCCCTCCCGCCCGCGAACGGCGGAGGTTGCCCCGGTGAAGATGACGGTGCCTCCCTCCCCTTCGAGCATGTCGTCTACGGCCTCCTGCGTGCAGACGAACGCACCGCGGACGCCGGTGGCCAACGCGTCGTCCAACTCCGCCGCCGAGAGCTCGCGGACTCCTTTCCACGCGGACGAACTGGCGTTGTTGACGAGGATATCGACCGGCCCCAACTCCGACCGCACGCGTTCGAAGGCGTCCGTCACCGCCTCGGGGTCCGTGAGGTCCGTCGGTACCGCGAGTCCCTCGCCCGGCCCGCCGTCGAGTTCCGCGGCGAGCGATTCGACGAACGACTCCGACCGGGCGAACAGGGCGACCGAACACCCCTCCTCGGCGAACCGGCGGGCGACCGACGCTCCGAGTCCGGGGCCGACCCCCGCGACGACCGCGACAGAATCTGTCATACCGCGGACGACGGACTCCGGGAGTAAAGGCGTGACCGCGGGCGTCGGCGTTCGAAGGCTTTTCGCCGCGCCTCTCCGACGCACGAGTATGAAGACGACGGGCGGTACGGACGACCAGAAGCGCCGCGCGGGCGAACGCGCGGCGGAGCTCGTGACGGACGGCGCGACGGTCGGACTCGGCACCGGTAGCACGGCGGCGTTCGCCGTGCGCGCCGTCGCCCGCGCCGTCGAGGAGGACGGCCTCGACGTCCGCGGCGTCCCCACCTCCTTCGCGACGCGCGAACTCGCCCGCGAGGAGGGCATCCCCCTCGTCTCCTTGGACGAGGTGGAGACCGTAGACGTCGCCATCGACGGCGCGGACCAGGTGGACGACGCGCTGAACGCCATCAAGGGCGGCGGGGCGGCGCACGCGCGGGAGAAAATCGTGGACGCCGCCGCGGAGCGATTCGTCGTCGTCGCCGACCCCTCGAAGACGGCGGCGACGCTGGACCGCGCGGTGCCGGTGGAGGTGTTGCCCGACGCGCGGACGACCGTCGCCGCGCGCCTGCGGGAACTCGGCGGCGACCCGACGCTCAGACGCGCCGAACGGAAGGACGGCCCCGTCGTCACCGACAACGGGAACCTCGTCCTCGACTGCGAGTTCGGCGCTATCGAGGACCCCGCGTCCCTCGCTACGGACCTCTCGTCGGTTCCGGGGTGCGTCGAACACGGCCTGTTCGTCGGGATGGCCGACGAGGTGTACGTCGGCACGGACGACGGCGTCGAGGTCAGGACGCGCGGCTGACGCCGCTCTCCGTCGCCTTCCCGGGCGCGTCGCTCCGCGGACGCGAGGCTATCGGACGTAGCGCCTCGAAAAAATCGAAACCGAATGGAACCGGTTTACAGGTCGCGGGGCTGGACCGTCTTCCGGTCGTTCTCTTCCGCACGGCGGGCGGCGTCTTCGAGCAGTTCGTTGACTTCCTCGTCGAGCGCGTCGTAGAAGTCCGAAGCAACGTTCTTGTCGTTGAGCGCTTCCTTGACGGCTGCCTTGACAATAAGGTCTGCCATACAACCCACCTTTCAGAGTCACTACTTAAGAAGATTTCGCAAATCTGCCGCCTCTACGTCCCTACCGGTAGGTTATGGCCTTTCAGAGGGGACGGATTTATATAGTGGGAGTTTGATAGGGAAAGTTCGGCCGTTACTGGACCCCGCATCGACCGGAAACGACACGTACGAGGGGGAGTAACCAGAACGGCGCACCATGCGAGATATTCTGGAGGCGGTAGCCGCGGGCGATCTCTCCCCGGCGGCCGCCGAGGCCCGACTGGCGGGGTACGCGACGACGGACGCCGGGCGGTTCGACGCCGCCCGCGAGACGCGCCGAGGCGTCCCCGAGGCCATCCTCGCGGACGTGAAGACGCCCGCGGAGACGGCGACGTTAGCCGCCGCAGCCGTCGAATCCACCGGTCGCGCGATACTCACCCGCGCGTCGCAGGCCCACGTGGACGCCGTCGCAGAGGAGCTAGACGACGCGGTAGAACTCGACCGGGACGAACGGGCGCGGACGCTCGTCGCGCACGCGCCGGACTTCGAACCGCCGAGTCTCGACGCCGCGGTCGGTATCGTCACCGGCGGCACCTCCGACGCCGAGGCCGCGGGCGAGGCGGCCGTCATCGCGCGCGAGATGGGCGCGTCCGTCGCGCGCGTCGAGGACGTGGGCGTCGCCCACCTCGGGCGCGTCCTCGACCACCTCGACGAACTGCGGGCCGCGGACGTCCTCGTCGTCGCCGCCGGGCGCGAGGGTGCGCTTCCGACCGTCGTCGCCGGACTGGTCGATACGCCGGTCATCGGCCTGCCCGTATCGACGGGGTACGGCCACGGCGGCGACGGCGAGGCGGCCCTCTCGGGGATGCTTCAGTCCTGTACCGTCCTCTCCGTCGTCAACGTGGACGCCGGGTTCGTCGCCGGGGCGCAGGCCGGACTCGTCGCCCGCGCGGTGTCGCAGGCGAGGGGAGACGCCGATACCGACGAGAACGCTGATACGGACGAAGGCGCCGTCTCCGGGTCCGACTCGGACTGACGCGCGGCCGCGACGCGGGGGCCGTTGTGTGGTATCGTTGCACGCGCGCGAAGCGGTCTTACGGACGGAACGCGTAGCGGTGGATACCGGCACTGTGGTGGCTGCCGGACAACCATGTCAACCTGTGACCATTGCGGGTCGCACGTCTCCGAGCACTTCGTGCGCGTGTTTGCCGACGAACGTGGGCGAGTCCTCGCCTGTCCAAACTGTTCGGCGAACGCGGGCATCGCTGAAGTCGCGAGGCGACGCACCCGCACCGCATAACCACTGAAGCGGACGAAAGACCACCACGCGAAGCCGACCCCCCCCTTTTCCCGCGCGCGAATCAGAAGCCATAGGTTCGACTCCGACGAGGCTTCGGTACCCGATGAGCGACGGTCTCTCCATCCTCCTAACCAACGACGACGGCATCGACGCGCCCGGTATCGCGGCCCTCCGCGAGGAACTCACCGCCCTCGGGGAGGTGACCGTCGTCGCGCCCGACGGCAACCGAAGCGGCCTCGGACGGACGCGGAACGACACCGCCGTCGTCCGCGACCACCCGTGGGGGTACGCTTTCGGCGGCACGCCCGCCGACTGCGTGGCGTACGGCCTCCGCGGACTCGACGACTCCTTCGACGTGGTCGTCGCGGGCGTCAACGACGGCCCGAACGCCGGCAACTACGTCGTGGGACGCTCCGCCACCGTCGGCGCGGGTTTGGAGGCGGCGTTCCTCGACACGCCCGCCCTCGCCGTCTCGGCGTACCACTCGACGGACTTCTTCCTCTCGCCGCCCGAGGAGTACGACTTCTCCCGGCCCGCCCGCGCCGCCCGCGGACTGGTCGAACGCGCACTGGAGGCGGGCGTCTACGACGAGGTGGACCTGCTGAACGTCAACGCGCCGGTGGACGCGGCGAACCCGCCCGTCATCCTCACGCGCCCGCACCACGACTACGGCCAACACGTCGAACCCGTGACCGAACCGGGCGAGGAGTACGACCTCGCGGACGACGAACGCCTCGTCCGCCTCCACGACCGGACGTGGCCCGGCGCGGTGGGGTGGGAGAACCCCTTCCCGCCGACGGAGGAACACCGCCGCCTGTACCCGGTCGGCACCGACCGCCGCGCCCTCGTGGACGCGCAAGTGAGCGTCTCTCCCCTCTCGGTGAACCACGGCGTACCGAACAGCGACGCCCTCGCGGACGTGGTAGAGAGCTTCGAAATCGAGTGACGGAGGGCTTGTCCTTGCAGGCCGCACGCTCATCCTCCAGCCTCGAATACCGTACTCGCATGGCCGAAGAGAACGCGCGGTTCGCCCTCAGAGCCGTCAAGTCCGAGGACGAAGTCGAGGACGTAGAGCACGAACTGTCGAACGCGCGCGGCGTCGTCGCGGTGGACATAGACCCCGAAAGCGGCGCGGCGGACGTGCGCTACGACGACGACGAGATAGGCGAAGAACAGATTCGCGGCGCGTTCCAAGACATGGGGTACGAAGTCTCCTGAGCGCTCTCCCCGTGGTTCTCCGGCGCCGCGGTCGGAGCGGAGCGCCCGCGAATTCCGTAGTTTCGCGGCTCGAAGGCGTCAGTCCAAAGAATCATTGTGTCGGATACTGCTACGTCACCCATGAGTGCCGAGGGACTCGACGAGATAGACTTAGGCATCCTCCATCTCCTTCAGGAAGACGCTCGGAACTACACGCCCGTCGACATGGCCAAACAGCTCCCGGTGTCCGACCAGACGGTTCGGAACCGAATCGAGAAGATGGAGCGGATGGGCGTCCTCGAAGGGTACGTTCCCGTCATCGACTATCAGAACGCCGGGTTCCCCATTCGGCTCGAATTCTGCTGTACCGCGCCGGTCCAACGCCGCGAGGAACTCGCTCAGGCGGCGCTGGAAATCGACCACGTCGTCCGGGTCGAGGAGATGCTGAGCGCGCAGGAGAATGTCCGCGTTCTCGCCGTCTCGAACGACTCCGAGGAGATAAACGACATCGCCACGCAGATTGACAACTTGGGACTGACCATCGTCAGCGAACGTCTCCGACGGCGGACCTACATCCAACCGTTCAACCACTTCGGCGCGGGAATCGTCTCCGACCCGTAGATAATTTCTATATCTCTGTTTTGAAATATAAATGAACGCGGCGGTTATAACGTTTCGATAACTAGAATTAGAGAAAATACTTTGGCGGTAGCAAACTCACCTACTGCCGATGGGATTGCTCAGCGCGCAGTTAACGGCTTCCGAAACGACGGGACCGAGGGCCGAGAGTCACTCGGCAGTTTCGGAAGTAGGGTGCGTCGGGGTTGACGGCTTATCACTGCAGGAGGCGAGAGACGGCGACGCGTTCCGACCGCTCGGAGACGGTGCGGACCGACCGACGTGCGTCGGATTCGCCGTCCGAAATCGGTGGACAACCGCCCGGACGAGCGGAGAGGACCCCGTCCGCGAACGTCCGGGTGGGGAGTAAGATGTACCGATGCGTATGTCGCGACTGCAGAGAGGAGGTCATCTTCGAGGAGTACGACGCCGCACAGGAGTTCTTCACTCGCCACGCGTCGCAGAGTCACGAGGTGGAACTACTCAACCTCGCGGCGAGAACCGAAGAACTCCGGTTGCGGCCGACGGACGACGGATGAACGGGGTCTCAGACCCCCGGGGAATCGACGCCGGCGAACCGACGCCCTCGTCGAACGCCTCCGACCTGTGCCGGTGAACATCGTCTGTGACTCCTGCGGCGTCACCCTCCTCGGTCTCCGGTCGTACGGCCCGAAACCCATCGGGAGGGACACCTGCCCGAAGTGCGGCGGGACCGAGTTCTCCTACGACGACCGGTAGTCGGCCGTTCGACGCGTACGAACGTTCAAACGACGTCGCTCGAGTTCGACCGCTTTCGGAGGAACACGGCGTCGGCGGTCTGTTTGACCCGTTCGTAGTACTCTTCGGCCCACTCGAGCGCCGCGTCGGTGTCGTTCACCAAGATACCGCGGATTCCGGTGTCTCCGAACACTAACACGCCCACCTGCCTGTCGTCGGCGATCCAGAGGCCGAACGACTCCGGTGTCTCGCCGGTGAAAAACGAGAACGGAGAGTCCGTTATCGCCCTGTCGAGGAGGTCCGGATGGTGGACGCGTAACTGTTCGAGGAGCGAGGGCGTCACGATGACCTCGACGCGCGGGTCGTCGCCGTGTCTCGCGCTTTCGTAGAACGGTTCGACGTACGACGAGAGTATCGCGGGCGTGAAGATACGGAATCGGCTGGCTCCCTTCGCCGCGTCCAACAGTTCCTGCATGACCCCGTCGAGAATCGTCTCTTCGGGATAGTAGACCTCCGCGCCGACGAGTAGCGAGTCGTCGAACGGGCTCTCCTCGGCCGGCGTATCGACTAACGACGACGCCCGGTGAAGGTCCGACAGATGTTCGCGGTACTCCCGAGAGAGCGCGAACGCGCTCTGCCCGAAGACCGTCAGATGCCACTCGTTGTCCGCGTAGGCGACCAATCCCGCCTCTTCGAGCTGTCTCATGATGTTATCGAGCGTCGAGCGTGCGACGCCGACTTCGGGAAGAATCTCCCGTTTCGAGCTCGGATCCCGACTGAGAACCTGTAGGACGTCGTGTCGGTCGAGGAGAAGTTTTTGGATATCACGGGAATCTGACATTGTCACTACCAGTCGGCGCACTCCGTGAATTACTTTTCGCCAGTGTCGGGACGTCCGGCGTCACCGACCGAGCGAATTTTCACCGCCCGGCGCGGACCGTCTCGCCGTGTCGGAACACTACGTCTACGTCCTCCGGTGCGCCGACGGGTCGCTGTATACGGGGTACACGACCGACGTCGAACGCCGCGTCGCCGAACACGACGCGGGCGAGGGCGCGAAGTACACCCGCGGCCGGACGCCGGTCGAACTCGTCCACGCGGAGTCGTTCGACTCGAAGTCCGAGGCTATGTCCCGCGAGTACGAGGTCAAGCAGTTCTCGCGGCGGCGAAAAGAGCGGCTAGTCGGACTCGACGAGTAGGAAAACGACCGGGGGAAGGGATACGATACGACCTGGTTCTACGCGGCGGAACCGCCGCCGACTGCTCCGCTGACGGCCTCACCGAGCGTTCCGCCGAGACTCCCGTCGAGGAACTGCCGGACGGCGTCGTGAATCTTCGTCACGTGGTCCGGCACCCGTTCGGGAAGGTCACCGGCGGGGCCGTTCGCCCTCTCGGCGTTCGCGCCGTCGGCGTTCGCCTCGCCGGTTTCGGATTGGTTCGACGCGTCTGCGCCCGCGTCGGTCGGTGCGTTACCGGGTGCGGCCGCGGCCGCGCCCGCGGTCACGAGTAGTGTCGCGAGGACCGCTACGGCTACCGTTCGGAGTTCCATGTTCGGTGCCTCCGCTCTCCCTTCTCGCGGCGACGGTAGTGAATGGTGCGTATCGTGAACGCCGATTTCGGCGGTTTCGGACCGTTATGTCTCCGATTTAAGCCGATTTAACGTCGCTCTCGTCGGACGAACTCGGGACGACTCGCTTCCCGACGCGGCGACGATGGTCCTCGGCGGGCAGATACTCGCGTTCGCGCTCTCGGACGCGTCGGTGACCGCCTTCTTCTGAGACGCGGGCAGAGAGCGGAGAGCGGTCAGTCCGACTCCGCGAGGACGGGCGGTTCGCAGTTGAGTTTGGCCGCGTGTTCGAAGACGGCCTTGCCGAGGGAGACGAGTCGCTCTTCGATGTCCTCGTCGACGAGTTCGCCGCTCTCGAACTTCTCGTATCCCTTCCTGATTCCGACCTGTTGCGGGACGACGTACCCGTGGACGCCCCGGACGGTGCTCCGCATGTGTTCGAGCGTCGCGCCGTAGGACCCGCCGCCCGCGACGGCGACTAACCCGACGGCGGTGTCCTCGTAGTCGTCGAAATTGCAGTAGTCGTGGAAGTTGCGGAACGTCGAGGAGTACGACCCGTGGTACACCGGAGAGCCGAGGACCACGCCGTCGGCCTCGCGGACCGTTCGGGTGAGTCGGGCGGAGTCGCCCTGTTCGTCTTTATCCGGGTGAAAGAGGGGGAGGTCGACTTCGCCGAGGTCTATCATCTCGGTCTCGGCGCCCGCCTCGCGGGCGGCCTCGAGGACGACGCGGAGAGCGTTCAAGGTGTGACTGCCGTCGCGCCTACTTCCGCAGACGGCGATAACCTTCGTCATCGCTAGCGAACTAGGCCCATCGGCTGAAAAGCCCGTCGGCACTCCGTAGGGGGCGTCTACCCGTCGCCGCGCCGTACCTTTTTGACGGACGCCGGAGACGTTCACCTATGGACGAAATATCCTTCGGCACCGACGGGTGGCGCGCCACCCTCGAGACGTTCACCGACGACCGCCTCCGCATCGTCGGACAGGCCGTCGCCGACTACCTCTCGGAGGAGGGGTACGACGCGCCGGTGTTCGTCGGGTACGACGCCCGCGAGTCCTCGCCCGGGTTCGCCCGGTCGCTGGCGGAGGTACTCGCCGGCAACGGCTTCGACGTTCTGCTCCCGGACCGCGACCGACCGACGCCCCTCGTCGCCCACGCCATCGTCGACCGGAAACTCTCCGGCGCGATGATGGTCACGGCGTCGCACAACCCCGCGGAGTACAACGGCGTGAAGTTCATCCCCGCCGACGGCGCGCCCGCCCTCCCGGAGGTGACGGAGGCAATCGTCGAACGCCTCGCGGAACCCGACCTGCTTCCGGAGGAGGAACGCGGCGACGTCGAGGAGGTAGACATCGTCACGCCGCACGCGGAACACGCGCGCGAACTCGTGGACGCGGACCTCTCGGGTCTGACCGTCGTCTACGACGCCATGCACGGGTCGGGCCGCGGCGTCACGGACGCCCTCCTCGAATCCGCGGGCGCGGAGGTCATCAGCATCCGCGACGAACGCGACCCGGACTTCGGCGGGACGCCGCCGGAACCGAGCGCAGAGAACCTTCAGCGGTTGGTCGAAACCGTCCGCGAGGAGGACGCCGACCTGGGCGTCGCCAACGACGGGGACTCCGACCGCGTGGCGTTCGTCACCCCCGAACGCGGCCACCTCGACGAGAACCTGTTCTTCGCCGCCGCCTACGACTACCTGCTGGAATCGGATAGCGGCCCGGCCATCCGCACCGTCTCCACGACGTTCCTCATCGACCGCATCGCGGAGGCGCACGGCGAGGAGGTGTTCGAGACGCCGGTCGGGTTCAAGTGGGTCGCCGACGCGATGAAGGAACACGACGCCCTGATGGGCGGCGAGGAATCGGGCGGGTTCTCCATTCGAGGGCACGTGCGCGAGAAGGACGGCGTCCTCATGGGACTCCTCGGCGCGGCGGCGACGGCGGCGGAACCGATGGACGAACGCGTGGACCGCCTCCTCTCGGAACACGGCGACATCGTGGCGGACAAGATAGGCTTGGAGTGCCCCGACTCCGAGAAGGAACGCGTCATCGAGGAGTTGGAGGACGAACTCCCCGAACGGGTCGCCGGCCGCGACATCGCCAAGGTCGTCACGCTCGACGGCTTCAAACTGCTCTTAGACGACGGCTCGTGGGTACTGGTCCGCCCCTCGGGGACGGAACCGATGATGCGCGTCTACGCCGAGGCGTCGAGTCGGGAGGACGTCGACACCTTGCTCGAGGCGGGACGGGAACTGGTCGAACCGCTCATCTGAGGACGCCCCGGTAGCGTCCTTCCTCGGTCTCTCGAATCTCGAATCCGAGCGACTCGTAGAACGGCCTCACGTTTTCGCGGAACTCAGCGGTCACCGCGCCGTCGGTCCGCGAATCGACCGCTTCGACCAGCGCGGTTCCGACGCCCCGCCCGCGACGCTCTCGCCGGACGGCTATCTGCTCGATTTCGCCCCCGTCGAGGACGCAGACGCCGACGACGCGGACGTCGCCGTCTCCTTCCGCATCCGCGACGGCCACCAGCACCGACCCCGACTCGATTCGGCGGCGGACCGCCTCGGCGTCCGCTTCCAGCATCGCGCCGTCGAGAAGGAACATCGCGTCGTCCGCGTCGCCGGGCGTCGCCTCCCGCACCGCGAGGTTCATCGACCGACGTTCGTCCCCGCGTCGGGTTAAATCCCCTCGCGCGTCCCCGGCGCGGGTGACGATGACATCGAACAGGTCGGCCGCCCCGTCCTCGATCACGGGGGTAGCTCACCCCGACAGCGCGATTACTGTTTTCTACCGAGTCCGCCTCGTACGAGCAGGTGCCCGCCGCGAATCCAGAGGACGAGCGCGACGGCCACGACTAGCACGTGAATCTCCGACACCCAGTAGGGGAGCGCGACGAACTCTCGCGCGCCGGCCAGAAGCATCCAGAGTATCGGGATCTTGCGGTCGAGCAGGCCGAGGTCGGTCTCCCGCTCGGTGCCGTAGGGCTGGATCGACTGCGGGGCCGTACCGGACACCTCGCCGTGGGGCACGCGGTCGGCCTCGTACGGCAGCGAGGGGACGCCGTAACTCGCCACGACGCTCCCGTCCTCGCGTATCTCGACCACGCGGTTGTTCCGGCTGTCGGTCACCAGCGTGTTGCCGTTCGGCAGTCGGTCGGCGTCCCGCGGCCAGTCGAACGCGACACCGCCCGCCTTGGCGACAGCCCACCCCTCCTCCCACTCGCCGGTCGTCTCGTTCCTGTGGAGTTCGACCACGCGGTGGTTCTCCGAGTCGGCGACCACCACCGCGCCGTCGCCGAGCCACTGCGGGTTGTGCTGCTGGTTCAGCACGTCCTCGTCGCCGTCCTCGTTTATCACTTCGACCACGCCCTCCCCGCGCTCGACGATCAGGAGCTGGTTCTCGTTGCGGATCGAGACGAGGAAGCGGCCGTCGCCGATGTAGTCGGCGTCGTTGAGGTGGAGCCAGTCGACCTTCGTCGGGTCGTCGGGAGCCTCGTAGTGGTCGCTTGCGTTCCACGTCCAGTTCCGCTCACCCGTCTCGGGGTCGTAGGTGAAGATGCTCTCCCACTCCATGTCGGCCACGAGCACGTCGCCGTTGGGCATCATCTCCGCGTCGTGGACCTCGCTGTCCTTCCGGGTCCGGACCGGGTAGCTCCACTCGTAGACGACTTCCGGACGGGGATTCGGCTCGATGATCCGGACGCCGGTCCGCTTGCACGGCGGCTGGTACCGTCCGCAGTCCTGGTAGCCGCCCGCGGCGAACGTGGTCAGCACCGAACCGTTGTCGAGCGTCTGGACGCTCTGGTAACTGATGATGTTCCCGATGCTCCACTTGACGTTCCCCCGACCGTCGAGCGCGGTCACGTTTCCGTTCGGCCCGGGACCCTGCACGCCCACCAGCAGCGACGAGTTGTCTACGTCGGCGGACTCGGACACCCGGTCCATGTCGGGAGCGAGCGCCCAACTCCCTCCGAACGCGGCGGCGACGAGTAGCACGCCGGCGCCGACGAACAGGAGTCCGCGCCGGAGCGAATCCCTCCGTGGACTCACGTCGGTACCTCCCCGGCGGTGTCGTCCGCTTCGTCGACGGCGTTCGTCTCGGCGGTGTGGACGCTCGTCTCCGCAACCCCTCTCGTTCGCACGTCGGGGACGCCTCTCCGGCGACCGCCACGCGGCCGTCCCTCCGTTCCCCCAGTTAGCCGCATAATCGAACGAATCGTGATCTCTGGACTACTGTAACGTCTCCGGCCGAACGACGAAGAAGGGGCGACTCGTTCGCCTACTACAGCTACCCTCCGAGGACCCCGTTTTCGTGGGGTCGTCGCGTCGGGCCGTCATCCGCCCTTGATGAGCCTGAGAACCTTCACTTCCGGCGCTTCGACGGGTTGGTCCTCGGGGACGGGAGCGCCCTCCACGAGGACGGACACCTCGTGGGGACTGAGGTCCACCGCGCGGATCAGGTCGGCGTACGTTCCGTCGTCGCCGACCTCCACCTCGCGCGTCTCCTCCCCGACGACTTCGACGGTCACCTGCATGGTCGTGCGTCGGCGCGCCGCGGGTTTCAGGGTTTCTCTCCGCGTCCGCCGCCCGTCGCGGGGTCGTCCGCCGGTCGCGCCAACGCGGGTTCTTTATCACTCGGGGGGCCCGTGTGACGCGTATGAGCGAGGCCGCAGAGTCCGACTCCGCCCCCGCGGGCCGAGAGATCTGGATAGAGAAGTACCGCCCGCAGACGCTTGACGACGTGTACGGGCAGGAAGACATCGTGGGGCGTCTGAAGTCCTACATCGAACAGGACGACCTTCCCCATCTGCTCTTCGCCGGGCCGGCGGGCATCGGCAAGACGACCTGTGCGACGGCCATCGCGCGCGCCATCTACGGCGACGACTGGCGCGGCAACTTCCTCGAACTGAACGCCTCGGACCAACGCGGCATCGACGTGGTGCGCGACCGGATCAAGAACTTCGCGCGTTCGTCGTTCGGCGGGTACGACTACCGCGTCATCTTCTTAGACGAGGCCGACTCGCTGACCTCGGACGCCCAGTCGGCGCTCCGCCGGACGATGGAGCAGTTCTCCGACAACACCCGCTTCATCCTCTCGTGTAACTACTCCTCGAAGATCATCGACCCCATCCAGTCGCGGTGCGCCGTCTTCCGCTTCTCTCCGCTCTCGGACGACGCCGTCCGGTCGCAAGTGGAGGACATCGCCGAGAACGAGGACATCGAACTCACCGAGGACGGACTGGACGCCCTCGTCTACGCCGCGGGCGGCGACATGCGCCGCGCCATCAACTCCCTGCAGGCGGCGGCGACGACGGGCGACGTGGTGGACGAGGAGGCGGTGTACATGATAACCTCCACGGCCCGCCCCGAGGACATAGAGGAGATGGTCACCGCCGCCATCGACGGCGACTTCCTCGGCGCGCGGTCGAAGTTGGAGACGCTCCTCGTCGACACGGGGATGGCCGGCGGCGACATCATCGACCAACTCCACCGCTCGGTGTGGGACTTCGACTTGGACGAACGGGCGACGGTTCGCCTGATGGAACGCATCGGCGAGGCGGACTACCGAATCACCGAGGGCGCGAACGAACAGGTGCAACTCGAAGCGTTGCTGGCGTCCCTCGCGGGCGCGTCGGAGCAGTAAGCGGTTCCCCCTTTTCTCCTCTCTTCTCCCCTCCGCCCCGAAGCGTACCGCCGTCAGTTCAGCACCCAGAACCGGTAGTTGAGGGCGGTGGCGAACGCCGTCCACAGGAGGTACGGGACCATCAGCGCCGCCGCGCGTCGGTCGATGCGGGCGAACAGTCCGGTCGTCGCGGCGACGGCAACGAGCAGAGGGACGACGACGGCGAGTCCGAACGCCGGCGACCGGAGGCCGAAGAACGCCCCCGACCACGCGGCGTTCAACAGCAGTTGGACGAAGAAGGCGGCGAGTGCGGCGCGCGTTCGGTCGTCTCCCGACCGGGACGCCAGAAACGCCGCCGTCCCCATCAGGACGTACAGCGCTATCCAGACGGGGCCGAACACCCAGTCCGGCGGCGCGAACCACGGTTCCGCGAGCGTCGGATACCACGTCCGGACCGCCGTCCCCGAGAGAGCGTTTCCGACGACGCCCGCCAGCAACGACAGCCCGACCCACGCTATCCACTCGCCTATCGACCGGCCGGGGACCGCCTCGCGCGTCTCCATACCCGTCGAAAGGCGCGGCAACCGGTTACCGGTGTCGGCGCACCGCGGTCGAACGCTCCGACGCGTCCGTCGGTCCCCCTCGCGTGGGCTTCTTTCGCCCTCTTCGCTGGTCGTATAATCTACTCTTACACTCAATTCTACTTGAACGTCGAGAGGCTTCTTTCTCGGTTCTCGCGGGGAGACGACCCCGAAATCGACCGCACGTGTCCCGGCGTTCCCGGAACTGTTTTACCCGGTCGTAGGTCAATCACGGGTAATGAGTGAACTCGAAGAGGAGTATCGCCTCGACTACTTCGAGGAGGAGGGGTTCCACCGGAAGCAGTGCCCGGTGACGGACGTCCACTTCTGGACGCGCGACCCCGACAGAGAGACCTGCGGCGAACCGCCCGCCGACGATTACACCTTCATCGACAACCCCGGCTTCGACGAGGAGTACACGCTCGAGGAGATGCGGGAGGAGTTCCTCTCTTTCTTCGAGGAACACGGCCACGAGCGCATCGAACCGTACCCCGTCGCGGCCAACCGCTGGCGCGACGACGTTCTCCTGACGCAGGCGTCCATCTACGACTTCCAACCGCTGGTCACGAGCGGTCAGACGCCCCCGCCGGCGAACCCGCTGACCATCTCTCAGCCCTGCATCCGGATGCAGGACATCGACAACGTCGGCAAGACGGGCCGGCACACGATGGCGTTCGAGATGATGGCCCACCACGCCTTCAACGCCCGCGAGGAGGCCGGCGACGAGTACGCCTACGAGGGTGAGGTGTACTGGAAGGACGAGACGGTCCGCCTCTGCGACCAGTTCTTCGAGCACATGGGCGCGGACCTCTCGGAAATCACGTACATCGAGGACCCGTGGGTCGGCGGCGGCAACGCCGGCCCCGCCTTCGAGGTTCTGTACCGCGGCGCGGAGTTGGCGACGCTCGTCTTCATGTCGATGGAGCAGGACCCCGAGGGCGACTACGAGATGAAGGACGGCAACCGGTACTCGCCGATGGACACCTACATCGTCGACACCGGCTACGGCCTCGAACGCTGGACGTGGGTGTCGCAGGGGACGCCCACCGTCTACGAGG
The DNA here is from genome assembly GCF_900100875.1 of Halopelagius longus. NCBI lineage: Archaea > Methanobacteriati > Methanobacteriota > Halobacteria > Halobacteriales > Haloferacaceae > Halopelagius > Halopelagius longus. The sequence continues at coordinate 565,468 of NZ_FNKQ01000003.1, read as the reverse complement.
CCGTCTACCCCGACATGATAGAGTTCCTCAAGGGGAACGCGGGCGTCGAACTCTCCGAGGAGGAACGCGAACTCGTCCACCGCGCCGCCAAACTGTCGGGCTACCTCGACATCGACGAGGTGGACGACGTGTACGAGGCGCGCGTCGACATCGCGGAGCAACTCGACGTGGACGCCGAGGAACTGACGCAACTGCTCCGTCCCCTCGAAGACATCTACGCCATCGCCGACCACTGCCGCACCCTCGCGTACATGTTCGGCGACGGCATCGTCCCGTCGAACGTCGGCACCGGCTACCTCGCGCGGATGGTCCTCCGGCGGACGAAGCGTCTGGTGGACAACGTCGGCGTGGACGCGCCCCTCGACGAACTGGTGGACATGCAGGCCGAACGCCTCGACTACGAGAACCGCGACACCATCCGCGACATCGTCCGCACGGAGGAGCGGAAGTACCGCGAGACGCTCGAACGAGGCACGCGGAAGGTCCGTAACCTCGCCGACGAGTACGCCGAATCCGGCGATCCCATCCCCGTCGAGGAACTCATCGAACTGTACGACTCCCACGGCATCCAACCGGACATGGTCGAGGAGATCGCCGACGAACGCGGCGCGACGGTCGATATGCCGGACGACTTCTACTCGCTGGTCGCCGACCGCCACGAGGGCGAGGGCGGCACCCGGGACGCCGCCGCCCGCGACGAACGCATCGCCGACCTGCCGGAGACGGAGCGTCTCTACTACGACGACCAAGAGCGAATGGAGTTCGAGGCGGTCGTCTTGGACGTCTTCGAACGCGACGGCGGGTACGACGTGGTCTTAGACCAGACGATGTTCTACCCCGAGGGCGGGGGCCAACCCGCCGACCACGGGACGCTCTCCTCGGACGACACGACGGTGCAGGTGACGGACGTCCAGATAGCCGACGGCGTCGTCCTCCACCGCGCCGACGACGACCCGGGGAAGGGCGAGTTCGTCCGCGGAAAGGTCGACTCGGAGCGCCGCCGTCACCTGATGCGCCACCACACCGCCACGCACGTCGTCGGTCACGCGACGCGCGAGGTTCTCGGCGAGCACATCCGGCAGGCGGGCGCACAGAAGGGGACCGACCGCGCGCGCTTCGACGTGACGCACTACGAACGCATCACGCGCGAGGAAATCGAGGAGATAGAACGCCTCGCCAACGACATCGTGATGCAGAACGTCCCGGTCAAACAGGAGTGGCCGGACCGCCACGAGGCCGAAGAGCAGTACGGCTTCGACCTGTATCAGGGCGGCATCCCGCCGGGACAGAACATCCGCGTCATCACCGTCGGCGACGACGTGCAGGCCTGCGGCGGGACGCACGTGAAGTACACCGGCGACATCGGGACCATCAAGATTCTGAACACCGAACCCGTTCAGGACGGCATCGAGCGCATCGTCTTCGCCGCCGGCGACGCCGCCATCGACGCCACCCACCGCACCGAGAACGCCCTCTACGAGGCGGCCGACGTCCTCGACGTGAACCCCGAGGACGTGCCGGAGACGGCCGAGCGGTTCTTCACCGAGTGGAAGGAGCGCGGTAAGACCATCGACCGCCTGAAGACGGAACTGGCGGAGGCGCGCGCCGCCGCGGAGGCGGAGGAAGTCGACATCGACGGCACGCCCGCCGTCGTCCAACGACTCGACGGCGACGCCGACGAACTCCGCGCGACGGCAAACGCCATCGTCGACGAGGGGAAAGTCGCCGTCCTCGGGTCCGCCGCGGGCGGGAGCGCGCAGTTCGTCGTCGGCGTCCCCGAGAGCGTCGGCATCAACGCCGGCGAAGTCGTCGGCCAACTCGCCGGCCGCGTCGGCGGCGGCGGCGGCGGCCCGCCGGACTTCGCGCAGGGCGGCGGTCCGAACGTGGACGCGCTAGACGAGACGCTCGACGCCGCCCCGGACGTCCTCCGGACCGTCCTGAACGCGTAGGCCGTCTACCGGGAGTACATCTCCCTTTTCGTCGATTCTCGCCGGTCCGTACGGGTAGAGAGCAAGACTTATCGTATCGTGTATATATGCGTGTACGAAACGGATGGATCTATCCGAGCGGGTCCCCGACGTTCCGCGCACCGCGACCAGCGTCCTCGTTCTGCGGTCCGCCGGAGACGCGCCCTCGGACCGGGCGTACGGGCGTCTCCTCGTCGAGGACGCGAGCGGCGTCCGCGTCGCGGGCGTGTCGTTCTCCGGGACACCCGACCGGTGGCTGGACGGGTGGGAGGAGACACTCGGCGGTCCGCCCGCGGCGGCGGCCCTCGTCACCGGAACCGACGCGGCGAGTCGCGCCTCTGACTCGGGAGTCACCGTCTACGGAGTGCCGAGTCCCGCCGACCTGACGGGCATCGGGATGAAGCTATCCTCCCGCTTGACCGACTGGGAGGCGGCCGACGGCGAGGTGGTCGTCGCCGTCGAGTCGCTGACGCTCCTGCTTCAGTACTCCCGGTTGGAGACGCTGTATCGCTTCCTGCACGTCCTCACGGGACGCCTCGCGGCCGTCGGCGCGCGCGGTCAGTTCTTCCTCGACCCGACGGCGCACGACGAGATGACGGTGAACACGCTGAAGACGCTGTTCGACGCCGTCGTCGAACGCCGCGACGACGAGTGGCGCGTCGATTCCCGGTAGGCCGTCTCCGAACTCGACCGCTGTCGGTGCCGTAAAGACGCCCCCGCCGAGAGTGACGACCATGCCTACCGCATCGAACGGGAGCGTCCAGATACACTACGAGGCCGACGGCGAGGGCGAGACGGTTGCGTTCGTCGGCGACGCCGGGTACGGCGCGTGGCAGTGGGGGTGGCAGCACGCCGCCGTCGCCGGCCCGTACGAGAGCCTCGTCCTCGACGTGCGGGGCACCGGGCGGTCCGACGCGCCCGACGGCCCGTACGCCGTCGGAACGCTCGTAGACGACCTCGTGGCCGTCCTCGCGGACCACGGCGTCCGGAAGGCGCACCTCGTGGGCGCGGGACTCGGCGGCATGGTCGCCCTGCGGGCGGCGCGGTCAACCTCGCGCGTCCGGAGTCTCGCGCTGTTCGGAACCGCCGCGTACGGGGGTGGGTTGGACCTCGAACCTCTCTTCGGCGCGCCCGACGACCCCGAGGAACTCGAACGGTCGCTCCGGGCGGCCGTCTCCGAGCGATTCGTTGAGGCGCAACCGGAGGCGTTCGACCAGATTTTGGAGTGGCGCGCCGAGGAGGACGCCCCGCGGGCGGCGTGGGAGGCGCAGGCCGCCGCGGTCGAGCGGTTCGCCGCTGAGGACCTCTACGAGGTTACCGCCCCGGCGCTCGTCGTCCATGGCACGGAGGACGCCGTCTGGCCCCCTGAACGCGGCGAGGAGTTGGCGACCGACCTCCCGCGCGGCGAGTTCTTCCCCGTCGAGGGCGCGGGCCACCTCGCGCACGCCGAAGCGTCGAAAGTCGTCAACGACGAACTCCTGCGCTTCCTCGACGAGCAGTCGGCGTCGCGGTAGCGGCACCGGTCGGCGTCGGCCGTCGGCGACGGCGTGGGCGTTCGCGGGCGTCTCGAAGACCGGCACGACGCGCCACGTACGCAAGACACTTCTTCGTCGGAAACGTTCACACGCGGTGATGAGTACGGGCCACTCTCGCCTGCGATTTGCACTTCTCGACGCGTCGCACCGCGACCCGAACACGCGGCGCAACTTCCGGCGCGAACTCGACGCCGACCTCTCGGAGTTCGACGCGACGGCCGGCGAACTGCCGGACCACTTCGACTTCGACGGCGTCGTCGTCACCGGGTCGCGGTCGTCCGTCTACTGGGACGAAGACTGGATAGCGCCGCTCTTAGACTACGTGCGCGACGCCCACGACGCGGGCCTGCCGATGCTCGGCGTCTGTTACGGCCATCAGGTGCTCGCGACGGCCCTCGGCGGCCGCGTCGAGGACATGGGCGAGTACGAACTCGGCTACCGCGAGGTGACGCACTCGGGCGACGACGCCCTGTTCGAGGGCATCGACGAGACGTTCACCGCCTTCACGACGCACTCGGACGCCGTCGTCGAACTCCCGCCGGGCGCGGAACTCGTCGCGGAGAACGACTACGGCGTCCACGCGTTCCGGAAGGGCCACGCGTGGGGCGTTCAGTTCCACCCCGAGTACGATCCCCAGACGGCCGAATCCGTCACCCGGGGGAAGGACCTCCCCGAGGAACGCATCGAGTCCGTCGTCGCGGGCATCGACGCCGAGAACTACGAGGCGGCCTGCGAGGCGAAGCGACTGTTCGACAACTTCGTGGCGTACACAGAACGCGTCGCCGCGGAGTCGGACGCCGACGCCGACTCCGACGAACCGGACGCCGAACTGATCGCCTGAGGGTCTTCTCTCCCTTCTCCGTCGTCCGGTCGGGACCGAGCGAACGCTTTTGTCGTCGTGCCGCGCAAGAGTCGTTCATGCTCGATTATCTCGAATTGGAGGCGGACCTCACGCCCGAAGAGCGCATGATACGCGACGAGGCGCGCCGGTTCGTCGAGGAGGAGGTCGAACCCGACATCGGCGACCACTTCGAGGCGGGGACGTTCCCGGAGGAACTCGTCCCGAAGATGGGTGAACTCGGCTTCTACGCGCCGACTATCGACGGCTACGGGCTTCCCGGCGTCGGCGAGAGGGCGTACGGCGTCCTGATGCAGGAACTGGAAGCCGGGGACTCGGGGATTCGCTCGATGGCGAGCGTGCAGGGCGCACTCGTCATGTACCCCATCCACGCCTACGGGTCCGAAGAACAGAAGGAGCGGTGGCTTCCCGCCCTCGGCCGGGGGGAGGCGGTAGGCTGTTTCGGACTGACCGAACCCGAACACGGGTCGAACCCCGCGGGCATGGAGACGCGGGCGGAGAGGGATGCCGACGGCTACGTCCTCAACGGGTCGAAGACGTGGATAACGAACTCGCCCATCTCGGACGTGGCCGTCGTCTGGGCGCGGGACGTCTCCGCCGAGGAGTCGCCCGTCAGGGGCTTTCTGGTCGAGACGGACCGCGACGGCGTGACGACGAACCCCATCCACGACAAACTCTCGATGCGGGCGTCGGTCACGGGCGAAATCGGCCTCAACGACGTTCGGGTGCCCGAGGAGAACGTCCTCCCGAACGTTGAGGGGATGAAGGGACCGCTCTCCTGTCTCACGCAGGCGCGGTTCGGCATCTCGTGGGGTATCGTCGGCGCGGCGCGGGACGCGTTCGAGGCGGCCCGCGAGTACGCGAAGGACAGAGAGCAGTTCGGCGGCCCCATCGCGCGCTTCCAGATACAACAGCAGAACCTCGCCGAGATGGCGACGAAGATTACGAACGGACAGTTGATGGCGTACCGCCTCGCCGAACTGAAAGAATGCGGCGAACTCCGGCCGCAGCACGTCTCGATGGCGAAGCGACACAACGTCGAGATGGCCCGGGAGGTGACCCGAACCGCCCGAGAGATGCTGGGCGGCAACGGCATCACGACGGACTACTCGCCGATGCGACATCTGGCGAACGTCGAGACGGTGTACACGTACGAGGGCACCCACGACATCCACACGCTCGTGTTGGGGGAGGATCTCACGGGCATCGCGGCCTTCGAGTAACTCCGTTTACTCGACACGGTGGAATTCCAGTTAGCAACCGGCATCGCGGCCTTCGAGTAACTCCGTTTACTCGAACCGGTGCGGTGGCCGTGAGAAAGACCGGGATTGCGGCCTTCGAGTGACTCCGGTCGCTCGATACGGTGGAATCGCGGTCAGCGACGGGCATCGCGGCCTTCGAGCGACGCCGTTTACGCGAACCGGTGCGGTGGCCGTGAGAGAGACCGGAAGCGCGGACGCGGTTCACCGCCTCGCGCGCCGAGAGACGGCGCGAACTCGCGAACCGCATCCACTGCCGCTAGTGTGCGCAGTATGCTAATGCCAAACACACCTTTATACCGTCCGGGATGTAGTTTCGCTCGGAGTAAGACAATGACCGCTCCGGCACACGACTGCCCGACGACGCTCGATTTGAACCGCGAGGAGGCGTGGGTCCTGCACACCGCGCTCCTCGACACCGTGGAACGAGAACTCGACGAAGGGAACGACGCCGAACGAGCGCTCACCCTCCTCTTCCGCCTCGAAGAGGGGAAGGACTTCGACTGCGAGCAACTGGAGTACCTGACTTCGGTGCTCCGGTCGTACATCGACGGGAGCGTACCGCCGCGGGACCGGAGTCCGGCGCGAGACGTGCTCGATAGCGTCCAGACCGCCCTCGCGTGACCGCCCCGCTTCCGGCGGGGCGACCGGGTCGTCCCGCCTCTTTTCACTCGTCGCGTTCCGACTCCTCCTCGCCGAGCCAGTAGTCCACCGCGTCCTCGCGCCGGAAGTAGCCGGAGACGGTCCGTTCCTCCCGCCCGCCGGGCGGCGACCCGGCGAACACGCCCACCTTCTCCGAGTCGGGGTAGACGGTCACGTCCGGGTCGCGCATCGTCGAGACGGCGAGGTAGCGAAGCGGTTCCTCGCCGTCGTTGCGCAGGCGGTGCGCGCCGGACTCGTCGTCGGGGAAGACGGCGAAGTCGCCCGGTTCGACGGGGGATTCGCCCTCCGGCGTCCGGAGGACGCCCGTCCCCGAGAGGACGTACACCGCCTCCTCGTTGCCGGTGTGGTAGTGGTACGGCCACGACGCCGCCCCCGGCGGGAGTTCGTACAGACTCGCGCCGAGGCGTTCCGCGTCGGCGGCGACGCCGAGTTGTTTCCGTCTGAACGTCGTCTCTCCGTGCTCTTTCTCCGACCACTCCACGTCGGACTCGTTGACGCGCGGCATGGCGTCCTCTGAGCGCGCCGGTTACTTATCTGTCAGGTTGGTCGCCTCGATTCGCGCCTCCGTCGCCCGATTCCGGAGTCGGACGCTTTAGTACGGCCGGGTGACTACATCCGCCAAATGGGAATCGACCCGAACTTCGATTCGAACCGCGAGAACGTCGGCGAGGAGAACGGGGTGGAGGTATGGGGCCCCGTAGACCCGCCGGAGAAACTCGGCATCCACGGCACGCACGTCGCCGTCGATTACGACATCTGCGTCGCCGACGGCGCGTGTCTGGAGAACTGCCCGGTGGACGTGTTCACGTGGGTGGACACGCCGGACCACCCCGCGAGCGAGAAGAAGGTCGAACCGACGCGCGAGGACCAGTGCATCGACTGCATGCTCTGCGTCGATATCTGCCCCGTGGACGCCATCGACGTGGACGCTTCCCGGGTCTGACCGACCGATATTTCACGGGTCCGGCCGTGGTGCCGCCATGCGACTCATCCATACGGCGCTGGACGTGTCGGACGTGGACGCGACGCTCGATTTCTACGAGACGCTCGGACTGGAGTACGCCCACGAGTTCACCCTCGACGGCGTCCGCAACGTGTACGTCGGCGGCGACGACGGCATGGAACTGCAGTTCAAGTACGACCCCGAGAGCGACGAGTCGGTTGACCCCTCGGGCGTGGACCACGTCGCCGTCGAAGTCGAGGACGTGGACGCCGAGTTCGAACGCGTCGTCGAGGAGACGGACTGTCCCGTCGTCCACGAACCGATGACCATCGAGGAGGCGAACGCCCGCGCCGCGTTCGTCGAGGACCCCGACGGCTACGCAGTCGAACTAGTCGGATTTCTGGACTGAGAGCCGAAATACGCCCTTCGGCGGGTAGTTATTAGTTCTCGGCGGGCCAACATCTCTGCGAGATGGCAGACCAAATCACGTCTATACTCGAAGAGGCGTATCTGGACGAACTGGAGACGGTGATGAACTACTTGACCAACTCCATCGTCCTCGACGGCGTCCACGCGGAGGAGGTCAAAGAGTCGCTTCAGGAGGACATCCAAGAGGAACTCAACCACGCCGAGATGTTGGGGAACCGCCTGAAACAACTCGACGCGAAACCGCCGGGGTCCGCCGAGTTCGAAGCGAGCCAGATGGACCTCCAACCGCCGGAGGACAGCACGGACGTCGTCTCGGTCATCGAGGGCGTCCTCACCGCGGAGGAGGACGCCATCGAGACGTACCGGTCGCTCGTAAACGCCGCGCGCGAGGCGGACGACCCCGTGACGGAGGACCTCGCGGTCACCATCCTCGCCGACGAGGAGGCCCACCGCACGGAGTTCCGCGGGTTCCAGAAAGAGTACCCGATGAACTGAGGCCCTCTCCGCTCCTCCTCCGTTTTATCCCTCCACTAGCCACCGGTCCGCCCGGACGACAACCGCGGGACGGGCGCGGGCCGGTTCGCTCCGAGACGCGCGGTTCCGCGGCCACCTCTCACCATGACAGACGACCGAAATTCGCTCACGACCGGCGAAATCGAGGACCGAATCGACCAACTGGGGCGGTACTCCCGGTTCGTCAGAGCCGGGTTCGGCGTCATCCTCGTCGCCTTCCTCCTCGCCGTCGTCGGCAAACTCCCGTACAACCTCGACAGCGTACCGAGCGCAGTCGACGCCGTCCTCCTCCCTCTCATCTTCGTCGGGATGGGGCTCCTCCTGTTCGGCATCGGGATGCATCTCCACCTCATGCATCTGAACCTCGTAGACCAACTGCGGCGGCGACACGAGGAAGAAGCGGGAGACGGCGAAGACGCGGAGTCCTGAGTCGGTTCCGCGGCGGGTCGTTGCGGCGTCGCCGCGTCAGTTCGGCGTTGCGGCGTCAGTCCGACGCCGCGGGCGTCGCGTCGTCGTCGCTCTCGGCTTCGGCCACCGCGGCCCCCCGTTTCGACTCCAACGCTTCCACGAGGAGTTCCGCCACGTCGATAATCTCGATGTCGTCCTCGAAGTCGCCGGTCTTGCGGCCGTCCTCGTACATCGTGCCGCACATCGGACAGGCGACGACGAACTTCTCGACTGCGCTCCCGGCCGCGGTGTCTTCGAGGGCTTCCCGGAGTCGTTCCTCGCTCGGTTTTTTGGTCTCGTCGTGGTCCATCCAGAGGCCGCCCCCGCCGCCGCCGCAACAGAACGAGTCCTCGCGGTTCCGCGGCATCTCCGCCAACCGCGCGCCCGTCGCCCGGACGAGTTCCCGCGGCGCGTCGTACTCGTCGTTGAACCGCCCGAGGTGGCAGGGGTCGTGGTACGTCACGTCGTAGTCGAGTTCCGTCCCGTCGAGTCCGAGGCGGCCCTCCTCGACCAGCGATTCGACCACCTGCGTGTAGTGGTAGACGGGGTAGTCGAAGTCGGGGGCCATCTCGGGGTACTCGTTCTCGAACGTGTTGTACGAGTGGGGGTCGGTACAGACCACCTTCTCGAAGTCGCACTCCGCGAACGCGGCGGCGTTGTCCTCGACGAGCATCTCGTAGAGACCCTCCTCGCCGACGCGCCGAACGTCGTTGCCGTCGTTCTGTTCGTCCTCGTAGAGGATGCCGTAGGAGACGCCCGCGAGTTCGAACAGGCGGGCCAGCGAACGCGCGACGCGGCGGTTCCGTTCGTCGTAGGAGGGGTAGTCGCCGACGTACCAGAGGAACTCGACGGACTCCTCGCGGGCGTCGGGCACCTCGAAGTCCAGTTCCTCGGTCCACGCCGGTCGCTTGCGCGCGGGGTCGCCGAACGCGTTGCCGTTCTGGAAGACGTTCATCATCGCCTCTTGGACGGGTTCCTGCATCTGGCCCGTCTCGGTGAGGCGGCGGTTCATCTCCGTGAAGTGACTGAGGTGTTCGATATCGACCGGACAGGAGTCCATGCAGGCCATGCAGGCCACGCACGACTCCATCGTCTCGGCGTCGATGACGGAGGTGCCGCCGTCCGCGACGATGTCCATCGGTTCCGTCTCACCGGCGTCGAGGCTCTCGCGGTAGGATTTCAGGTCGAGAATCACGTCGCGCGGGTCGAGGGGGCGTCCCGCCTCCTTTGCGGGGCAGACCGACGAACACCGGCCACACTTGGTGCAGGCGTCGGTGTCGAGCAGTTGCTTCCACGAGAGGTCCTCGATTCCGGTGTAGCCTATCTCGTCGGGCGCGGCGTCCTCGGGGACGCCCGGCAGTCGCTTCCCCGCCTTCTCGTCTCTGGCGACGACGTTGGCGAACGAGGAAATCATGTGGAACGGTTTCGCGTACGGGAGGAACGCGACGAACCCGAGGGCGACGAGGGCGTGGGACCACCACCCCACCCAGTAGAGGGTCGCCGCGAGTTCGGGCGTCACCCCCGCGGCGTCGAAGACGAGGGCGACGAAGTAGCCGACGAACGACACCGTCTCCCACTCGGGGAACTCCGTGCCGACGATGCGGAGGCCCTCGATGACGTACCCGCCGACGCCGAGGACGAACAGCGTCCAGACGAAGATGTCGTCCTCGAAGCCGGTGTGTTTCCCCCACAGTCGCTCTTGGCGGACGACGTACCGCCGGTAGATTGCCATGCCGACGCCGACGACGAACAGGAACCCGAGGGCGTCCATCACGAACGAGTACGAGAGGTAGAAGTCGCCGCGGAAGAAGGAGGTGCCCGTCAGTCGCCGGTAGATGTCCATATCGACCATCAGGATGGTCGTCCCGATGAGGAGGGTCAGGAAGCCCCAGAGGATGAACGCGTGCATCACCCCGGCGAAGATGTCCCGGTCGAACTGGCCCTCGTTCGAGAGGGCGACCCGAGACGCGCGGACGACTCGCCCGGGCAGGTCGTCGAGTCTATCGAAGGGGTCCGCCCCGCCGCGGGCGTACCGCGCGAACCGGTCGTAGACGCCGTAGCAGAAGACCAAGATAGCCATCGCCGCGAGGCCGTAGAAAAGCGCCTCGCCGACCGGCCCGACGGTCCAGAACGTCTCTCGGGTCGGTTCCGCCTGCAGGAGTGTCATGTTCGATAAGGCGGGAAGCGCCGGATTAAATCTTGCCACCACCGACCCGTTTATCCGAGAGGCCGGGGCGTCGTCGCCATCGTCCGCCGGTTAGACGAACGCCGCGGCGACTAGCGCCGCCGTCGCCGCGAGGCCGGCGACGTCCGCCCGCGAGAAGGAGAGTTCCGGGAGCGTCGGGTTCCACGCGAAACACCGGGCCTGTAGCGCGAGGGCGAACCGGTCCGACCGGAGGAACAGGCGTCGGAGGCCCGTCTCCGCGATGAGGCGTATCCGTTCGTAGAGTCCGCGCCGGTCGCCGAGTCGCGCGTCCATCGCCGAGCGAATCGTCGTCAGATCGCGCTTCAGGAGGGGGAGAAAGCGGAGGACGAACCCCACGCCCGCCCCGAGGAGGACGCCGACGCGCCCGGGGACGACGCGTTGGATGGCCGCCCGGGAGTCCCGCACCGGCGTCGTCCGAATGTACGCGGTGCTCACGAGGAGGACGAGGACGACGCGGTAACTCGAAAGCGCCGGGTAGACGGCCGCCTCGGGGACGACGTAAGGGGGTCGGAGCGTCACCGCCGCCAAGAGAGGACCGGCGACGAGGAAGGGGAGAAACGCCCGGTACGCCCGCACCGTCCCGAGGAGGGGCGTCCGCGACGCCGCGAGGACGCCGAGGGCGACGACGGTCAGGACGGCGAGTCCGCGTGGCGTCGTGTGCGCGAACGCCGCGAGTGCGAACGCCGCCTGAAAGCCGAGTTTCGTCCGCGGGTCGAGTCGGTGGGCCGGGGAGTCGCCGGGCGCGTACGATATCATCGTCGCTCGTTCGCGCGTCGGCCCGGCGCGTCGTCCGTCGCCGTCTCCGACTCACTCGTCGTCCTCGACTCCCGTGCCGTCTCCGACTCCGATTCGGTTTCGGGCGGCGGACGCACGCCGAGTTCCCGCAGGCGGTCGGGGGAGGGGTCCGTCGCGTCGAGTTCGACTCGGCCGTCGGACATCACCACCGTCCGATCTGCGAGTGCCGACACGTCCCGCAGGTCGTGGGTGACGACGACGACGCCGGTGCCCGAGTCGCGGAGGTGTTGTAGTCTGTCGAGGACGGCCGTCCGCGCGGGCCAGTCGAGGCCGGTGAACGGTTCGTCCAACACGAGGTGGTCCGGTTCCATCGCCAACGCGCCCGCGATGGCGACGCGTTCGCGTTCGCCGCCGGACAGTTCCTCGATGCGGGCGTCGCCCCGGTCGGCCATGCGGACGGCCTCCAACGCCGACTCGACGCGTCGACGTATCTCCGCCCTGTCGAGGCCGAGGTTCTCGGGGCCGAACGCCACGTCCGCCCGCACCGTCGAAGCGACGAACCCGTCGCGGGGGTCCTGAAACACCATCCCGACGGCGGTTCGGGCGGCCACCAAGTCCTCCGCGACGGGGCGGCCGTTCACCTCGACGGTCCCCTCGTCCGGCGAGAGGAGGCCGTTGAAGTGACGGACCAGCGTCGTCTTCCCGGACCCGTTCGCCCCCGCGAGCAGGACGAACGACCCGTCTTCGACGGTCAGGCTCACGTCGTCGACGGCCGTCGCGTCGCCGTAGCGGTGGGTCAGATTGCGGACGGCGATCATCGGACTCGCCTCACCGCGTCACCGCGCGACGATGGCGTCGCTTCGTGTCACCGCCGCGGCGACGGCTATCTTCACGGCCGCGACGGGGAGGAACGGGACGACGACGGCGGAGACGGCGGCCAGCAGGCCGATGCCCTGCACGACGGAGAAGCCGACGGTACCGATGGCGTAGATGACCGCCGACCCGGCGACCATCGCCGCGACGACGCGCGGGAGGGGGATGTCGCCCGGCGCGGAGAGGTTGCCGGTGCCGTGCGCGACGAGGCCCACCACGGAGGCGGCGACGGGGTAGCTGACGATGAACCCGCCGGTCGGGCCGAGGATGACGCCGAGACCGCTCGACCCGCCGGCGAACACCGGGAGGCCGATCGCCCCGCCCACCGCGTAGAGGACGAACGAGACGCCAGCCCACAGGGGGCCGAGGACGACGCCCGCGAGGAAGACCCACAGCGTCTGGAGCGTTATCGGGACGTTCGGTACGAGAGGGTGGACCAGATCGACGGGTGCGGTCGCACTCGTCACGGCTGCGAAGAGCACCGCGCGCGCGATGTTCCGCGCCGACTCGTCGCCGACGAGTTCGACCGACTCCGTTTCTGTCGCCATGTATCGCCGTGTCTCGTAAACTACAATGAATCGTTCGGTTGACGATACCGGCCGGCTGCCGTCGCCGGGCGGGGATTCGGCTGACAGTCCGCTGTTTGGACGCGACGCTCCAGTAAGTTTTTCGTGCGTCACGCCCTGAGATATCTACCTATGGACGAGAAGACGGCCAAACTCCGAGACATCTTCATCGACGCCACGGGTTCGGACACCGTGACCGAATCGCAGGAGGAGGGCCCCGGGTCGTTGGTGGACGACGGCGACGACCGGCGGGTGACCGAACGGGTCGGCGAACTCGTCTCCCGGATGGCCGACCGCTACGAGTTCGAGAGCGGTCTGAGCGACGCCGACCTCGTTCAGGTCGTCTTCGGCTTCTACGAGGGGGCTGACGACGACGACATCGCCGCGGAGTTGGACGCCGACGCGGAGACGGTCGCACGCTACCGGCGCGTCGTCGAGGCGGCGGCGGAGGCGACGCGCGCGAACCACCGCTTCCGCGACGAGTTCGAGGAACTCCTCACCGACGCCGACCTCTCGTCGCGCCTCGATTTAGACGCCCACCACGACGAACTCCGCGAGGCCACCGAGGACATCGAGACGAACGTCTCCTTTTGAGCCGTCTCGGCCGTTCTCTCCCCCGTCTCGGTCGATCACTCGTCCGTCTCGGTCGTTCGTTCCGCCCGTCGGCGCGCGCCCGAACTCCCGCGTGGACTCTCCCGATGGGGGAGGGGTCGCGCGCGTGGCGAAGACTCTTATTCGATGCAGGACGTAGGTTCCGTCGATGGCGCAGGCCCCGCAGGACCCGAACACAGACCTCACCGACCGGTTCATACAGTTCTACCGGAAGTACTACAGGGACGAGATAGGGAAACTCGCCCAGAAGTACCCCACCGAACAGCGTTCGCTCTACGTCGATTACGACGACCTGTACTCGTTCGACCCGGACCTCGCGGAGGACTTCCGGAAGAAGCCCGACCAGATACGGGAGTACGCCGAGGAGGGACTCAGGCTGTACGACCTCCCGGCGGACGTCAAACTCGGACAGGCGCACGTCCGCCTCCGGAACCTCCCCGACACGGTCGACATCCGGAACATCCGCGTCCACGACGACCACATCGGTCGGATGGTCGCTGTGCAGGGCATCGTCCGGAAGGCGACGGACGTCCGCCCGAAGATCACGGAGGCGGCGTTCGAGTGCCAACGCTGCGGGACGATGACGTACATCCCGCAGACCGACAGCGGATTCCAGGAACCGCACGAGTGTCAGGGCTGTGAGCGACAGGGTCCGTTCCACGTCAACTTCGACCAATCGGAGTTCATCGACTCCCAGAAACTCCGCGTCCAAGAGAGCCCCGAGGGCCTGCGGGGCGGCGAGACGCCGCAGAGCATCGACATCGACATCGAGGACGACGTGACTGGGAAGGTGACCGCGGGCGACCACGTCACCGTCACGGGCGTCCTCCACATCGAACAGCAGACCTCGAATCAGGAGAAGACGCCCATCTTCGACCTCTACATGGACGGCGTCGCCGTCGAGATAGAGGACGAGGAGTTCGAGGACATGGACATCTCCGAGGAGGACGTGGCCGAAATCGTCGAACTGTCGAACCACGACGACATCTACGACAAGATGGTCGCGTCCGTCGCGCCGTCCATCTACGGCTACGAGGAGGAGAAACTCGCGATGATCCTCCAGTTGTTCTCGGGCGTTACGAAGCATCTCCCGGACGGGTCGCGCATCCGCGGCGACCTGCACATGCTCCTCATCGGTGACCCCGGTACGGGGAAGTCCCAGATGCTCCAGTACATCCGGAACATCGCGCCGCGGTCGGTGTACACGTCGGGGAAGGGTTCCTCCTCTGCGGGTCTGACCGCCGCCGCCGTCCGCGACGACTTCGGCGACGGCCAACAGTGGACGCTCGAAGCGGGTGCCCTCGTCCTCGCGGACAAGGGTATCGCCGCGGTGGACGAACTCGACAAGATGCGCCCCGAGGACCGGTCGGCGATGCACGAGGCCCTCGAACAGCAGCAGATTTCGGTCTCGAAGGCCGGCATCAACGCGACGCTGAAGTCGCGGTGTTCGCTCCTCGGCGCGGCGAACCCCAAGTACGGCCGCTTCGACCAGTACGAGTCCATCGGCGAGCAGATAGACCTCGAACCGGCGCTCATCTCCCGGTTCGACCTCATCTTCACGGTCACGGACGACCCGGACCCCGAGTCCGACGCCGAACTCGCAGAGCACATCATCAACACGAACTACGCGGGCGAACTCCACACCCAACGGACGAGCATCACCAACTCCGAGTTCACCGAAGACGAGGTAAACAGCGTCACGCAGGAAGTCGCCCCCGACATCGAGGCGGAACTCCTGCGGAAGTACATCGCGTACGCGAAGCGCACCTGCTTCCCGACGATGACCGAGGAGGCGAAGGAGGTCATCCGCGACTTCTACGTGAACTTCCGCGCGAAGGGCGCCGACGAGGACGCCCCGGTGCCGGTGACGGCCCGGAAACTCGAAGCCCTCGTCCGCCTCGCGGAGGCGTCGGCGCGCCTCCGCCTCTCCGATACGGTGACCCGGGAGGACGCAGAGCGCGTCACCTCCATCGTCGAGTCCTGCCTGCGCGACATCGGGATGGACCCCGAGACGGGCGAGTTCGACGCCGACATCGTGGAGACGGGCACCTCGAAGAACCAGCGGGACCGCATCAAGAACCTCAAGGCCCTCATCAGCGACATCGAAGAGGAGTACGAGGAGGGCGCGCCCGTCGAGGAAGTCCTCCAACGCGCCGAGGAGGAACTCGACCTCTCGGAGAGCAAGGCCGAACAGGAGATAGAGAGCCTCCGCCGGAAGGGCGAGGTGTACGAACCGCGGACGAACCACCTGCGGACGACGTAAGATGGACCGCATCTCCGCCCTCCGGAACGTCGAGGAGGCACTCCGCGACTTCGAGTCGGGCGACTCCGACCTCGCGGCGACCGAACAGCGCGTCGTGACCGTCCTCCGGACGTACGCGACGGACTTCGAGGGCGAGGACGGGGTGCGACCGTACCAAGCGACGGGCGAGGGCCGCGCGCACGGACTCGTCGTCGTCGCAGAGAGCGAGTCCGACGCCCGCGAACGCGTCCACGACCTGTTGGACGAGGAGCCCGGAACGCTCGAGTTCGACGTGGACCCGTTGTAACCGCCCGCCCGCGCCGCCGCTTCAGTCACCGACGCCGCGGCTTCGGGGGATTTTTCTCAGCCGACGATACTTTCACGGTAGCCGTGTTGTTGGTCGTGACTTACGCTCGGAACGCCCGCGAGACGCTTCGAAACGCCTGTCGAACGCACGAGGACGTGGTCGTCCGCCGGTTCGGACGCGCCGCCCTGTTCGAGGAGACGGAGTTCGGCGCGTTCCTCGCCTGCCGCCTCCGCGAGAAGCACGGCCGCGACGTGCAGGTCGAACGGACCGAACCGTTCAACGAGTTCGCCGCTGTCCCCGACGAGGTTCGCGAGGCCGCCGCGGCGTACGAGTCCCGAGAGGCCAAGAGCACGCCGTACGACAAGTTCGCCGCCGGCACCGACCACCCCGACTCGGCGGCGATGCGAACCCGCGACCTGTGACCGCCGAGCGACCCGTATCGAGCGACCCCGACGCGCCGCGCGTCCTCCTCCCCTCCGGCGAGACGCTCTCGGGACGCGTAATCGACCTGCGGGACGCGCGCGGCGTTCGACCGGCGGGGTGCGCTCGCGGCACTCGCGCGGACTCGCGGCCGCGACGCCCCGGACGCCGACGAACTCGCCGCCGCCCGAGCGAAACTGGCCTCGGTTCGGCCGCCGTCGCCCGCGGACGTGGAGGCGGCCCGCCGCCGCGCCGCCGAGGCGGGCGAGGAGACGGAGCGTCTGAGAGAGCGAGTGGCGACGCTCCGGGGGCGTCTCTCCGCCCACCGCGAACGCGACGACGCCGGCGACGGGGACGCCGCAGAGGCAGTCGCCGAGGCGGAGGCGGAACTCTCGGAGACGATGACCCGACTCTCGGAAGTCGCCACCGACCGCGTCGCCGCCCGCCAGCGCCTCGAACTCCTCGAATCGGAGGCCCGCGAGGCGAGGGACCGGAGAGAGGAGCGACTGCGACTCGAAGACAGGGTGGGGAACCTCGAACGCTCCGTCCGGCGGTCGCTGGCGGAGTCCGTCTACGAGGAGTTCGCCGCCGCCGTCGCCGCCGTCCCGGACGCGTTCGCCGCCGCCGCGGGCGAGGAACCGGGCGACTACGACGGCCCCGCGGTGGCGGCGGCACTCGCCGTCGCGCGCCTCGCGGACGTCCGCGCTCCGGTGGTCGTCTCGCCCGCCGTCGCCGCCGCGTTCGACGGCCCCCGCCCCGCCTCCGACTTCCTCCGCGCGCCCGTTCTCGTCCGGTGATTTATCCCGGATGAAGCGGCCAACCACCCCGTGAACCACGATTGCTCCGTCGAATCCGCCGCGGGGGCGACGCTCGTCACCGTCCGCGTTCGCAACGACGCGCCCGTCGCGCGCCGCGTCCGGGTCCGAAACCGCCTCGACGGCCCCGTCTGTCCGCCGCGCCGCGAGGGCGTTCCGGAGTCGGGATGGGACGAGGAGGGGTACGAGGGCGTCGTCCCCGCCGAGGGGAGCGTCGCCGTCGGCTACGCCTGTCCCGTCGAGACCGACGAACACGACGACTCCGCGCCCGTCGCCGTCGAATCGCTCGGACGCGCCGACGACGCCGACGAATCGGGCGACTCCGTCGCCGACGCCGTTCGGTCGCTGGGCCGCGCCCGCCCGCCGGCGGACGCCGTGCCCGGACCCGACGACGATGCGACCGCGGGACGGTACGAGGACGGCGGCGACGCCGACGACGTGGACGACGCCGCAGACGAAACTCCCGAGAGCGAGTCGAAGTTCGCACCGGAGGACATCGACGCTCGGTGCAGTTCCGACGGCGATATCGAAACCGCTCCCGGCGGCGACGCCGAACGCGGCACCGACGACCCCGCGACCGAATCGGCCGCTACTCCGCGTTCGCCGTCCGCCGCCGCCGCCGCCGCCGCGACGGGCCTACCGACCCCGGTCGCTTCGTGGTTGGCCGAGGTTCGAACGCGCGTCGCCCGCGCCGAACGGTTGAGCGACGCCTCCGCCGCGGAGGCCGCCGAGGTTCTCGAAGAGAGCGGCGGGTACGAGGGCGTCTCGTCGCTCCCCGACCGCGTCGCGACAGACGAGGAGGCGCTTCGGGCGTTCGCCGCGAGTGCGGAACGACTCGCCGACAGGGCGGCCGACGCCGACGCAGAACCGGTCGTCGAGAGCGTCGGGAGGGTGGCGTGATTCTCGCCGTCACCGGCGGGAAGGGCGGCGTCGGCAAGTCCACGCTGGCGTTCGAACTCGGCGCGGCACTCGACGCCGCGGTGGTGGACGCCGACTTGGGGATGGCCGACCTGCCGACCGGTCCCGGCCCGGACCTCCACGACGTGCTCGCGGGGCGCGCCGACCCTATCGAGGCGGTCAGAGACGGCGTCGGCCCCGTCACGATTCTCCCGTGCGGACGCTCCCTCGCGGGCGCGCGGGCCGCCGACGTGACCCGCCTCGACGACGCCCTCCGCGCCGTCGAACGCGCGTACGGGGACGTGGTGGTCGACTGCCCCGCGGGGATGAAAGCCGACGCGGGCGTCCCTCTCGCCGTCGCGGACGCCTGCGTCGTCGTCGCGTCGCCGCGGTCGTACGCACTCGCCGACGCCGTCCGCACGCGGGAACTCGCGCGCGAACTCGACGCCGGCCTCGTCGCCGTCGCGGTGAACCGTGCGGTGGCGGACCCGCCGACGGAGGCGTTCGAGGAGGTTCTCGGCGCGCCGGCGGTGGTCGTCCCCGCCGACCCCCGAGTCGGGCGGTCCGTCGCCGAGTGCCGTCCGGTGACGCGGTGCGCGCCGTCGAGTCGCGCCGGGCGCGCCGTCGAAGAACTGGCCGCGGCCGTCGCTCGGTGTCGGCGCGTCTGAACGGTCGCGTCGCTCTCTTTCTCGCGTCGGCGAAGAACAGTCCGCATTCGTCCGTCGGTCGTCAATCGGCGGTCGCGAATCGTCGCGTCGGTAGTCGTACGCGCGTCGAATCTCCTCGTCGGATTACTCGTCGCCGTCGTCGCGGAGGTCGGTGTAGGTGCTCCGGAGCGTCACCGGCGTGACACCCGCCACGTCGGCCGCCTCGGTCTGCGTCAGGTCGGCGTCCGCGTCCCGCGCGGCGGTGTAGAGACACGCCGCCGCGACGCCGCTCGGGTTCCGACCCACCGACAGACCGCGCTCGGACGCCTCCGCGGCGTACTCGCGGGCGCGGCGTTCCACCTCGCCGGAGAGGTCGAGTTCGCTGGCGAACCGGGGGATGTACTCCGCGGGGTCGATGGGGCCGACGGGCAGGCCGAGTTCGCGGTTCAGCGCGTCGTACGCCGCCGACTGCTCGTCGGCCGTCGCCTTCGCCGCCTCGGTCACCTCGTCGGTGGTCCGGGAGACGCCGGCGACGCGGCAGGCGGCGTAGACGCAGGCGGCGGCGAAGCCTTCCAGCGACCGGCCGCGAAGGAGGTCCTCGTTCTGCGCCGACGTGAACAGCGAACACGCGTGGTCGCGGATGCGGTCCGGTAAGGAGAGCGCGCCCGTCAGGCGGCGAATCTCCGTGAACGCGTACACCTGATTCCGCTCGCGCTTCGTGGAGATGCGCGCCCGGTTGTGCTGGCGTCGCATCCGTGCGAGGCGGCGACGCTTCCGGCCCTTCACGCGGGTCGAGCGACCGATTTCCGTCGAGAGACCCTTGTCGTGGCGCGACCGGGTCAACGGCGCGCCGGTGCGCTTGGGGTTCCGGTCGTCGTCCGCGAACGACCGCCACTCGGGGCCGTGGTCGATGCGGTACTCCGAGACGACGAGGCCGCACCCCGCACAGACCGTCTCCCCGTCCTCGGCGCGCAGTCGGCCGCCGCACTCGGGACACGTCCGGGCCTCCCCGTCCCGCGCCCGTTCGCTCTCGTCCTCGGTTCGGGCCGCGTCGCCGGCCTGCGTCTCGTCCGTCTGCGTCTGGTCTGCCTGCGCGGACTCCGTCTGCGTCGAGTGTGCCTTGCTCATCACATCTGAAACTTGGTCCCGATAGGGTATTTAAAGACGGGACGGACGGCCGGGTTCGGCCCCTATCCCGCCGAAGGAACGTACCGGTTACCGGTACGCTTCGGATATCTCTCCTGATTCTCACGCGAAAACGTTTAACCGAACGATAATGTACGTCGCCGCAATGGGACTGTCGGACATCGCCGCGGGTCTCGAAGTGACGACCGAGCAGGTCGAACGCGGCGTGGCGACCGTAGACGACACGGAGGTGGACGTGGCGGCGCGCCTCCGCGCGCACGCCGAGAAACTCCCCTGCACGCCGGAGGCGGCGCTGACCGTCCTCGAACGGTACGGCGAGGGAGACAGCGTCGGCGACGCCGGGCGGGCGGCGTCCGTCGCGTCCGTCACCGCCGCGAAGGTGCTCCACCGGTGCGGCGTGGAGGGCGTCACGCCGTTGGCGCCGATGGCGCGGCAGGTGCTCCGCGATTGGCTCGCGGGCGAACTCTCCCGCGCGGACGCGTTGGAACTCTCCGGCGCCGACGAGGCGGAGTTCGCACTCGCGGCCTACGTCGAGACGCACGACCCGGTGACGGAACTCGCCGAGGCGACGCGGCGCGACGCGGCGGCACCGCTCTCGGGCGACGCACTCGTGGAGAAACGCGAGGCCCTCGCGGAGACGATGAGCGCCTCCGACGAGATGTTCTGAGAGACGCTTCTTCTTCGCTCTCGACCGATTGTCGCTCGGCCCGTCCGGAATTACCGTCGCACGTACCGACCGACGCTCTCGAGGAGTCCGTCGCCCGCGACGGCGTCGTCTAACTCCGTCTCGAACGCCGCGGCGGCGAGGCGGCCGACGCCGGCGACGAACGAGTCGTCGTCGCCGCCGAGGCAGGACGGACAGTCGGCGGGTTCGGTCGCGTCGCTCTCGGGGACGGACGCGTCCGCGGTTCGGAGTTCGCCGCGCGTCGAGACGACGAGGTCGGTCTCCGCCCCGAGGTCGGTGAGTCGGCCGCGCATCCGTTGGACGGCGTCGGCGCCCCGCGTCGTCCCCGGGGCGACGAGACACACCCGGTCGCAGGCGTCGACGGCGGCGACGGCCTGATTCGCCGCGACGGGCGGTACGTCCACGACCACGTGGTCGTACGCCTCCGCGGCCTCTTCGATTCGGGCCTCGAACCGCCTCGCGGCGTCTGCGGACTTCGCCCGCGCGAGTCGTTCGAAGGGGGCGTCCGCGGGGCAACACGCGACGGTGCCCGGCGCGTCGACTTCGAGTTCGACGAGACCCTCCGCGAGGGGTGCGTCCGCCTCGTCGGTCAGAAGCGCGGTCAGGTCGGGGTCCAACGCCCCGGCGACGTGGTCTGCGAGTCCTTGCGTGGCGAAAGCGGCGTCGAGAACCGTGACGTCTCGGCCGTCGGCCGCGAGGGCCGCCGCCGTCTCGACCGCACACCGCGTCGTCCCCGCTCCGCCGGTGGTCCCGACGAGAGCGACCGCCGAGGGTTCGTCGTCGTTCGACATACTCCGCCGTGGTCCGGGCTTCCGATTTAAACCACCGGTCGGCGGACGGTCAAGTCAACCGGTTGAAACTCCGCGACGAGAAGGGACGGGAGCGTCGGGGGCGAGTGTATCGGGGGTCGAGTGCGTTCGAGAGTCGAAAGCGACGCGTCGGTCGTTCAGGCTTCGGCGTCGGATATCTCGTCGGCGATGGCGTCTAGTTCCTCCTCGGAGAGGTCCGGGCGTTCGCCCGTGACGGCGTGTATCGGCCCGCCGCCGTCGCCGTCGAACCGGGGAACGAGGTGGACGTGGACGTGCGGGACTTCCTGTCCGGCGGCCTCGCCGTCGTTGACGCCGACGGTCACCGCGTCGGCGTCCGCGGCGTCCTCCACCTTCGGCGTCAGTTCGTGCACCGCGGCGAACACCTCCGACGCCACGTCGTCGGGCATCTCGCCGACGCGTTCGTACGCCTCCTTCGGGACGACGAGGGTGTGGCCCGGAGCCAACGGGTTCGCGTCGAGGAACGCCAGCACCGAGTCCGTCTCGTAGACGATACGGGCGGGTATCTCTCGGGCGACTATCTTCTCGAAGATGGTCTCGTCGTCGCTCATGTGCGGGTCGTCGCTCGGACGCTCAAAGAACGTTCGGGTGCCGTCGGGCGCTTCGACTCCGAAGTCGCTCGGTCGGCCGGTTCTCAGGGCAACCGCTCGCGTATCGCCGCCTCGTACTCCGCCGGCGAGTAGCCCAACCGAGATATCCACACGTCCTGATAGGAGGGGTGGAGTATCGGCAGGAGGGTGACGCCGACGGCGTCGAGTTCGACCGGTTCGAGGACCGAATCGACGAAGCCGTCGAGCGACGCCCCGTCGAACGCGAGCATCGTCTTCGTCGCGTGTTTTCCGGTGGCGATGACCACCTCCGGTTCGACGCGTTCGAGTTCGGTTTCGAGGTACGCGCGGCAGTTCGCACGCTCCTCGGCGGTCGGTTCGCGGTTCGTCTCGCCGTCCTCGGCGCGGGGGAAGCACTTCACGGCGTTCGTGTAGTAGGCGTCGGGGTGCCCCGCGTCGGCCAGCAGTCGGCGGACGCGCCGACCGGAGTGGCGGGTGGTGTAGGCCAACCCGGTGTGGTTGCCGCCGCGCCACAGGTCGGCGTCGGGTTCGCCCGCGCCGGGCGCTTCCCCGACGACGAACACGTCGGCGTCGCGGGACCCGTTGCCCCACGAGATGCGGTTGCGGCACTCCGCAAGCGCCGGACACCGCCGACAGTCCGACTCGACGACGAACCGGGAGTCGGCGTCGGGAAACAGCGAGTCGTCGTCGCTCACCGCGTCACTCCACGAGGGGGAGGGCGATGCCGAAGACGAACGGCGACAGGAGGGTGAGCGCGACGCCGACGGCTTCCGCGTCGAACAGGAGGGTCTGCTCCCATCCCGGAAGCGGACCGAAGAGGGCGGGGACGACCATGTTCCCCGCCGCACCGACGGCGAACAGGCTGAGTCCGAGGGCGACACCGAGCTTGGTCATGCGGGGGTAGTCGAGTGAACCGTACTGTCCCATACCGAACGACTCCCCGTCCGTTCCACATGAGCGTTTCCAATCGCCGAACGGGATGTGACTCGGCGACGTGCGAGACGCTCACTCGCCGACGGCGACCGAATCGACGGCGGCGGCGACGAACGGCGCGACGCTGACCGCGCTGACGTCGCGTTCGACGGTGTCGGTGCCGAACACGCGTTCGACCCCGGCGCGTTCCAGTTTCGTCCGCGCGTTCCTGACCAGAAGGGCGTGGACGCAGGCCGCGAAGACGCGGTTCGCTCCGCCCTCGTCTAAGTGGCCGACGGCCTGACTCATCGTCGATCCGGTGGCGATTATGTCGTCGGCGATGACCACGTCGCGGTCGGCGGCGTCGGCGTCGCTCGGCGTGATTTCCACGTCCGTCCCGGAGTGGCGGACCTTCTCGAAGTAGTCCGTCTCGCCGCGCCCGTAGGCGTCGCGGACGGCGGCCGCGAGTTCGACGGCGCCGGCGTCGGGCGACAGAAAGAGGGGGTCGTCCAAGTCGTCGGGGAGGGGGTCGGCGAGGCAGGTGGCGGCGTCGACGACGGTCACGTGGACGTCGAAGAAGTCCGCGATTCTCTCCTCGTGGGGGTTCACGAGGACGACGCGGTCGGCGGTGGTCGAGACGGCCCGCGCCATCGCGCGGGCGGAGACGGGGTGGCCGTCCTCGAAGGCTTCGTCCTGCCGGGCGTAGCCCATGTACGGGAGGACGGTGACGACTTCCGACGCGCCCGCCTCGCGGACGGCGTCCTGCAGTTGGAGCAGTTCGACCCACGCGTCGTTCGAGTCGGTGGTCGCGACGACGACGGCCCGGTCGCCGCCCTCGAACTCCGGGACGGCGGCCAACGTCTCGCCGTCCGGGAAGCGGTCGTACGTCGCCGCCGAAAGCGGTTCGCCCAGTTCCGCCGCGAGTGCCGCCGCCAACCCTTGCGAAGATGCGCCGGGTACGATCATGTGCGAGCATCTTCGCCGCGCGTTAAACCCGTTTTCGTCTCGTCGCGGTCGCTCCGCCGCCGCGACGGGTCGTCACGACGTTCTCCCGCCCGGCGCGACCGAACGGGGTTCGGCGGGACGCCGGAGGCGGTCAGGCGACGGCGACGCCGCCGACGTCGCGCAGGCCGAGCACTTGGTGTCGCCACGACGGGTCCGGCCGCTCGCCCTCCTCGCTCCGGTCCGCCCTGACGAGGAACGTGCCCGCGTCGGTGACGGCGTACGTCGTGGCGACGCCGTGGGCGACGGCGACGACGCTCTCTTCGACCGGAATCGGCACGGCGGCCCACTCGCCGTCGTCCCCGCGGGCGAACAGGTCGCCCTCGGAGACGGCGTGCCGGCGGCCGTCCGCGGACGCCGCCACCGCGTCGAACGCCCCCGTCAGTTCCTCCATCCAGCCGTTTCCGAGTTTGAACAGGCCGGTCCCGGTCGCCGCGAGGGGCGCGACGGCGGCGTCAGCGCCGACGACCACGTCGCGCGCGTCGTCGAGTCCCGCCGGGGTGAGTCCGTCGTCGGTCACTCGGTGGACGCCGTCCGCCGCGGCCGCCAAGTCGCCGTCGAGGGCGCGAACCGCCCCGACCGTTCCGACCGTCGTCCACTTCCCGTCGCCGATACCCCCGCCGTCTCCCTCTGTGTCCCCGTCTACCGCCTCGTACCGCGCGACGCGTCCGTCCCCGTCGGCGGCGAGGAGCGTCGACCCGTCGAACCCGACGGCCGAGGCGGGACCGAACCCCGTCGCCTCGAACGTCGCCGCCTCCGGCGACTCCGGGTCCACGTCGGCCGCCGGTGCCGCGAACACGTCGTCCTCGGCGGCGACGGCGACTGTCGGGTCGGCCGTCCCGCGTTCGACGGCCACGTCGCGGGCCGAACAGCGGTGTGCGACGCCGAATCCGCCCACCAAGTCGTCCGACACCGACACCGAGACGACGCCGACGCTCGTGGCGACGAACACCGTCTCCGTGCCGGTGTTGTCGGTGTAGACGCGCTTCTCGTCGATGGTTGGCATCTCGCTCGCAGGTTCGAGAAGTAGCGACGAAAGTATACCGGAGTGACCGACGGATTCGTGGGGCGGTCGAGTGAGGGCGTCGAATCGGCGTTACAGGAACTCGCGCACGTCGGAGTACCACATGTCGTGGTGGTCGATTTCGCCGATTCGCTCGGCGACGGCGGCCGCGAGGACGTGCCAACAGCGCTGGTTCGGGTCCTCGGTGTCGAGGTTGTACGAACTGTCCTTGCAGGTGCAGCCCCCGTCCTCGACGACGTACTCGTCCTCGTAGCCGACGACGACGGTGAAGTCGCGGTAGCGCTTCACTCGCTTCTCGGAGACGGCCTCGATGGCGCGACTCCCGCGCGCGCCGTGGAGGGTAACGAGCGTATCGACCGCAGAGGCGGTCAGTCGGCCGGCGTCGGCCAGTTCCGCCCGCCAGTCCGCCTCCCGTTCGAGTTCCGCGTCCGTGGGGACGACGAACTCGTCGTCGGCGTCGCCGGACGACGCCTCCCCGCCGGACGAGTCCCGCCCGTCGCCGTCGCTGTCGGCCGGGTCTGTCACCGAGTCGGACGCGTCGGCCACCTCGCCCCCGTTCGGTTCGGTCCTCCGTTCGGGCTCCTCGTCCCCCTCGGAGTCGTGGTCGTCGGCCACCGTTCTCACGACCGGCACTTGGCCACTGCGGGACAAAACGGCACCGATGCGGTCCTCGCGCCCCGCCGAACTCCGCTCGGCGGCCCCACTCGTCATCAGTCCCTTTTTCGCCGCGCGGCGCGGCCGTCACTGTATGGACGTTCGCGAGGGAGAGATAGCGGTCGAGGTTCCCGGCGCCCGAGACGGCGCGTCCGAAGGGGCCGGCGACGACGTCTTCTACAACCCGACGCAGGAACTCAACCGCGACGTGACCGTCGCGGTGCTCCGGGCGTACAGAGAGCGAGACCCCCGCGCCGAGACGTACCTCGACGCGATGGCCGCCAGCGGAATCCGCGGCGTCCGCGCGGCGGCGGCGGGGTTCGACGTCACCTGCGCCGACGTCGAGGAGGAGGCGGTCGAACTCGCGCGGCGCAACTTCGAGCGAAACGACCTGCCCGGCGAGGCGGTCCACCGCGACGCCAACGCACTCATGCACGACTCCGTCTTCGACGTGGTGGACTTGGACCCGTTCGGCACGCCCGTCCCCTTCGCCGACGCGGCGTTCGCCAACACTCGCGATCTGGTCTGCGTCACCGCGACGGACACCGCGCCCCTCTGCGGCGCACACCAGAAGAGCGGTATCCGGAAGTACTCCACCCTCCCGCAGAACACCGACTACCACTCCGAGATGGGCCTTCGGGTCCTCCTGTCGGCGATGGTTCGCACCGCGGCGCGGTACGACAAGGCGGCGGTGCCGATTCTCTCGCACGTGACTCGCCACTACGCCCGAACGTACCTCGAACTCGACTCGCGGGCGACGAAAGCCGACGAGGCGATAGAGAACCTCGGCCACGTCTACCACTGCGAGGACTGCCTCGCCCGCGACCACGAGTTCGGCCTCGTCGCGCACCCCCCGGAGGAGTGCGCCGTCTGCGGGAGCAGTCGCCTCCTCGTCGCCGGACCGATATGGCTCGGACCGATCTGCGACCCCGAGTTCGCCCGCGAGGTGCGCGGACACGTGACCGAGGAGATGGGGACCGAACGCCGAGCGAAAGAGATGCTCGAAACCGTCGCCGGCGAACTCGACCGGCCCACGCACTACGACCAACACCGCCTCTGCAAGCAGTGGGGACGGTCCGCGAGCGCCATGGACGAGTTCATCGATCAACTGCGCGAGGCGGGGTTCGAGGCGACGCGTGCGCACTACTCCGGGACGGCGTTCAAGACCGACGCCTCGATAGCCGAGATGCGCGAGGCGACGGCGGAGTAGCCGACCCGTCCCCGACTGCGAGGGCTTCCCGATTCCTGTCGGCGGGACGCACACTCTTGTGACTCTCGGGTCAACTACGCCCGTGAGCGTTCGAATTCGAAATCAAGTCCCGCTGGTACGGTCGGTGTTCGAAACCGTCCAAGAGCGCGAGGTGACGTTTCTCGCGGCGAGTATCTCCTACTACACGCTCGTCTCTCTCATCCCGCTTCTGACGCTGGGTGTCGTCGTCGCGGCGTACGTCGGCGGCGACGAACTCCAGACGGTCGTACAGGAACTCGCGGGCGAGTATCTCCTCCCCTCGGGGTCGCAGGTGGTCACGCAGGCACTGGGCGACCCGACCGGACAGAGCGCGCTCTCGGTCGTGAGTCTCGGCATCACCACGTGGGGCGCGCTGAAACTGTTCCGCGGCCTCGACATCGCTTTCTCGCGCATCTACGGGTCCAGCGCCGGGAGCATCGCGGACCAACTGCGGGACGGAAGCATCGCCCTCGTCGCCATCGGACTCGGAACGCTCGGCGTCGCCGCCGCCACGGCGGTCATCGCCGCACTCGACGTGCCCGTCCTCGACCTGTTGAGTCCGCTCCTCCTGCTCGGACTCCTCTGCGTGGCGTTCTTCCCGCTGTACTACGTGTTCCCCGACGTCGGCCTCACGCCGCGGCAGGCGCTTCCGGGAACCGTCTTCGCCGCCGTCGGGTGGTCTGCCCTCGGCGTCGGGTTCGGTCTCTACGCGTCCGTCGCCGGGTCGTCCGTCGCCGGAGCGCTCGGTGCCATCCTGCTTCTGATGACGTGGTTCTACTTCTCGGGCATCCTCGTGCTGTTCGGCGCGGTGATAAACGCCGTCCTCGCGGGGAAAGTCACGACAGACGGAAAACCGAGCGACCGAACCGGTATCGACCGGCAAGTACAACACGATAGCGTTCGACGTGGTGACAGAACGATGAGTGTGGACGACGACGTACGCGCAGACGCCACCGAGGGTGACAGTGGGGCCGACGTGAGCCCGCGCGGGGCGCCCGACATCGAGCAACTCGAACGGGAAATCGAGGAGCTTCGCGCGGACCTCGACGGGTTCGAGGACGACGTCGACGCTCGAACCGTCGAGAAGCCCGAACTCGAATCGGAACTGAAACGCTACGTCAGAAGCCGGATGCGGCGTAGCAAAGCCCGCGGGTGGGGTCCGTATCTCGTCCTCCTCTACGGGACGGTGACGACCATCGCGGCCTTCGCCTTCCTGCAGGACGACCTGCTCTCGGTCGTCGCCATGCTCATCATCTACCTCTCGACGCTCGGTCTGTACGTCCTGTTCGTCATCTTCGGCGTCGGTCTGAACGCCGTCGGCTTCCCCGGACGCCTCGTCGATTGGGTCCGCGACAAACGCGCCTGACCGCACCGACGCCGCGCCCCGACGCTCGTACCGCCGACCGACGCTCGTTCTCGCCGCCCGTTCGCCCGCCTCCGGGACGTATATGTCTCTCGGCCCGCCACCGGACGGACGTGCCTCTGACCATCCCCGCCCGCACCGCCCCCGGCGCGTCGCTCCCCGTCGGCGGACTCCCCGCCGCCGCGCGCGGAATCGGCGAACTGGCGGCGGCGCGTTCCCTCCCGGAGTTCGTCGTCTCCGCCTTCGGCCTCGTGACGCACCTCGGCGACGCGTGGCTCTGCCTCGCGGCCGTGACGTTCGCGTACGTCGCCGGCGAGCGCTCGGGTCTCCCCCGTCGGAGCGCGGCGTTCGCGCTCGCACTCGGACTCGGTGCGCTCGGCCTCACGCTCGGCCTGAAACACCTCTTTGCGCTCCCCCGCCCGCCCCTCGCCGCCGAAGAGGGGTTCGGCTTTCCCAGCGGTCACGCCCTCGGGGCGACCGTCTTCTGGGGCGGCATCGCGCTCCTCGTCCGCGTCGGCACTCGGCGTCGCCGCCTCTCCGTCGCGGGCGCGGTGATTCTGCTCGTCGCCGCCTCCCGCGTCGTCCTCGGCGTCCACTACGTCGCGGACGTGGCCGCCGGCGTCGCCGTCGGCGTCGCCTTCCTCGCGGCGATGTCCCGCCTGTCGGACCGGGGGGAGTCGCCCGCCGCGCCGGTTCTCGACCCGACGCGGGCGCAGGTGACCGCCGCCTTCGCCGCCGCTTTCGTGCTCGTCGCCGCCGCCCTCGTCGTCGCCCCCTCGGAGAGCGAACTGCTCCTCGGCGTCGGGACGGCGGCGGGTGCGGCGGCGACGTGGCACTACCTCGGCCACCGCGCGAACGCGGCCGAACTCGACCGCTCGGCGGCGTCGGCGGCCGTCGGCGGCGTCGGACTCCCGGTACTCCTCGGGGCGATGGTCGTCGTCGCGGAGCTATCCACCGTCGCCGTCCTCGTCGTCGCCGCGGGCGCGGTCGGCGGCGCTGGCCTCCTCGCGCTCCCGTTCGCGGCGTCGTCGATACGCCGCCGCTAAGTTCGGGAGTTCCGAGCGCGTCGCTGTCGGCGCGGGCGAAGAGAGAAAGAGAGTCGGTGTCGGCGGCGGCCCTCAGAACTTCTCGAGGTAGCGGTCGAGTTCCCACTGGGAGACGTCGACGCGGAACTCGTCGTGCTCTTGGGACTTCGCTTCGACGAACTTCTCGTAGATGTGCTCGCCGAGAGCGCTTTGGACGACTTCGTCTCCTTCGAGAGCCTCGACGGCCTCGCCGAGGTTCGACGGGAGCGTCTCGATGCCGTACTCCTCGCGCTTCTTCTCGTCGAACTCGTAGATGTTCTCGCGGACCGGGTCGGGGCAGTCGAGGCCCTTCTCGATGCCGTCGAGTCCGGCGTGGATGAGGGCGGCGAACGCGAGGTAGGGATTACAGGACGGGTCGGGGAAGCGAGCCTCGATGCGGCTGGCGGCCGGAACGCGCGCGGCCGGCTTGCGGATGAGCGCAGAGCGGTTGCGGTCGGACCACGCGACGTACACCGGCGCCTCGTATCCGGGGACGAGGCGCTTGTAGGAGTTCACCGTCGGGTTCGAGACGGCGGTGATGGCGGGCGCGTGTTCGAGGATGCCCGCGAGGAACTGCTTTGCCGTCTCCGAGAGGTCGAACTCGTCGTCGCCGTCGTGGAACGCGTTCTCGCCGTCCTCGGTGAACAGAGAGAGGTGCGTGTGCATGCCGGACCCGTTGATGCGGGCGATGGGCTTGGGCATGAACGTCGCGTGCAGGTCGTGTTGGGCGGCGATGGCGCGGACGACGGTTCGGAACGTCCCGACGTTGTCGGCCGTCGTGAGGGCGTCGTCGTACTCGAAGTTGATCTCGTGTTGCCCCTCCGCGACTTCGTGGTGGCTGGCCTCTATCTCGAAGCCCATGCTCTCCAGCCCGTAGATGATGTCGCGGCGGACGTCGGAGGCGAGGTCCTTCGGCGCGAGGTCGAAGTAGCCGCCGGCGTCGTTCGTATTCGTCGTCGCGCGGCCCTCTTCGTCCTCCTCGAACAGGAAGAACTCTGGTTCGGGCGCGGCGTTTATCTCGTAGCCCATCTCCTCGGCGCGCGCGATGGCCTGCTTGAGGACGTACCGCGGGTCACCCTCGAACGGTTCGCCCGTGGACGTGTTGATGACGTCGCAGATGAGACGCGCCGAACGGCCGTCGCGCCACGGGAGGATGGCGAACGTCTCGGGGTCGGGCTTCAGACGCATGTCGGACTCCTGAATGCGAACGAAGCCTTCGATGCTCGAACCGTCGAAGTAGATTCCCTCGGTGAACGCCTTCTCGGCCTGCGTGGCCGGGACGGCGACGTTCTTCACCGTGCCGAGGATGTCGGTAAACTGGAGGCGAAGGAAGTCGACGTCGTTCTCCTCTATCTCGTCGATGACGTCCTGGGCCGCCGAACTCAACCCGCCGTCGGTTGCTACCTCGTGATTGGTCGTGTTTTCGTCCGTCATGTTCCTGGACACTCTGAGTCGTGCACTTCCCGTATAAAGACGTTATCGCTTACCGCAAATCCCCCGTCCTCGCTATAGAATTGGATATTCGTAAAATTCTAATGCCCCGAACGAGTGGGTAGGTGTAATGACGTACGAAAACCTCGACGCGAAACTCATCAACGCATTACTCGGCGACGGACGCGCCAGTCTTCGGAGTCTCGCCGAGGAGTTGGACGTCTCGGTGACGACCGTCTCCAATCACCTCCGCGACTTGGAGGACGAGGGGGTCATCGAGGGGTACACCCCGCGGGTGAACTACGACGCACTCGGTTACGACGTCACCGCCGTCATCCAACTCAAAGTCGAGGGGAGCGCGCTTCCCGACATCACCGACCGACTCGAAGACCAAAAGCAGATGATATCGGTGTACGAGGTCACGGGCGACTACGACGTCATCGCTGTCGGGAAGTTCCGCGACACGGACGGGATGAACCGCCAGATAAAGGAACTGCTGACCGACGTGGACATCCGCGAGTCGAACACGAGCGTCGTCCTCAACGCCGTCGTGGAGAACGAACAGTTCGACCTCGACCTCGACCGAGACCAAGCCTAACGCCTCGGCTCTCGGCGTTCTTCTGCGGAGAAACTGCGGTCGGGACCGGCGGGGCCGGTCGGGCCGACTACACCAGACGCTCGGTGACGTCCTCCATGTCCGTCCGACAGTACGGACACCGATAACGCGTGTCGAACCCGTCCCGTTGGGTTACGGTCTTCGCTTCTAACTCGTGCATCCCCACGTCCCTTCCGCACTCTGTGCAGTTCACCTTCGGCATGTGGGTCCGCTTTTCTGATACATAGGCATAAATTGTTTGGACCGTTCAATTATCCGTAGAAGGGCGTTCTCTACGGGGTATACCGTCTGATTCCCGGTTTCTTCGGACGGTCCTGTTCGTTATATGATCTTTAGAGGCGGCGTTCGCTCCCACCTTTTCCGGGCACTCACTCCGTTCGCGCCCGCAAAATCTGGACCAAAAGATCGCTCCCGCCCTCAGAAGCCGTCTTCGAAAACGAACGTGCCGTCGCGTTGGACGACTTCACCGTCCACCTCGATGACGGAGTCTTCGGACATGTCCACTATCATATCGACGTGTTCGGCGCTCTCGTTGAGTTCGTTCTCCTCGCCGACGCACTCGGCGTACGCCGAACCGACGGCCATGTGGACGGTGTCGCCCATCTTCTCGTCGAACAGCATGTTGTACGTGAACCGGTCGATGGCGCGGTTCATCCCGATGCCGAGTTCGCCGAGGTAGCGCGCCCCTTCGTCGGTTTCGAAGACGCCGTCGAGAACCTCCTCGTTGCGCGCGGCGCTGTACGACTCGACGCGGCCGTCCTCGAACCGGACGCGGACGTCCTCTATCTCCCGGCCCTGCCGGTAGAGGGGCATGTCGAAGTGGACTTCGCCCTCGACGGACTCCTTGACGGGCGCGGTGAACACCTCGCCGCCGGGTAGGTTCTTCTCGCCGTAGTCGTTGAGCGTCGAGTTACCCGCGACGCTCATCGTCACGTCCGTCTCCTCGCCGGATCTGATGCGCACCTCGTCGGCGTCGTCGAGGATGTCGACCATCTGGGCTTGGTGCTCTCGTTGGGCGTCCCAATCGAGGCTGACGGCGTCCCAGACGAAGTTCTGGTAGGCGTCGGTGCTCATGCCCGCCAACTGCGCGCTTCCGGACGCGGGGAACTGCGTGAGACACCACCGCTTCGACAGTCGTTCCTCGAGGGCGGGTTGCATCGCCCGCCGGTACGCGGCGTTCGTCTCCGGGTCTACGTCCGACTGCTCCGTCGCGTTCACGTCCCCGCGGACGGCGACGAAGACGTCCATCTCCTCGTAGAGGGAGAGCAAGTGCTCCGGCGTCTCGAACTCCGCCTCGCGGTTCTTCAGGAACGCGCGGGTGGCGCGGGAACTGCTGTTGAGGTAGACGGGGTTCGCCCCGCGTTCGGCGCACGCCTCGTGGAGGGCGACGACGAGTTCCTCCGCGACGGCGGGGGCGCTTATCACCACGTCGTCGCCGGACTGGATGTCCGCGGAGTGGTCCGCGATGGTCTGTGCGTGTTCGCGTATGCGCGGGTCCATGTCCTCTCTCACTCTCGTCGCGTTCAAACCCCTTTCGCACTACTGCGCCGCCGTCGGAGCGTCTCTCCGTGGCGGATCCCGTCCCGCGTTCTTTCCCCGTTTCTGAAATGTTGGGAATCACGACCCCCTTATAACCTCTCTCCGGCCCGAGGTGTAGATGTAAGAGGTGACAGACGATGCAAACTACTCAACTCACTCAGGCCCGCACCGACCTCTCGAACGCCCTCGACTTCGAGTTGAAGGGGACGCTGGCGGGGTACTGGACGGCGGTGCTCCGCGTCGTCGTGGGGTACTGGTTCCTCCACGCGGGCGTGGGCAAACTCACCGCGGCGGAACCGTTCGACGCCGCGGGGTGGCTCGCTAACGGCACCGCGGGGAGCCCCCTCCACGGCTTCTTCGTCTGGGTCGCCCAGACGCCGTGGCTCTTGGAGTTTACGAACTTCATGATACCTCTGGGAGAGGTGCTCATCGGTCTCGGACTCGTCGTGGGCGCACTCGTGCGTCTCGCGGCGTTCTTCGGGGGCGTCCTGATGGTGTTCTTCTACCTCGGGAACGCCGACTGGGCCCACGGCCTCGTCAACGGCGACCTGATGGGGTTACTGCTGTTCGTGACCCTCGGCGTCCTCGGCGCGGGGCGCGTCCTCGGCGTGGACGCACTCCTCGAACGGACCGGCCTCGGGAAGACGCGCGCCGCGAAGTACGTCCTCGGTTGAGGGGGGCGCTTCGACCCCGCACGCTCCGGCGGCCTTCCCCCGGTGACCGCCGGACCACCGGCTATTTCTTCGCCCGTTCGAATGGTGAGCCATGCCCGTCGACCTACGAAGCGACACGGTGACGCGCCCGAGCGACGAGATGCGGGAGGCGGCCCGCGACGCGTCCGTCGGCGACGACGTGTACGGCGACGACCCGACCGTGAACGAACTCGAATCGCGCGCCGCCGACGCGGTCGGCACCGAGGACGCCCTCTACGTTCCCTCCGGCACGATGGGGAACCAGATCGCCGCGCGCGTCCACACCGACCGCGGCGACGAGATTCTCGTCGAGCGAGAGTCGCACGTCTACCGCTGGGAACTCGGCGGCCTCGCGCAACTGTCGGACCTGCAGGTCCGCACGTTCGATGCGGGCGAGCGAGCCGTGCCGACGCCCGAACAGGTGCGCGAGGGGTACGTCGAGGAGAGCCTCCACCGGCCGGGAACGGGGCTTCTCTCCCTCGAAAACACGCACAACGCCCGCGGCGGCGTCGCCGTCCCGCCCGAAGATATCGACGCCGCGGCGGAGGCGGCCAACGAACTCGGCGTCCCGGTCCACCTCGACGGCGCGCGCCTGTTCAACGCGTGCGTCGCCCTCGACGCCGACCCCGAACGGATGGTCCGCGAGGTCGATTCGGTGATGTTCTGCCTCTCGAAGGGTCTCGGCGCGCCCGTCGGGTCGATTCTCGCCGGCGGCGAGGAGTTCGTCGCGGCGGCGCGCCGCGTCAGAAAGTTGTTCGGCGGCGGGATGCGGCAGGCCGGGATAATCGCCGCGCCGGGCATCCTCGCACTCGACAACGTCGAGCGACTCGCCGAGGACCACGAGAACGCCCGCCGCCTCGCCGACGGACTCGACGGAATCGATGGGTTGTCTGCCCCGACGCCGGACACCAACATCGTCCAAGTTTCGACCGAAGACGCCGGCGTGACCGCCGAGGAGTTCGTCGCCGCCTGCGAGGACCGGGGCGTCCTCGGCGGCGCACACGGCGAGTATCTGACGCGCTTCTGTACGAACCTCGACGTGAGCGGCGAGGATATCGAAGCGGCGATAGACCGGGTTCGAGGGGCGGTCGAAGACGTCGCGGTCTGAGTCGGCGTTCGACCGCTACCGCTCCGGTTCGAGGAAGACGTGGTTGACGCGGCCGTCGGCGTCCTTCAACCTCCGCTCTATCTCCGCGATGTCGTCCTCTAAGTCGCCGGTGTCGAGTTCCGCGTCGAAGCTCACGTCGGCGGTGACGAGGATGTCCTGCGGCCCGACGAAGACGGTGCTGAACGCGTCCAGGTCGACGACGCCGGGGTGGTCGGTGACGATTCGCCGGAGGTCGGTCTCCACGTCCGCCGGGAGACTCTCTCCGAGGATGAGGCGCTTGTTCTCCAACGCCAACGCGACGGCGAACCCCATCAGGAGGACGCCGATGAACACCGCGCCCATCGCGTCGAAGATGTGGTTGCCGGTCAGTTCCGTGAGGGCGATGCCGACGAGTGCGATTATCGCCCCGCCGAGGGCGACGGCGTCCTCCGTGAACGCGGTCAGCGTCGTCACGTCGCTGGTCTTCTTGAACGCGTCGTAGATGCCGTTCCACTCGTACTCCCGTATCTGCCGTTTGAGTTCGGCGAACGCCTTCTTGAAAGCGTACGTCTCGAATCCGATCGCGCCGAGGAGGACGGCGACGTTGACGTACCACGCCGGGAACGTCGCCCCGAGGGCGGAGACGGTGCCGCCGAGGGCGTGCCCGCCGTGGACGACGGCGTCGTAGCCGTGTTTCAGCGACTCCCACCCGGCGATGCCGAAGAGGAGAACGGAGACGAGAAACGAGTAGAAGAACTGCGCTTTCCCGTAGCCGAAGGGGTGCTCCCTGTCGGCCTCCCGTTCACTGTACCGGATGCCGACGAGGAGGAACACCTGATTCCCGGTGTCGGAGATGGAGTGGTACGTCTCCGACAGCATCGACGGACTGCTGGTGAGGAGAAAGCCGCCGAACTTCAACACCGCGATGGCTCCGTTGGCGATGAGCGCGGCTATCACGACGCCTTTACTCTCTGCCATATTCACACCACTCCCGTCTGCGGTAAGAGGGTTTTCGCCGCCGCGGGTCGGAAGATACCTCAACCTCGCTCCCGTATCTCGGTTCGATGCTCGTCGTCGTCTCCGATACGCACAGCACTGACTCGCACCGCCTCTCCGGCCGCACGTCAGAC
The DNA here is from genome assembly GCF_900100875.1 of Halopelagius longus. Classification (NCBI taxonomy): domain Archaea; kingdom Methanobacteriati; phylum Methanobacteriota; class Halobacteria; order Halobacteriales; family Haloferacaceae; genus Halopelagius; species Halopelagius longus. The sequence goes on along the minus strand of NZ_FNKQ01000003.1, from coordinate 529,564 downwards.
GCCGTCCGAGAGGCCGATGTCGTCGCCCACGCCGGCGACTTCATGCGCGAGTCGGTCCTCGACGAGTTCGTCGCGGAGTCGGACCGCTTCTTCGGCGTCTTCGGTAACAACGACGACGCCGGCATCCGCGAACGCCTCCCGGAGGCCCGGACGTTCGTCTACGGCGGCCTCACGTTCGCGATGACCCACACCCGCCGCGGCGGTCCGACGGCGCTATCGCTGTTCGGGCGGGAACGCGGCGCGGACGTGGTTCTCTTCGGACACAGTCACCGACCGACGTTCGACGCCACGGGCGAGGTGACGCTTCTCAATCCGGGGAGTCACGCCCAACCGCGGGGCCACCGGGCGGCGCACGCGGAACTCGAAGCCTTGCCGGACGGGGGCGTCCGCGGCCGCCTCGTCGAACCCGACGGCGACGCGTTCGAGACGTTCACGATACCGCCGACTGGGGAGTGAGAGACGAACGCTCGCAGAACGGAAAACGTGCCGTGGGGCAGGGCACGCGCGGCCCGGGGGAGGGCCGCGGGGAGACAGGGTACAGGTCGCACGAGTCGTCCCGACGACGCGACGACGGATGGGGGGACGGTGTCGCGTCGCCGACGGACGGTGCGGGCGCGGTGGGGCACGGGGGGTGGGTCCGCGCCCGCGTCGCCGGTAGGGGGAAACCGGCGTGCGGTCCGCCGTGGGGACGACGGTTCGAATCCGGCGATTCGAGTCAGACGAGACCGAACGGGGGGGACGGTCTCGGCACGGTTCGGGTACGGTGGAGGGCCGAAGTGCGGTGTGACCTGCGATTCGACGTACTGTCCGCGGTACGATATAGGCTCCGTAAAGTGAAACATCCGTTTTAGCTAAAGGTGCGCGGTGCGCCGCCGTCACCGCTCTACGGCCGAAAAGTGCCCGGAGCGCGTCTCACTTCCGAATCCACCAGTACGCGCCGACGGCGACGACGGTCACCAACCCGCCGAGGAGGAACAGTTCGCCGGGCGACAGCGACGCGACGGCCGCCCCGAGCGTCGCCACCGGGTCGCCGGACCCGGTCGCCGCATCCGTGGCGGCCTGCGCCGCCTCGGTCGCCGCTTCCGTTACCGTCTCCTCGGGCGCGGGCGTCCGCGTCGAGGCGGCTTCCGTCGGTTGTCGGGTCGCCTCCGCCGTCTCTCGCACCGTTCGAGCCGCCTCCGTCGCCGTCTCCTCGGGCGTCTCCGTCACCTCCGCGATGCGGAATCCGCCGTCGGACGGCGCGTCCGTCGGCGTCCGCGTGGGCGCGTCGGCGGCCGTCTCCGCGCCTTCCGACGGCGCGGGGGTGTCTCCGCCACCCGCCGTCGTCCGGGCACCTTCGGTCGTCGCGTTCGTCTCGACGCTCTGTCCGGTGAGGTCCGTCTGGGCGCTCCCGTCGCCGCCCGTGCCGCCTCCCGATTCGCCGCCCGCGCCGCCGCTACTCCCCATCCCGACGGAGAAGGCGGGGCCGCCGCGCCGCGCGAGTCGGTCCACGACGACGCTCCCGAGTGCGACGACGCCGAGGCCGCCGAGTAGTTGCGACAGCGCCGTCTGCAGTCCCGAGGTGTCGTCCTCCTGTCCGGCCACGACGACGAGGGCGCGGTCGGCGGGCGCGTAGACGGTCATCTCCCGGCCCTTCTCGGAGTAGGCCGTCCCGGACTCCTCGACGAGACCGGTGTCGTTCAGTCGTCCGAGGTGGTACTGGGCGTTCTGAATCGACGTGTCCGTCCGGTCGGCAACCTCGGAGGGCGTCGCCGGTCGCTCGTGGAGTTCGGCCAGAATCGACCGCGCGGTGTCCGACGAGATGGCCGAGAGGAGGTCCTCGACGCCCTCGCTGTCTATCCCCACCACGCGAGGCTCCTTGTCGTCGTCGTCCGGCGGGTCAGGTCGGGAGGGGAGAATATCCGCCATCTGGAACGTTCGTTCCTCTCGGGTGTTATTACTCTTCTCTCTTTCGGTGGCGGCGTCGTCGTCGCCGCGGCGAAACGGCTATACCTCTCCCCCGGAAAGCCCCGGCCATGTTCGCCCGTCCGCTACAGAGTCTCGTCGATGGGTTCCTCGACTTCGTCGCGGGGAACCCCGTCCTCGTCGGACTGGTCGTGGTGCTTCTCGCCTTCGTCTTCTTCATGTACCTCTTCGTTCGCCGGACGCTGACCGGCCTCCGCGACGGCTTCGACGAGGGATACCGGGGGAAGTAGCCCGCCGCCATGGTGGCTACAGGAGTTCTCCTGACGCTCGTCGTCGCCTCGCTCGCGAGTCTGTTCATGGCGTGGGCCATCGGAGCCGGGTCGTCCGGCTCCACCCCCTTCGCGCCCGCCGTCGGCGCGAACGCCATCTCCATCATGCGCGCCGGGTTCGTCGTCGGCCTCCTCGGGTTCGCTGGTGCGGTGTTGCAGGGCGCGAACGTCACGCAGGCCGTCGGGAACGAACTCGTCGTCGGGTCGGTCCTCACCGCCACCGCCTCGATAGTCGCACTCGCCACCGCGGCGGCACTCGTCGCCGTCGGCGTCTTCACCGGCTACCCCATCGCGACGGCGTTCACCGTCACCGGCGCAGTCGTCGGCGTCGGGTTGGCCAACGGGGGCGCGCCCGCGTGGGAGAAGTATCAGGTCATCGTGAGCCTCTGGGTGCTGACCCCGTTCGTCGGCGGTGGCACCGCCTACGCCACCGCCCGCCTCCTCCGGAGCGAGTCGGTGTCAGAACGGGTCGCCGTCCCCGTGCTGGCGGGCATCGTCGGCTTCCTCGTCGCCAACATCCGCTTTGCGCTCCTCGGCCCGGCGGACGCCGGCGGGATGTCGCTTGCGGGGTACGCCGCGAGTTTCCTCCCGACCGTCACCGTCGCCGGAATCGACCTCGGGACGGTCGGAATCGCCCTGCTGTTCGCGCTCCTCACCGCGGCCGTCGTCTCGCTCGACATGCGGGAACCGGCCGCGGGTCAGCGCCACTTCCTCCTCTTTCTCGGCGGCCTCGTCGCGTTCTCCGCCGGCGGGAGTCAGGTCGGCCTCGCCATCGGACCGCTCGTCCCCCTCTTGGACGCGGTGACGATTCCGCTCGTCGTCGTCCTCGCCGGCGGCGGACTCGGGCTCCTCGCGGGGTCGTGGACCGGCGCGCCGCGGATGATAAAGGCGCTCGCGCAGGACTACTCCTCGCTCGGCCCGCGCCGCTCCATCGCGGCGATGATCCCCTCCTTCGCAATCGCTCAAGCCGCCGTCGCGCTCGGCGTCCCCGTCTCGTTCAACGAGATAATCGTCAGCGCCATCATCGGAAGCGGCTACGCCGCCGGCGGGAGCGGGGTCAGTCGGGACAAGATGCTGAAGACGGTTCTGGCGTGGGTCGGGTCGCTCGCCCTCGCGTTCGCGCTCAGTTACGGCGTGTTCCTCGCCGTCAGTTCGGTCCTCTAAAAGAGACGCTCGAACGCCGACGCTACGGTTCGCTCTCTAACTCCTGCTGTTCGTCCTCCGGCGGCGTCTCCGATTTGGTGATTCGAGCCTTCATGATGCGGGTGTTGTCCACCTGCTCGATGCGGATGGTGACGTCGTCGTACTCGATCTCCTCGCCCTCCTCGACCAGACGGCCCGCGCGGTTGAAGATGAAGCCCGCCAGCGTCTCGAACTCCTCGCCCTCCGGCAGGTCGAGTTCGAGCACCTCGTTGACCTCGTCGATGTTGACCTCGCCGCGGACCAGCGTCGTCCGGTCGTCGAGGAACTCGAACGGCTCCTCCTCGTCGCCTTCGAGGATGTCGCCGACGATCTCCTCGACCATGTCTTCGAGGGTGATGAGGCCCTCGGTGGTCCCGAACTCGTCGATGACGATGACCATCTGCATCCGGTTGTCCTGAATCTCCGTCAGCAGTTCGTCGACGTTCTTCGACTCGGGGACGTGGAGCGTCGGTTGGACGATGTCCGCGAGTTCGCCCCCGCCCTCGCCGTAGAACTTCTCGCGGACCATGTCGCGGATGTTGACGATGCCGATGATGTTGTCGAGGTTACCGTCGTAGACGGGGACCCGTTCGTGGTCCGCCTGCACGCACGTCTCGATGGCCTCGTCGATGGTCGCGTCCTTCGAGACGGCGTTCATGTCGAGACGCGGCGTCATCACCTCCTTGGCGATGGTGGAGTTAAAGCGGAAGATGCGGTCGAGCATCTCGCGTTCCTCCTCCTCTATGACCCCCTCGCGTTCGCCCGTCTCGATGAGGCCCTGTATCTCGTCGCGGGTGATGTACGACGTCTCGATGGACGACCGACCGCCGGTCACCTTGTTTATCGCGCGGGTGAGGTAGTCGAAGAAGACGACGAGGGGGAGGAGGACGTACTCGCAGTACTTCAGGGGGCGGGCGATTCGGAGGGCCCACGATTCGGTGTTCTCGACCGCGTAGGATTTGGGGGCGCTCTCGCCGAACAGCAACACGAGCGTCGTGATGCCGAACGTCGAGAGGAGAACCGCGGTGCCGGCGTCGAAGTAGATACCGACTAGCGCCGTCGCGATGGAGGACATGGCGATGTTGACGATGTTGTTCCCGACGAGGATGGTGACGAGCAGTCGGTGCGGGTTAGACTTGAGACTCTGCACCGTCTTCGCGCCGGGTAGTTCCTCCTCCACCAGCGAATCGATGCGGTGCTTCGCCAGCGAGAACATCGCTATCTCCGAAGAGGAGAAGAACCCGGAAAACCCGATGAGTATCACGATGACGACCGCCCCGGCGACGGTGACGGTCGTATCGTTGATGGGGGCTGACTGCAGCACCGATTGGAGCACCGATGCTGTAGCCGATGCGGTCCCGACGAAAGAGTGGGCGTCGGGCGTACTCGCACCGCCCGGAACCGTAGTCCCGGCGGCGGTGTATGTGTATAGCGGCGGCAAACCCATGCAACTACGTTCCCTTGTCCGGCCCCGGAATTAAGGTTTACCCTCGGTTTGAGTCCACGAACGTACGATTTTGGCGGGTACCGCCGCTCGCGGCGCGGATTCCCGCGAGCGAAGGTCTTAGGGACGCGTCGTCCGTACACGCGACCATGGCAGGCGACAACCCGGCGATAACGCTGTATCGCCTGCAGGCGTGCCCCTACTGCGAGCGGGTAGTTCGGGTCCTGCAGGAACTCGACCTTCCGTACGAGTCTCGGTTCGTCGAACCGATGCACTCGGACCGCAACGCGGTCAAGCGCATCTCGGGCAAGCGCACCGTCCCCGCGATAATCGACGAGAACACCGGCGTCACGATGTCGGAGTCGGCGAACATCGTCGAGTACCTCGAAAAGACGTACGGCGACGGGGGTGCGGCCTGATGCCCGACTTCGAGGTGGTCGAACTTCCCGAACCGGACGCCCCCGCCGTCGGCGAGGACGCGCCGGACTTCACGCGCCCGTTAGTCAACGACGAGTACTGGCAGGACGCGTCGCTGTCCGAACTGACGGAGGAGGGACCGGTCCTCCTCGTGTTCCACCCCGCCGACGGCGCGTTCCCCTCGACGTACGTCTGGAACGAACTCCGCGACAGGGGGGTCCCCGAACAGTTGACCACCGTCGGCGTCTCCATCTCCTCGCCGTACGAGCACAAGACGTTCTTAGAGCAACGCGACGTGGACGCGCGCCTCTTCTCGGACCCCAACGCCGACGTCGCCGCGAAGTGGGGCATCGAGAACGACTTAGACGGGATGGCCGGCGTCACCGAACACCGCCCCGCGGCGTTCGTCGTGGACGAAGAGCGAACGGTGCAGTACAAGTGGATCGCCGCGGAGTGGCCGGACTTCCCCGACTACGACGAACTCGAAGACGCCGTCGCCGAACACGCCTGACCGCTTCGGCACGCTTTTTCTCGCCCGCCGCCACCTCTCGGACGACCATGCCGCCTACGGACGACACCACGGCTACCGACGATGAACTCGACGCCGCCGCCGCCGCCGTCCGCGACGGGGGACTCGTCGTCTACCCGACGGAGACGGTGTACGGCCTCGGCGCGGACGCGACGGACGCCGAGGCGGTCGAACGCGCCTTCGAGGCGAAGGACCGCCCGCGCGAGAAACCGCTCTCGATGGCCGTCCCGGACGTCGATGCGGCGCTGAGATACGTCTCTGCGACGCCGTTCGAGGAGCGATTCATGCGCGAGTTCCTCCCCGGCCCCGTCACCGTCGTGGTCGAACGCGGCGACGAACTGCCGGACGAACTCACGGCGGGCGGCGACCGGGTCGGCGTCCGCGTCCCGGACCACGCCGTCGCCCTCGAACTCCTTTCCCGCGCCGCGCCGACGCCGGTGACGGCGACGAGTGCGAACGTAAGCGGCGAACCGAGCGTCACCCACCCCGACCAGTTGGCCGACGAACTGCGGGCGGCCGTCGCCGCAATCGTAGATATCGGCGAACTCGCCCCCGACGAAGGCGAGGACGAACGACTCCCGAGCACCGTCGTCGACCCCGGACGGGGCGTCGTCCACCGACGCGCCGCGTTAGCCGACGAGGTGGAGGCGTGGCTGGCCGACCACGAGGACGAACGGGAGTAGCGAGACGGTTCACAACCCCAGCATCGTCTTCAGCGACCGGGTCTTCGTTCCGCACCGGGTTCGGTACGCGCACTCGCGGCACTTCTCTCTGTTCTCCACGCGCGAGGGGACCCCTTCGGTCGAACGGACGGTCCACAGCGTTCGGCGGTACGCGCCCTTGTTTCGGGTCGTGAGCCGAACCGTCCGCACGACGCCGTGGGCGGGGTACTCCACGAGTGCGCGCGGAATCTCCCGCTCCCGCTCCCACGCAAGCGCCTTCGCCGCCGCCACCGCGCGGACGCGTTGGGGCGTCCAGACGCCGTTCTCCGGCGGCGTCCCCGGCGAGACGACGGTCGGTACCGGCGGGCCGTCCCCGACGTCGAGGAGTTTGTGTGCGACGCCGTGGCAGTCCCGCCCCGAGAGGAACGCGTCCCGCGTCGTCGGGTCGGCGAGTTCCGCCCAGTCGTCGCGGGCGGCCAGCGTCTCCAGATTCTCGCGGTAGGAGGCGGGCGAGGCGTCGACGGGGAGAGCGTCGAGTTCGTCCGCGCGCGCCTCGCGGAGTTCGCGGTACCGGAACGCGAGTTCCCGGACCGCTTCGACTTCGGCGGGCGGTTCGTGGTCGTCGTACTTCTCGGCGTAGTACAGTTGTCGGGGGCAGTACGCCGCGCGGGCGAGGTGAGAGAACGGAATCGACTCGGGTGACACGCGGGGTGTGGCCCCGCGATGGGTTATGAACGTACGGCCGTCACTTCTCGGCCCGGAGGAACGGTTGCTCGGACCGAATCGATCGGTCTTCGACGGCGAACCCGAACGCCTCCAATCTGTTCCGAACGTCGGCCACCGACGACCCGGCCATCCGGAGGTGTTCGGGGTGGACTTCGCAGTAGACGAGGCGGCACGAGGGGCGCGAAAGCGTCTCCGCCAATCCGTCGAGAACCTCGAGTTCCGCCCCCTCCACGTCGATTTTCAGCGCCGTCGGTTTCGGCAGTCCCTCCGACTCGACGAGTTCGTCGCCGCGTCGCCGCCGCACTTCGACTCGTCCGTACCCGGACTTTCCGGGCGTGCCGACGAGACTGTGCCCCGCAGAGCCCACCTCGTCCAACGCGAGTGCCAACTCGGCCGCCCCCTCCTCGCCGGCGAGTGCGCACCGGTACAGCGAGACGTTCGCGCCGTTAGTGGCGACGTTCTGCGCCAACCGGTCGGCGTTCTCGGGGTGGGGTTCGAAGGCGAAGACGGGGGGTTCGACCACGTCGGCGGCCAGACACGCGTACAACCCCACGTTCGCGCCCACGTCGTAGAACACGTCGTCCGAGCGGAGTTCGCCGAGGAGTGCTTCGAGAACCGGCCGTTCTTCGAGCGTATCGAAGTCGGAGAACTCGTTTCGCGTCGGGATGTGGAACTCCGCTGCGGCGCCGCCGACTTCGACGGGGTACGTCCCGCCGTGGAGGCGGTACTCTACGCCCTTGGCGAGTCCGTACCCCCGCGCCGCGAGGGGGTGGACGCCGAGAATGGTCGCCAAGCGCGCGAACCTATCAATCATGGATTGTTTCTCTAGCGTCACCCTATGAATGGATTACGGCCGTTTTGGGTTCTCTATGTACGTGCGGGCCGAACATTATTTCAGTATATAGATAATACCTGGCGCGATTCGGAATACCGGAGGGAGCCCGAGAGACTGCGATTTGGTCTCTCGTGTCCTCTGTTTGCTTTGGGAGATGGTGGCCGCCCGGATTTGAACCTCACTCGCAAATCGGAGATTTGCTCGCTGGTTCAAACCGGCCGCTGTTCGTTTCTGGCTCCTCACGTCCGTTCCTCGCACAAGAGTGGGACCGCCCGGATTTGAACCGGGGTCACGGGCACCCAAGGCCCGAAGTATACCAGGCTAACCCACGGTCCCTCGTACACCCTTCTGTCCGTCCCGGTGTAAAGCGTTTCGTTCGCCCGAATCGGACGAGAGACGCTGTCACAGCCCCCAGAATGCGGCGATACCGGCCGTCGTGACGACGGCGAAGATGAGCTGTAACGGGCCGCCGACGCGGAGGTAGTCGGTGAAGCGGTAGCCGCCGGGGCCGTAGACGAAGAGGTTCGTCTGGTAGCCGACGGGCGTCATGAACGCCGTCGAGGCGGCGAACGTCACCGCGAGGATGAAGGAGAATGCGTTCGACCCGAGCGTCTGCGCCGCCTCGACGGCGACGGGTATCATGAGGACGACGCTGGCGTTGTTCGAGATGAGGTTCGTCAACAGGGCGGTGACGAGGTAGAACACCGCCAGCACGCCTATCATCGGGAGCACGTCGCCCGTCCGAACGACGAACTCCGCGAGAAGCGCCGCCGCGCCGGACGTCTCCATGGCGATGCCGAGGGGGATGACGCCCGCCAGGAGGAACACGATGTCCCACTGGACGGCGTCGTACAGTTCGGTGGGGCGCAGACACCGCGTCGCTATCATCGCGAGTGCCCCGGCGAGTGCGGAGACGACGATGGGGAGGATATCGAGGGCGGCGACGGCGACGACGGCGGCGACGATGCCCACCGCGACGGGTATCTTCTCCTCGCGGTAGTCGCTGCGCTCTATCTCTTGAGCGACGATGAAGTTCCGGTTCACGTCGAGGCGTTCGATGCTGTTCGTCGTCGCCTGCACGAGGAGGGTGTCGCCGACGCGGAGGGGGATGTTGTCCATCCGCCGGTGGATAGTCTCCCCGCCCCGACGGAGGGCGAGGACGGTGGCGTCGTAGCGCTGACGGAACCCCGCGGAGACGAGCGATTCGCCGACGAGGAACGACCCCGGCGCGACGACGACTTCCACGAGGTTCTGTCCCTCCTCGCCCGCTTCGAGTTCCTCTTCGTCTACGGTGACGTTGGGGACGAGGTCCAACCCTTCGACGTCCAGTAGTTCGATGAGCGTGTCGCGGTCCGTCCGGAGGGCGAACACGTCGCCCGCGTGTATCTCCTTCGGGCCGAGGGGTTCGAGGAACACCTCGCCCTCGCGGATGAGTTGGATGAGGTCCACGTCGAACTCCGTCTCCACGAGGGCGCGCTGGACCTGTTGGCCGACCAGCGGCGAGTCCTCGCGGACGACGACTTCGGTGAGGTACTCCGCCATCTCGAACTCCTCGGTCAGGTCCGCTCGGGGCTTGATTCGCTCGGGTGTGAGCCACTGCCCGATCGTCAGCAGGTACGCCGCGCCGACGACGGAGACGAGTGCGCCGAGGGCGGTGAACTCGAACATCGTGAACGTCCGCCCGATGAGGCGACCCGACAGTTCGGAGGCGAGGATGTTCGTCGAGGTGCCGATGAGCGTGAGCATCCCGCCGAACATCGAGGCGTAGGAGAGCGGAAGCAGCAGTTTCGACGGCGACGTGCCGCCGCGTTCCGCGAGGTCGGTCACCATCGGAAGCAGGATGGCGACGGCGGCGGTGTTGTTGATGAATCCGGATATCGGTCCCACGACGCCGATGGTCGCGCCCAACTGCCGGAAGAGGCTATCCTCGGTGAACGGGGATATCTTCGCGCTGACGAGTTGGATGACGCCCGTCCGCTGGACGCCGTCGCTCAGGACGAACATGGCGAGGACGGTCAGCGTCGCGGTGCTCGAAAAGCCCGATAGGGCGTCCGCCGGGTAGTCCTCGAAGAAGACGATGGGTTCCGCGAGGACGCTCCCGACGAGCACCTGCGAGAACGGTTGCACGAGCATCAGCGCCATCATCACCCCGATGGCGGTGATGTCGACGGGGACGGGCTCCGTCACGAACAACACCAGAGCGACGACGACGACGGCGAAGACGACCAGAACGCCCGGAGCTATCGAGACCACGCGCACAGGGACGCACCGTCCGCTGAAAAATCATCGGGAGTCCGCGTCTCTCGCCGGCTAGTCGTCGGCGCTTACCGCTCCTCGTCGGCCAGTTCCATGTCGGCGACGATGTCGTACGGTTCGACGCCGTTTCGGATGTTGTCGAGGATGCGGAACGCGTCCGTCGGCGAGAGGAAGTGCCGGGCCACCGCCCGCCCCAACGGCGTCGGTTCGAAACCGTCGATGAAGTCCCACTCCAGCAGTTTGCCGACGGCGTGTTTCGTCGGCACGTCGCCGAGCATCCGGTCGTTGAGTCGTTTGGCTCGCTTCCCGGCGACGATGATGTTCGCAAGCGTCTCCTCGGCGGCGGCGGACTCGTCGTAGACGGTCATCACGTCCTCCATCTCGCCTTTCAGCAGTTTGAACGCCACCTCGTCTTCGGTCATCTCCATCGTGTTGTGGTAGACGCAGTCCGGTTCGACGAGGACGTACACCTTCCCCTTGTCGTGGTAGTCGGGGCGGCCGGCCCGGCCGAGCATCTGCTCGAACTCCTGGACGGAGAGCCACTCGATGCCCATCGCCAGCGAGTCGAACACCACCTGCGAGGCGGGGAAGTCCACACCGGCGGCGAGTGCCGCCGTCGTGACGACGGCCGCCAAGTCCTGATCGCCGAACTGGCGTTCGACTCGCTTCCGCTGGCCGTAGTCGAGGCCGGCGTGGTACGGCGCGGAGGAGTACTGCAGTTTTCTGGAGATTTCGTGGCACCGCCGCCGGGAGTTGGTGAAGATGATGGTCTGGCCGCGGTAGCCCTTCGAGGACTTCGTGTCGAACTCACGCTTGACGAGTTTGTCCGCTATCTCGGGCTTCTCCCTGCCGTCGGCGAACGTGACGTGCCGCTCTATCGGCACCGGACGCTCCTCGAACTCGATGAGCGTCGCTTCGAGGCTCCGGGCCAACACCTCCGGGTTCCCGACCGTCGCGGAGAGATACACCCACTGCGCGCCGCCGTAACTGTCGCGGCGTTTCGCGCGGTTCTCGCAGTAGTATTTGAGCCGGGATATCATCCCGTCGAGGCGGTGACCGCGTTCGCCCTCTTTCAGCGTGTGCACCTCGTCGATGACGACGGTGCCGATGTCGCCGAGGTCCTTGCCCGTCCGGAGGGCGTGGTCGATGCCCTCGTAGGTGCCGACGATGACGTCCGCGCCGGGGTCGAAGCGGTTGCCGTCGTCGTTGATGCGGGAGGCCCCGACGCGGATGGTCACGTCCACGAGGTCGCCGTACCGGTCCTCGAAGTCCTCGTGCTTCTGGTTCGCGAGGGCGACGAGGGGGACGAGAAAGAGCAGTTTCCCCTCGCCCTTCAGCGCCCTGTCTATCCCCGCGAGTTCGCCGACGAGCGTCTTCCCCGTCGCCGTCGCACTCACGACGAGTTGGTCGCGGCCCTCGAAGAGGCCGTTGTCGACGGAGAGCGACTGCACCGGCAGCAGGGTGTCGAAGCGGTCCTCGGTGAGGTTCTGGAGTTTCGGGTGCAGGTCGAGCGTGGACGTCGACACCAAGTCGATGTCGTCCGTCGTCGCACTCACAGTGTCGAAGCGCGTCAGGTCGGGGTCTAACCCGCCCTTCAGCAGGTTCTCGATGCGGTCTAAGTCCTTCGTCTCCAAGAGGAGGTCTTCGAGGCGGTCCTGCGCCGCGCCGGTGAGCGACCCCGCCCCGGAGAAGTCGAGTTCGCGTTCGAGTTCGCGCTTCGCGCAGTCCGGACAGATGTGGTCGCGGTCGGCCTTGATTGCCGTCTCCTCGGTGATGGGCGAGTAGCGACCGCTCGAGGCGCAGTATCGGCACGTCCTGACCGCCACCGCCTCCAACTGGTAGCCGTCGAGCATCTCCTTCAACTCCTCGCGGGCGCTGGGTGCCGTCTGCTGGGAGATGCGGATGCGGGACGCTCGACGGGCGAGTTCGACGAACTGACTCGGGTCCCGGGGGTCGTCGCTGGACCCGCGCTTGACGCGGAACTTCGCGGGTCGGGGACCGGCGTTCGTCTCCTTCAGTTCGAGCACGGCGCGGAACACGCGTTCTCCGTCGCGTTCGACGACGACGAGGTAGTTCTCGCCGGTCTGGTGGAGAAACAGCGTGTCGACGCGTCCGACCTGTTGAGACACGATTCGTCGTACGTGGACGGGGTATTTCAGCGATTCGTCTATCTATCGACGTGTGTTACCTCGACCCAAACGACGGACGCTCGCGCCAAGACGCGAACGCGGTCACTCCTCGACGAGTTCGATGCTGTCGTCTCCGTTCGGCACCGCACAGAGGAACGACCCCTCCTCCTCGGCGTCGTTTCGGTACCAGTGCACCGCGCCCGACGGGATGAGAAGCGAGTCGCCCGCCGCCACCTCGTACTCCTCGCCCTCGATGCCGACGGTGTACCGCCCGGAGAGGACGTACTGTTCGTGTTCCACCTCGTTCGTGTGCTTCGGGACGGACGCGCCGGGTTCGAGGACGAACCGTCGCACGGCGAAGTTCGGCGCGCCGTCGGAGTCGTCCAGCAAGACGCCCTTCGACATCCCCTCGGCGGCGTCCACCTCCTCGTAGGTCACCTCGGAGGCTCGCTTCACGACCGGGTCGGCGTCCGACGTGCCGTCGGCGTCGGGCGTCGAGTCTGCGTCGCTCATACCTCGTCGTTCTCGCACCGGCGGCCTAAGCGTTACCACCGGCGACCGAGATGCTCGACGGACAGCGGAAGCGACCTGTTGCGCGACTGGACTTAAGAGGCGTCCGCGACTACATCCGGGTATGCGTGGAATCCGGATCGGGAGCGTGTTCGGCATCCCCATCAAACTCGACGTCACGTTCCTCCTCGTCCTCCCGCTTTTCGCGTGGCTCATCGGGTCGGACGTGGAGCAGCTCGTCGGGGCGATAAACGGGGTGTTCGGGGTTGGTATCGACGCCGCCGGACTCACCGCCGGGACGACGCCGTGGATTCTCGGCACGGCGGCGGCGTTGGGGCTTTTCGCCTGCGTCCTCCTCCACGAGTTCGGCCACTCGCTCGTCGCGATGCACTACGGCTACGAGATTGACTCCATCACGCTCTGGTTGTTCGGCGGCGTCGCCAGTTTCGCGGAGATGCCCGAGGACTGGAAGCAGGAACTCGCTATCGCCGTCGCCGGACCGATAGTGAGCGTCCTTCTCGGCGTCGCCTCGTACGCCGCCTTCCTCGGCGTCCCCGACGCGATTCCGTCGGCGCGGTTCGTCCTCGGCTACCTCGCGTTGACGAACGTCCTACTCGCGGTGTTCAACATGCTCCCGGGCTTTCCGATGGACGGCGGACGCGTCCTCCGCGCCCTCCTGGCCCGGACGCGCCCGCACGCCAGAGCCACGCAGATTGCAGCGGAAGTCGGCAAGGTGTTCGCGTTCGTTCTCGGCATCGTCGGCCTGTTCTCGAACCTGTTTCTGGTCGCCCTCGCGTTCTTCATCTACATCGGCGCCTCCTCGGAGGCGCAACAGACCGTGATGAAGGCGGCGTTCCAGGACGTCGCCGTCCGCGACATCATGACGCCCCGCGAACGACTCGACACCATCGACGAACGCGCCAGCGTCGCGGAACTGATGGACCGGATGTTCACCGAACGGCACACGGGCTATCCGGTGATGCGAAACGGCCGCCTCGTCGGCATGGTGACGCTCAACGACGCGCGCACGGTCAACGAAGTCGAACGCGACGCCTACCGCGTCGAGGACGTGATGTCGAACGACCTCCAGACCATCAGTCCCGACGCGGACGCGATGGACGCCATCGGAACCATGCAGGAACGCGACGTCGGCCGCCTCCCCGTCGTGAACGACGAGGGCGAACTCGTCGGCCTCATCTCCCGGTCGGACCTCGTCACCGCGTTCAACATCATCCAATCGCGGGGGTCGCTCCCGAGCATCCGGTCGCGCGACCCGACCGACGTGGTCGAAGCGCGCTGATTCGCCCGCCCTCGGTCGCTACTCCGCTCTCTCCTCGGTCTCCTCCGTTATCTCGATGCCGGCGTTGGCAATCAGCCACGACGCCGCCTCCGAGAGCGTCTCCTCGTCGTTCGCGGTGAGTTTGATACGCGTTCGGTGTCCGGCCCTGCTCGGATAACAGCCGACGCGGACGCCGAATCGGTCGCCGACCGTCGCGAGGGGTTCGGCGGCCGCCCCCTCCGGTTCCGGGGTGTACAGCGTCCGCGTCGCCACGTCGCCGCCGAACTCGTCGGCGACGTTCCCGAACACCGCCCGCATCTCCTCGGGGATTCCGGGGAGGACGTACACGTTCTCCGCGACGCACCCCGGCGCGAGACCCTCGGGGTTCGGTATCGGCGTCGCGCCCGCCGGCATCGACGCGTACCACTCGGGTTTCAACTCGAAGTCGATGTCCGGCCGCCGTTCGAGGATGCTCGCTATCGTCGCTTCGACGTCCGCCTTCGCGACGGGGTCGACCGCGAGTTCGCGGTCCAACCCGGCGGCGACGCCCTCCATCGTCACGTCGTCGACTGTCCCGCCGAGTCCCCCGGTGACGAGGACGGCGTCGAACGCCGCCGACCACTCCCGAACCGTCTCCGCGATGACGGACTCCTCGTCGGGGACGACGAGGATGCGACCCACCTCCGCGCCTCGACTCGACAGTTCCTTGGCTAACCACGTCGCGTTCGTGTTTTCGATGTCTCCCGCGAGGAGTTCGTTACCCACGGTGAGAACCGCAACGTCCATGCGTTCGGCTGGAACCGCGGACGGTTAACTCCGTCTCCGGCGGCCGCCACCGCCGCATCCAAAATAGGACTCTTGCATGATATGTAAACACGGTATATCGCTATAGACGGGAGCGTCGAGGGCTCTCACGCCGTCTTCGTCGCCGTCGTGTTTATCTACATTCGGACACAAGGAGTGGTATGGACGACTCCTCGACACGAGACTTCCGCTCAGAGTTCGACATCGACTTCGAGGGCGAACTGCCGCCGACGGTGGACGAGTCCGCCATCCGCCGGATGCGGACGGTCGCGCGCCTCTTCGACGACTCGATTCCCGTTCCGGGCACGGACTTCCGCATCGGTATCGACCCCGTCCTCGGCGCTCTCCCCGTCGCCGGCGACGTGGTCAGCGCGGGGTTCTCGCTGTACATCGTCCTCGAATCCGCCCGCTTGGGCGTCTCCTTCACGACGCTTCTGAAGATGCTCGCCACCATCACCATCGACGCCGTGGGCGGGTCGGTTCCCATCCTCGGGAGCATCTTCGACTCCGTCTGGAAGGCGAACCAGTGGAACCTCAAGATGGCGTTAGAGGACCTCGCGGAACCCCCGGGCGGCGAGGGCGACGAGGACGCCGACGCGATAGAGATAGAGATAGACTGAGGCGGGTCGCCGTCGGCGGTGCAGTTCTTTTCGCCGCGGTCGTTCGGGTGCGGGAACTGAACCCGGTGCGAGACTCGTTTCGCTCGTCTCGCGTGGTTCAATCTCTCCGTCCGGACTTTTCACTCCTCACCTCGTTCGTCGGAAACGGTCCGGGCGCGAGAATTGAACCCCGGTCGCTCACTGCGTTCGCTCCCTGATTCAATTCTCTCGTACGACTTCTCCGTCGCGTACGTCGTCTACTCGCGTCGCT
The DNA here is from genome assembly GCF_900100875.1 of Halopelagius longus. Taxonomy (NCBI): domain Archaea; kingdom Methanobacteriati; phylum Methanobacteriota; class Halobacteria; order Halobacteriales; family Haloferacaceae; genus Halopelagius; species Halopelagius longus. The sequence goes on along the minus strand of NZ_FNKQ01000003.1, from coordinate 513,687 downwards.
CCTGACGGAGCGAACGCTCGTAGGGAGTAACGCTCGGAGAGAAGGTCCGGGTGCGAGAATTGAACCCGCGTCTCAGCCTCCACAAGGCTGAAGGATAGTCCACTACCCTAACCCGGACACGCACCTACGGATAGCCCGGTGCGATTCAAATACGTTACGACTCCGCGTCGGCGTGTTTGCCGGTCGCACACTCGGTTTCGGACGGAAGGAGGGCGTTTCCCGTCGAGTTCGTACCGATTCGCGATACGACCGAACGTCCTCTCGCGGACCGAGTCCTAGTCGTGCCGACTGAACACTCGGCCGAGGAACACCCAGTGAAGCGAGGTGCGCCCGTCCGGTTTGACCTCCTCGTACACGTGGTACAAGTAGGGTCCGTGGGGGCAGTCCGAACACTCCTCGCCGCACGGTTCGCTCTTTATCACCTCGGTGTACTCCGGTCGCTCTTCGGTAGCGAGAATCTCCTCTCCGGGTGCGGCCTCTATCTTGTCCGAAAGCGGCGCTTGTAACTCCCGTATCCGGCCTTGTGCGTAGTGGACCACCTCCCGAAGTTGGTGTAGTTGGAGGCCTTCGAGTTCCGCCACGAGGCCATCTGGAAGGGACCAATCGTCCCGCACTCCGGACTCGTCTCCCATGTTGCTCCGGATGGTATCCTCATACTTAACGTCTCCTATGGTTCTTCTCGTCGCACAATTATGTGCGGCTCTAATTTATCGATGCACAAATCGATACGCTTTCAATGTGGGTTCGATAATGGCCCTCCATGTATATCATCGTCGTCGGCGGAGGGAACATCGGAACACCCCTCATAGATATCGCCACTACGTCGGGGAACGAGGTGGTCGTAATCGAGAAAGACGGTGCGAAGGCGGAGGCCATCGCGGGCGAGTTCGACTGCCTCGTTCTCAACGACGACGCGACGGTCAAAGACACGCTCTTAGACGCCGGTGCTCGGCGGGCGGACGCGATAATCTCGACGACCGACGAGGACGCCACGAACGTGATGATCTCGCTCCTCGCGAAGGAGTTGGAGATTCCCGACGTGGTTTCGGTCGTCCACAACCACGAACACATGCCGCTCTTCGAGCAGATCGGCGTGAACACGATGGAGAACCCCCAACGCCTCATCGCCGAGTACCTCTACTACGCGGTGAAACGCCCCTCCATCGTCGACTACATGCGCGTCGGCGAGGAGGCGGAAGTGTTCGAAATCCGTGTCGCGGAGTCCGCGCCGGTCGCGGGGAAGCGACTCGACGAGGCGGCGGACGCGGGACTCCTCCCCGACGATATACTCGTCGTCGCGATCGAACGAAGCGAGGCGGACGGTCCGATAACGCCGCGGGGGAGCACGGAGATGCGCGAGGGTGACCTCCTGACCGTCTACTCCGGACGGGGGGCGACGCCCGACGTCACCGACATCTTCGGGCACTACGAGGACCACGCGGGGGCCGCCAGACGGAACCGGCAGACCGACGACCGATGACGACCGCCGCCCGAACGGTCGCACGAGACGTCGGACGGATGCTACAGGCACTCGCAGTCATGATGTTGGTGTCGGTAGCCGTCCCTCTCGTATGGGGGGAGTTCTGGGCCGTCCCGTCGCTTCTCGTCGCCGGGGCGATTCCGTTCCTCCTCGGAGTCGCCCTCGCGAGGTACTTCTCCGACGCGCCCAACCCGGGGAAACTGCACGGGATGATGATCGCCGCCTCCGGGTGGTTCTTCGTCGCACTGTTCGGGTCGCTGCCGTTCCTCCTCGTCGCGTGGACGATTCACCTCGACCCCGCGTTCGTGGGCGCGCCCGAGATGACGGGCCGCGCGGCGAGCACCATCGACGCGTTCCGGAACCCGATAAACGCGTTCTTCGAGTCGATGAGCGGGTTCACGGGCACGGGCCTGACGATGACCGACGACGAGAGCGCGCTTCCGGCGACGCTGCAGTGGTGGCGGTCGTTCATCGAGTGGGTCGGCGGCGTGGGCGTCATCGTCCTCACGACGGCCATCCTCTCGCGGCCCGGAAGCGGGTCGCTCACCCTGTACGAGTCGGAGGCGCGGTCCGAGAAGATTCACCCGAGCATCGTCTCGACGGTCCGGACCATCTGGTGGATATTCCTCCTCTTCACGTTCGTCTCGATATTCGTCCTCTGGTTGGCCGGGATGCCGCTTTGGGACGCTATCAACCACGCCATGACCGGACTCGCGACGGGCGGGTTCTCGATAACGGACGACAGCATCGCCACGTACGACAGCGCGGTCATCGACTTCGCGCTCGTCCCCGTGATGATTCTCGGGAGCATCGCGTTCCCGGTTCACTACCTGATGCTCCGCGGCGACCTGAAGAACCTCTATTCGGACATGCAGACGCGGTGGGTGTTCGGGTTCTTCGGACTGGGTACCCTCGCGCTGGTGTCGATGTTGCTCTTCAACGGAACGTACGGGTCGCCGTTCGAGGCGGTTCGCTACGGCCTCTTTCAGTTCGTCTCGGCGGCGTCGTGTACGGGGTTCCAGACGGCCGAGTCGCTCGGGACGAGGTGGTCGCCCGAGGCGCAGTTGACGGTGTCGCTCGGGATGGTCGTCGGCGCGGCCGCCGGGTCGACCGTCGGCGGCATCAAACTCGTTCGGGCGCTGACGTTGGTGAAGGGGACCGCGTTCAGAATCGGCGACGCGTTCTACCCCGACGCGGCGGTCCGGTACTTCGAGCTCAACGACCGGCGACTCACCGAACAGGAAGCGACGCGGGAGTTCGAGGAGGCGGCCATCATCGCGTTCCTCTGGGTCGTCTTCCTCGCCGTCGGTATCTTCGTCCTCCTCACGGTCCTTCCGGCGGGCGAGTTCACGCTCGAGAACGTCGTCTTCGAAGTCGCGTCCGCCCAGGGGAACGTCGGCCTCTCCTCCGGCATCACCGGCGCGTCGATGCCGACGGCGGCGAAGGTGATGTTCCTGTTCAACATGTGGATCGGGCGACTGGAGATAATCCCGGTTCTCGTCCTCCTCAAAGCGCTCCTCGAACGGGGAGGTGCCTACCGATGAGTATCGACGACGCGCCCGTCCTCGGTCCGGTGCTCGAAGCGGGTGCCGACGATAGGGTGTTCGACGGGTTGCTCCTCGCGGGGCCGATTCTCCTCTGTGCGCTCGCCCTCGTCGGTCGGAGGGAGGTCACGACGGTCATCGCCGCCGGGTACATCGCCGTCTTCGTGGGCTACACGCTCCACAAAGCGAGCGGAGACGAGAGCGGTTAGTCGCCGCTGAACGCGCCGACCGTCTCCTCCGAGAGGCCGCCGCGCGCGAAGAGCGTCACGAGGTCGTCGGCGCGGATTTCGGTGTTCCCCTTCGGGGTGAGAATGCGCTCGTCGCGTTCCACGGAGACGACGAGCACCTCCGAGGCGATGAGTCCCCGCTCGTTCGCCTCGCTGAGCGTCATGCCGTCGATTTTGGCGTCCGGTGCGACGCTCACCTCGACCACCTCCGCCCCGCCGGACAGCGACATGAAGTCGGCGATGGACTGGGCGTCGCGCCGCCCCTCCGGGCCGAACGCGTGGTACGGGCGGTGTTCCTCGTGTTGGAGGAGGTGTTCGTCCTCGATGTCGAGTCCCATCTCCGAGACGTCCCGAGTGACGCGGGACAGTTCCTGTGCGTCCTCGCCGACGGTCGTCACGTGGATGTTCCCGGTCCCGCACATGAGCTGCCGGACGTTGACGACGCCCGGGACTTCGGCTATCTGCCTCGCGAGTCGTTCCCGCTCGTCGATGCTCGCCGTCCCGACGAGGAGGTTCGTCAGTCGGCCCTCCGCGTGCCCGTAGTCGATGTGCGCGTGATACCCCCGGAGCACCCCGTCGGTCTCCAGTTGTTTGATTCGGTTCCGAATCGTCCCGGCGGAGACGTTCACCTCGTCTGCGATCATCGGCGCGGACGTGTTCCGAGCGTCGCGAACGAGGTGATAGAGGATTCGCTTGTCGACTTCGTCGAGGCGGTCGACCATGCGTTTCACTCCGCGTCGGTGGGTGATAAACGCTGTAGGATTGCGCGCCGGTCGAACCCTACGACCGTCCGATTCGAGCGCCGCATCTCGGACGAGGGCGGCCCCGGAGTTCGAGGGCGCGACTTCGCCGGTCGCACGCCCCATCGGGACGCTTTTGGCCGCCAACGCCCTACGTCTCCCCAACCGTGGCCATCACGGACAAGATATACCTCAAGAACCACCGGCAGATATCGTCGCAACTCGACGTGAACATCCCGAAAGGGGCGTTCAAGGGAGCGACGATGGACGTGCTCTACTCCGGCGAGGGCCTCTCGAAGCTCGACGGCGCGACGCGCGACAGGCTACTCGACTTCGCGGAGGACTTCCTCGACCCGGAGGACCCCGACGACCTGTACACGGGCTACCCCGAGCGTCAGTTCATCAAGTACCTGCTCGAACTCCGCGCGCAGGGTCTCCCCCCGGACGCCATCGTGGACGTGATGAGCGACGACTACATGCTGTACGCCTACCCCGGCGACGTGCTCTCCTTCCTCGACAGCGCGGTCCGACGGCTCGAAGCGGTCGAAACGCTCGCGAGCGTCGAAGGAAACGAAGAGATGGAACGGAAGGCGCACGAAGCCAAAAAGGCGCTGTCGGGCTAAGTCTCTCGTTCCGGCGTCGTCGGGTGGCCGCGTCGTCGGTTCCGGACGTTAGCCGAGGCGGAACGACGGTTCGTCCGTCTCGCCGGCGTCTAAGTCTTCGAGTTGGATGACCTCCTCCTCGTCGTCTTCGAGTTGCTCGCGCAGGTAGTTCACGTAGCGCTTGTGCTCTTCGAGTTGCTCCCGCAGGTGGTCGGCTTCCAGTTCGAGGCGTTCGTGCTCGCGGATGAAGCTCTTCGGCACCTCCACCGTCGGGGGGAACGACTCCTCGTCGTCGCCGCTCTGCATCTCTTCGAGTTCGTGTTCGGGAACCACCTGCACCTGACCGTCGTGGGCAACGAGCGTATCCACGTAGTCACGGAAGACGGCGGAAAGAGAGATGTCCCGCTCCTCGGCGATTTCCCTGAGCGTCTCGAACGCGTCCTCGTTGACGCGGAACGAGATCGTCTTGTTCTTGTTGCCCATGGTGTGCCGAGATTGTCGCTTCAACGTACTTAATGCTTTGTCAGACGAGCGGATATTCCGTCGGAGACGCGAAAGAACGTCGAAAAAGCGTCGAAGGGATGTGCGCCCGCGGGGCGGGGAGCCTTACAGTTCCGCTTCGGCGTCCGACTCGGGTTCGAGGTCTGACTCCGATTCGGACTCGGACGCCGCGTCTGCGTCGGTCCCCGCGTCGTCGGCGAGTTCGTCGCCGTCGGTCTCTTCGAGACTTTCGAGCGCGGAGACGGCCGCCTGCTTGTAGCGGTCGGTCGGCAGGTCGTACTCCTCGCGGGCCATCCGCGCGTACTCGTTGCCTTCCTCGTCGAACGTCTCGATGCGTTCGAGCGTTCGCTCGGCCGTCTCGACTACCCACCGGTCGCGCGTCGCCGCGTCAACCACGGAGATGGACTCGGGGCGGACGGAGACGTTCACGCTTCCGTCGTCGGTCTCGTACGTCCGCGGCTTGCCGACGACGGAGACGTACGCGGGCGGTTCGAGGTCGCGAAGCGCGCTCGCGGCCTCGGGCTGGTACTGCCCGGCGTAGACGAAGAACGTCCCGGTGGGGTCGACGATGCGGCCCCGCCAGTACTCGTTGTCCTCGCCGACGTCCTCTTTCTCCGTCAGCGTCCCGACGAGGAACACGCGGTTCGCCTTCTCCCCGGAGGGGAGAAGCAGGTAGACGGGGGCGCGTTCGTCGTCGGACTCTTTGAACGTGAAACTCGAATCGTTGAACTCCTCGGCGAACACGCGCCGAGCGACTTCTCGGGAGGGAACTTCGTTGGAACTCATTTATATCGACCTCGCTTTGATGAGGACCGATTCGGCGTCCGCCGGTCCGGTCAGGCGTTCGGTCTCGTCTGCGAGCACGTACCGTCCGAACGTCGGTCCGGTCACCCGGTAGTACACGCCGACGAGGTCGTCGCGCATCTCGTCGACGACGATGGTCGTGTCCAACGCGTCCATCGCCATCTGTTTGGCCTCTTCGAGGCTGATGCCGGTGAGTTCCTCGGTCATCTCCTTGTTGAAGATGATGTCGTGGACCTCTCGGCCGTCGTCTAAGACGCCCTTGATTCTGAGGTCGAACTCGCCTTCGACGTTTCCGTGTTCGTTGCACCGCCCGTTCTGGAGGACGCGCGTACATCCCTCCTCGGGGCACCGCTTGATGAGGCCGCTCCCGGACTGGATGTCCACGAGTGCGCCCTCGACGGTCACGTCGTCGTCGCCGACTTCGATGTCCTCGTCGAGTTCCTCGATGCTGGTCGTCCGGTTGAGCTTCACGGAGAAGTTCCCCTGATACTCGTCGGTGACGACGTTACCGAGGTGGTAGACCGACCCCTCGTCGAGTTCGGGAAGCTCCGAGGTCGTAAACGAGACGAACTTGAGGGTACCCGACTCGTCGCCCAGCAACCCCACCTGCGAGATGGAGTCGCTTCGGGGTTCCCAGAGGTCGACGACCTTCGCGGTCACGTCGACCCACTGTTCGTCCTCGTCGATGTCCGCGAGCAGGGTCTCCTCGGACCCGCCGCGGCCGAGCTCGTCGCGTTCGAGGCCCGCCTCGTCGAGGTAGCTGTTGACGACGGAGCGACGCGCCTCGTCGACGGGCACCCGGTACTCGTCGACGAGGTTCTGCAGTCGCTCCTCGACGTCGTCTTCGTCTACGTCTAAGTGGTCTGAAAACTGCTCTGCAATCTCCGCTGCGTGGGTTCGCAGGTCTGACATGGTTTCACTCGCCTCCACCTTGGTTTCCATTGGGAGGCGTACGTAGGTTGGCTCCCGATGGTTAATAAGGTTACGTGCGTCCCGAAACTGTAATCGGCGTCTACGGGGCGTCAGACGCGCGTACGACGGCATCTAGAGGAGCGCGTTCTCGCGCTCGCGGGGGTCACCAACGGACATATACGCTCGGGGGTCCCAACCGCCGATACCGATGGACGACCGCCTCGAACGGTTCATCCGCGAGAAGTTCCGCGCCGCCGGGCGACAGTACGCCCGCGCGAAGCGAGAGTACGACGAGGGGCGGACCGACGCCGACGGCGGGTTCGACCTCCCGCGGGACGACGAGGGCCGCGCGAAAATCGTCTGCCGTCGCTACGCGGAACGCCGCGCCGTCGCCGTGGACGGAGAGGGGCGTCCGGACTGCTTCGAGGCGGGGCACCCCGACTGCGTCGGGTGCGCGGAGGACGTGCGAACCGGCGTCGTGGAGACGTGGTGATGGGGGCGGACGACTCCCCCGAAACGGACTCGAATCCGGACCGCCCCGTCGTCGCCCTCGTTCTCGCCGGCGGCACCGGGTCGCGCCTCTACCCCGCGAGTCGGTCCGACCGTCCCAAGCAGTTTCTCTCGCTGTTCGGCGAGGAGTCGCTCCTCGCGCGGACGATAGCCCGCGCCCGCGAGGTGGCCGACGAGGTTGTCGTCTCCACCTGCGAGGGGTACGCCGACGAGGTGCGCGAACGCGCGCCGGACGCCGAGGTGATAGTCGAACCGGCGGGCAAAGACACCGGCCCGGCGCTTGCGTACGCCACCTACCGCATCCGCGAACGACTCGGCGAGTGCGTCGTCGCCGTCCTCCCCAGCGACCACCGCGTCGGCGAGGGGTTCGCCGAGGCGATACGCCGCGGCGCGCGCGTCGCCGCGCGCACGGGGAGATTAGTCACCTTCGGCGTCGAACCGACGCGCCCCGACACCGGGTACGGCTACCTCGAACCCGGCGAGTTCCGCGACGGGTTCGCGCCCGTCGTCGCCTTCCACGAGAAACCGGACGCCGAGACGGCACGCGAGTACGTCGCCGCCGGCCACCTGTGGAACGCGGGCATCTTCGCGTGGACGCCCGAGGCGTTGCTCGCGGCGGCCCGCGACTCCCCGCTTTCGCCCATGATCGACGCCCTCGACGAGGGGGCGTCCGCGGCGGAGGCGTTCGACCGCGTGCCCGCGGTGAGCATCGACTACGCGGTGATGGAACGGACGGCGGACGCCGTCGTCGTGCCGGTCGAGTTCCGCTGGGACGACTTGGGCGCGTGGGACGCACTCGAACGCGTCCTCCCGGCGGACGACGACGGCACCGTCGCCGCCGGCGACGTAGAAGTTCGGTCGCTCGACGCCGAGGACAACGTTGTCGCCGCCGACGGGAAGCACGTCTCCTTGGTCGGCGTCTCCGACCTCGCCGTCGTCGCGTGGGGCGACCGCGTCCTCGTCGTCCCGAAGGACCGCGCGCAGGCGGTACGAGCGCTCGTCGACGACCTGAAAGACAGAGACGAGTTCTGAACCGACGGTTCTCCGGGCGCGCTCACCGTTCGTTCGCCGCGCCGGCTCGCCGGACGCGGACGCTCCCGTCGCTCGTCACCCCGACGAGCAACTGCTCTTTGACCTCGCGTCCGTTGACCGCGTCGCCGGCGTCGTCGGCGACTATCTTCATCAGGTCCGGCGCGGTGTGGTTCACCTTCACGCCCGCCTCGTCGCAGGCGTCGTACACCGACTTCGGGACGTTGTACAGGTCCTCGCCCGCCTCGACGACGACCTGAACCGGCGCGGTCAGCGCTTCCGCGAACGCGATGGTCTCGCGGGCCTTCTCGACGTTTCGCCGGGCGCTCGACTCGATGCTCGAGACGTTCGCGCGCGAGGTACCGAGGACGTCTGCGATGCTGGACTGCCGAACGCCGCGTTCGCGGAGCGCCAACACCTCCGCCTGCCTGCGGGTCAACACGCTCTCGTCGGGGGCGAACCCCGCCTCTTCGAGAATCGCGTCGATGTCGAGGTTACCGTCGCCCTCGGGGTCGTCCATACCTCACGTAAGCGGCGAGGGCGCAAAAAAGATGCAGAAGGTGACTGTCCGGTCGCTGGATGCGGTCCGCGTCGGGCGGATGCGGGCGGGGAGTTAGCTTCCCCAGAAGTTGTCTCGGCTGCCGAGTGCGGTCGGTCGGGTCGGGCCGTCGCTCGATTCGGACTCGTCTTCGCTTCCGTCGGCGTCGTCGCCGCCCACCGTCTCGTCCTCCAAGTCGCCTTCGAGGGGGAGCTTCTCTACGACCTTCTTCGAGCGAGCGTGGTTCGACTTCACCCGGTCGATGCGGACGACGGCGCGCGCCTCGGGCAGGAGGCCGTCGACGAGGACGATGAACCCGTCCTCGGTGCGGCCGACGCCCGCGCCGCTCTCGTGAATGTCGTCTACGTCCACGACGACTTCCTCGCCGGGTTTGACGGGCTGTGCTTTCAGGTCGCGGATGGGCTGCTCGTAGTTGTTGCACCACTCGGCGCCGCCGCGGTCACCGTAGTACTGGCATCCCATGCCGTTGATTCGCTCCGAATACCTCGGACAGTCATCCGCCAGCGGACACTCCGACATGCCCGAAGTTACTTCACCGCTCGTCTAAACGCTTGCGGGTACGCTCCGCCGGCGAAATCGGCCGCGTCTCGTCGTAAGGCTTTCCCGCCGAAGAACCGACGCGACGGTATGAGCCGTCGCGTCCCCGAGTTCGCGCTCGTCACCGGACTCCTCCTCGGCCTCTCTACGCTCGTCTCCGGACTCGTCCTCGCGGACGAAATCGTCACCTCATCGCTGCTCTCTGCGCTCGTCGCGTACCCGTTCGTCGCCTACGCCGTCGCCCGAGACGACGACCCGACGACGGTCATGCCGCCGCGTGCGATTCTCGGCGTCGGCGTCTGCTTCGGCCTCGCGCTGTTTGCCGCGTCCCTCCTCGACGGTCCATCCCCGGCGCGCGCCCTGTTCGGCCTCTTCGCCGGCCTCCTCGTCGCCCTCCCGCCCGTCGCCTACGCCGTCCGCTTCGAGGCGGGCGTCAACCCCCTCCACCCGCGGACGACGGTGCTCGCGGGCGTCGGCGCGGGAGTGGCCCTCCTCGTCGTCGGACTCCTCGCGGACTCCGTGGCCTACGGCGCGGCCGATGCCCTCCTCGTTAGCCTCTCCGCGGCCGTCTACGGGACGGCCCGCGGCGTCCGGTTCGACGCGCGGACGAAACGCGTCGCCGTCGCCGTCGGCGTCCTCCTCGGCGTCGCCGTCGTCGCCGTCGGCGTCGCCCGAAGCGAACCGCTCGGCGATTGGCTCGCCGCGGCGATGGCGGTGACGCTCGCGCCGAGCGTCTACTACGCGCTCACGTCGGCGGAGTTCGAGTCCGGGCGGCGGCGAACGCGGCGGTGACGCCGGTCGGAGACCCGCCGGATTCGAGTTTTCCCGCCTACTCCGTCGGTCCGACCGGCCCCGACCCTCCCTCCCCAGAACTCACACAGTCGCTTCTCCGCACTATTCGGTTCTCCGAACCTGTGGCGAACTGAAAAACAGCGGCCGCTTATGTCGCTGGCGAGACACCGTTACCACGCCACCCACGAGGGAGGGTGGTACGACCGAGGGGAACGGTCACGGAACGCTCGTCGGGAGCCCCGTAGTTTCCTCGCTCCCGGCGGGTTCCACGGACCGTCGGTGAGGCCCGCGCCGAGCGTGCTCTGTGCGGGGGCACGCTCGGCACACGTTCGACTGTTCTTTCGTCCGAGAGAAGCGCCTTCGTCCCTACGCCAACGGCGTCCGTTCGACGACGGTGCCGTCCACGGTGGGGTACTGCTCGACGATTTCGCCCTTCTGTACGTCGCCGTCCTCGACCATCTCCTCTAAGAGCCACCACGCGACTTCGATGTGGTTCGACTTGACGGTGTAGAACTCCTCGGGGACGCCCAGCGCTTCGAACTCTTCGGGCGTCGCCCACGTCTTGCCGTAGACGAGGGTGCCGTCGTCCGTCACGTCGTCGAACTCCCGACGGATGTTCTCGGCCATCCGCTTGAGACGGTTCCGGTGTTGGGCGGCGTCTTTGAACACGGAGGTACAGAAGTAGACGCGCTCGTGGTCGCCCATCTCGCCGAGAATCTCCTCTTTCGACCCGTCGACGGCGGACATGTGGCCCTCCTGCAACTCGAACCCCTGCTCTTGCATCCGACGGTAGTTGCCGTCGGACATCTCGAACTCGTTGACGTTGCAGAACTCCGCGGCGCCCTCGTCTAAGAACTCCAAGAACTCCGGTTCCGCGCGGATGCCGGGAATCTCGAACGCCGGGGTGAGACCCTCTTCGCGCGCGACGTAGAGGATGTCCTCCCACTCGGTGCCGTGGAGGTCGCCCCACATCTCGTACGGCGGGTGGAAGCGAATCTCGTCTAAGCCGGCCTCCGAGAGGCGGCGCATGTTCTCGCGGCCGCCCGTGATTCCCGTGTAGAGGTGCGTGTGGTGGTCCTCGCCGAACTCCTCTTTCAGAAGCGAGAGGTAGCGACACGTCTTGTCCAGCGCTTCCTGCGGTTCCCCGCCCGTGATGGACGTTCCGAGCGCCTCCATCCGCTTTGCCTCGGCGATGACGTCCTCGTCTGACTCGACTTTCCGTTCGTTCGCGTACACGTCCGTGACGTTCTTGCGGTTCTCGCCGAGCGGGCAGTAGAAGCAATCGCGCTGGTCGCAGTACCCGTAGACGAAGAGCACCATCTTCCCTCCCATGGCGCACTGCTCACAGCCCTTGGAAATCATCTGATGTCAGCCGATAGCGGGCGGAGACTCAAAAGTCGTGCTACTTCGACCACGGAACGCGGCCCGAACGCCGCGGAGAGGCGGTGTGGGACGCGGTACCGAGCGTCTCGGGCGGCGTCGCTCGCTCCGCACCGGTACGGTCGTCCGATTCGCGCCGCGGCGGTTCGCTCCCGAAAACAAATATAGTCCGACGGCATACGCCCGAACGATGCTACTGGTCCTCTGCGTGGACCTCGACGACGACCTCGGCCGGAAGACGGGACTCGACACCCCCGTCGTCGGCCGAGACGTCGTCGAGGAGGCCGCGGTGGCGCTCGCGACCGCAGACCCCGAGGACTCCGACGTGAACGTCCTCTTTCAGGGTATCCACGAGTACGAGGCCCTCGGCGCGGACCCCGAGGTGGGCGAGGAGGTGGAAGTCGCCGCGGTCACGGGGACCCAAGGGAGCGACGTGAAGGCGAATCGCGCCATCGGCGAGGAGATAGACCGCGTGCTCGCGGGCCTCTCGACGGGCGAGAACGTCCGCGCCATCGTCATCACCGACGGCGCGCAGGACGAGTCCGTCCTGCCGGTCATCCGGTCGCGCGTCCCCATCGACAGCGTCCGCCGCGTCGTCGTCCGGCAGGCGCAGGACCTCGAATCCATCTACTACACGATGAAGCAGGTGCTCGCGGACCCCGAGACGCGCGGCACCATCCTCGTGCCCCTCGGCATCCTGCTTCTCATCTACCCGTTCGTCACCATCGCCAGCCTGTTCGACGTACCGGGCGCGGCCGTCCTCGGCCTCATCTCGGCGCTCCTCGGCCTCTACACGCTGTTCCGCGGCCTCGGGCTGGAGACGGTCGTCGACGACACCGTCGACCAGGTGCGCGACGTCCTCTACGAGGGGCGCGTCACGCTCATCACGTACGTCGCCGCCGCCGCCCTCATGGTCGTCGGCGGGTTCCGCGGCGTCGCCCTCTTGGAAACCGTCCGCGCGGGCGTCGGCACCGACCCCTCCGCGCCCGTCGTCCTCGCGGCCCTCGTCCACGGCGCGGTGCAGTGGTTCGCCGCCGCGGGCGTCACCTCCAGTCTCGGGCAGGTGACCGACGAGTACCTCGCGGACCGTTTCAAGTGGCGCTACCTCAACGCGCCGTTCTACGTCGTCGCCATCGCCATCGTCCTCTACGCCGTCTCGGGCTTCATCCTCCCGTCGGGCGTCCCCGGCGCGGAGTCGTTCACGCTCACGGACCTCGCGGTGGGGCTGACCGCCGGCACGTTGCTCGGCGTCCTCAGCACCCTCGTGTTCGCAATCGCCGAGTCGCGGTTTCCGACGGCGGTCGAACCGACCCGCGGGTGAGAGACGCGGCGGACCGACGGAGGTGGAATTTGCAGCCCCTCGGGTTATGAGTGTATGGCGACAACGAACGGATGTCATGGACCGACCATTCAGCGACGACGACAGAGACAAGACAGTCGTTACGTCCGATGGCCACACCGTCGGAAGAGTCCGCGACGTCAACGAGGACCGAGCGACCATCGACCGTTCCGACGACGACGACGGTCTGACCGACAAGGTAAAGGACATGCTCGGGTGGAGCGACGACGACGATTCCCACGAACTCCGCCGGGAACACATCGACAGAGAAGAGGACGACCGACTCTTCCTCAGCGATAGACGGTAATCCGCAGTCGACGCCTTCGGACGGCCGAGCGGCGGTTCCGCTTTTTACTTACTCGACGAGACCGTGAGCGAGAGCGTCACCGCTCGCGGACGACGACGAACTCCGCGAGGTCGGTCAGGTAGCCGAGCGCTTCCGTATCCCCCAACTCCGCCGTTTCGAGTGCGTCGAGCGCCATCTCCGATTGGTCGTGCGCGCGGCGGTTCGCCTCCTCCGGCGTGAGGTTCGTCACCTGCACCAAGGAGGGGCGGTCCATCTCCGCGTCCTGTCCGGTCGGTTTGCCGAGTTCGTCGGCGTCGGCCGTCGCGTCGAGGACGTCGTCGCGTATCTGGAACGCGACGCCGACGCGTTCGGCGTACTCCCCGAACGCCTCGACGGTGAAGGGGTCGGCGTGGGCGGCCACGGCCCCGAGTTCCGCCGCCGCGCGAAACAGCGCTCCGGTCTTCCGCCGCGCGAGTTCCATGTACTCCGGTTCGTTCCTCGGCCGGGCGACCAGTTCCGTCGCCTCGCCCTCGCCGAGTTCGACCATCGACTCCGCGACTATCTGCGTCGCCCGTTCGTTCACCGACAGGAGGGCGAACGCCTCGCCCAGCAAGCCGTCGGAGGCGATGATGGCCGGGCCGTAGCCGTACTCGGCCCACGCGCTCTTCGTCCCGCGCCGGATGTCCGAGCGGTCGATGATGTCGTCGATGACCAACGACGCGTTGTGGACGAGTTCGACGCTCACCGCGAAATCGACCGCGTCCTCGGGGTCGCCGCCGCACGCCTCGCACGCGAGAATCGTCACCGCGGGCCGGACGCGCTTTCCCCCCGCGAGCGCGACGTGGCCCAGTTCGTCCGACAGTTCCGGCGGGTCCACCGCCTCGATGACCGATTCGAGGCGTTCCTCGACCATGGAGACCCGACGCTCCAGATATTCCATTGTCGGACCGTAGGATTCAAAAAACAAGTACGTGACGGGTTACGACCCACTTTTTATCGGGTGGGCTCCGCCCACCCGGCAAAACCTGGAGGAAAAAGACCGCACCGCGGCCAACGGGCCGGTTTCTACCTCCCGGCCGTCACTCGAACTGTTCGATGAGCGGCGGAACCACGTCGAACAGGTCGCCGACGACGCCGTAGTCCGCGATGTCGAAGATGGGGGCGTTCGGGTCGGTGTTGATGGCGACGATGGTGTCGGAGCCTTTCATCCCGGCGACGTGCTGGACGGCTCCGGAGATGCCGATGGCGATGTACACCTCCGGCGTGACGACTTTGCCGGACTGGCCGACCTGCCGGTTCGCCGGGAGCCACCCGTTGTCGACGATGGGTCGCGACGCAGAGAGGGTCGCGCCGAGTGCGTCGGCCAGACGCTCGACGAGTTCGAGGTTCTCCTCCTCTTCGATGCCGCGCCCGACGGAGACGAGAACGTCGGCGTCGGAGATGTCCACGTCGCCGTTGCCGACCTCCTGGTAGCCGGTGACGTAGGAGTTGACTGCGCTCTCGTCGGGTTCGAAGTCGAACGGCCGTATCTCCGCGTCCCCCGGCTCTTCGGCGGGTATCCACTCGCCGCCGCGGACGGTCACGGCCGCGCGTTCGTCCTCCACCTCCACGGTCGTCTCCACTTTCGACCCGAACATCTCCCGCGTCACCGTGAGCGTTCCGTCGAACGCCACGTCCGTCGCGTCCGTCACGAGGGGCAGGTCGAGGCGACTCGCCACGGCGGGCGCGTAGTCGAGGCCGTTCACCGAGTGCGGCATGACGAGGAACCGCGGGTCGAGTTCCGCCGAGAGGGCTTCGACGGCCTGCACGTACACGTCGTGGTTGAACTCCTCGCCGTGGTCGACCGTGTGGACGACGTCCACGCCCTCGCAGTTCAACTCCTCGGCGAACTCCTCCACCTGTCCGCTGATGACGGCGACGTGGAGTGCGCCGCCCGTCTCCGAGGTCAACCTCCGTCCGAGCGTCAGAAGCTCGTAACTCACGTCGCGCAGGCCGCCGCGGCGGTGGTCGGCGACGACGAGTACGTCGGAACTCATCGGCTCTCACCTCCGGGGAGAACGGTGGGGTCGTCGCGCGCACCGCGTGCGACGGGACTCATTCGGCGCCCACCCCCTTCTCGCGGAGGGCGTCGGCCAGTTGCGCCGCCTGCTCCCCGGCTTCGCCCTCGAAGAACGTCGCGTCCGACTCGCTCGGCGGTTCGTACATGTCGGTGAGGGTCAGTCTGCTCTCGACCGCCGAGGCGTCGAAGCCGAGGTCGGAGAGCGACCGCGCCGCTATCTCCTTGGACTGCGCCTGTCGGATGCCGCGGAGGCTGGCGTACCGCGGTTCGTTGATACCGGTCTGGATGGTCAACACCGCCGGAATATCTATCTCCGACAGTTCCTCGACGCCGCCTTCGAGTTCGCGGTGGACGCCGGCGACGCCCTCGTCGAGGACTCGCTCCTTGTCGAGGGCGTTCACGACGGCACCCCACTCGAACCCGACGCTCTCGGCGAGGTAGACGCCCGTGGCGCCGAATCCGGTGTCGTTCGCCTGCACACCCGACAGTACGAGGTCGGGGTCCTCCTCCTCGACGACGGCCCCGAGGAGTCGCGCCTTCGCGGCCACGTCCATCAGGCCCCGCCCTTCGAGTGCGTCGTCCCAGATGCGAACGGCGCGGTCGACGCCCTTCGCCAGCGCCATCCGAATCGTCTCCTCGCTTCGCTCCGGACCGACGGTCACCGAGACGACTTCGACCTCCGCTTCGGCCGCCTCCTTCAGTTGCACGGCCTCTTCGACCGCGTACTCGTCCCACTCGTTGAGGTCGTACTCGAGATACCGCGGATCGACTTCGAGGTCCGCTATCTCGAAGTCGTCCTGCACCTCCGCGACCTCCTTTACGGTCACGAGAACCTTCATCATCGTTTCGTCTCGTCGTGGGGCTAAACGCTTTCGGGTCAACGCGTCGCTCGACCGATAATCGCCGCACCGCGAGGCGACTCCCGGCGCGACCCGTCGGTCGAAGACGGAAGAAGGAAGCGTCCGACGCTCAGGCTATCTCGTCGTCCGGGCCGTCCTCGTCCGGCAGGGAGATGAGGTTCTCCCGACCGAGGCGGAGTTTCGTCACGCGCCCGTCGTCGGCCATCGCCGAGAGCAGTTGCGACACCTTGGCGTCGGACCAGCCGGTCTCTTTGACGATGTTCGCCTGCTTCATCCGCCCGCCGTTCTGTTCGAGGAGGTGCTCGACGCGTTCCTCGTCCGAGAGGAGCGACACGTCCACCTCGTCCTCGTCGGCGTCGCCGTCCCCGTCGCCTCCGGGTTCGGTCGGTCCGGCGACGGCGTCGGCGTTCCCCTCG
The DNA here is from genome assembly GCF_900100875.1 of Halopelagius longus. Taxonomy (NCBI): domain Archaea; kingdom Methanobacteriati; phylum Methanobacteriota; class Halobacteria; order Halobacteriales; family Haloferacaceae; genus Halopelagius; species Halopelagius longus. The sequence continues at coordinate 497,110 of NZ_FNKQ01000003.1, read as the reverse complement.
GGGTCGCCCGCCGGTACCGGGCCGCCCGCGGGCGTGCCGCCGTTCGTCGCCGCCGTCGCGCCGCCGGGCGGCGACCCGTCCGTCGCGTTGGCGGGTGCGCCCGTGCCGTCGTCGCGTCGGCCGCGGAGCACCACCGCCGCGCCGAGTGCGAGTGCGACGAGGACGACGGCCCCGCCGCCGAGGTAGAGGGGCCACTCGAAGCGCTCTCGGGCGGTCTGTCGGTACGTGACGACGAGACGGCCGTCGTTGTTGAAGTCGGAGGGGCCCTCGAGGATGATGGCGTTGTTCTGCTGTTTCACCGGGATGCTCGTCGTGTTCGTCGTGTACCCCTCGGGCGGTTCGATTATCATCCGCTGGTTCTCGCCCATCAGCGACAGCCACGTCGGCGTCGATTCCGACTGGTCGCTCGGGACGAGGAAGACGTCGCTGAGGCGGAGGCTCTGGCCCTCGCCCTCTTTCAGGAAGTTCGTCCAGACGAACGACATCGAGAGCGTACCGGTGCCGTCGTTCACGGAGTAGTCGTACGTCGCGTTCCGAATCTCCATCTCCCGGCCCGTCGTGTTGCTGGCCTGCGAGGCGACGTTCCTGAACAGGTCGGCGTCGACGCCGACGTCCGACTCGCCGCGTTCGTACCGGCGGCCGACTCGCTCGAACGCGCGCGTCTCGTTCTCGTCGTCGAGTTGGTATCTGACCTCGACGCGCCACTCGGCGCTTTGGTCCGCTCGCAGGTCGACCCGCATCACCGTCTCCGGTGATTGGCCGAGCGAGGAGGCTGTCTGTGCCCGGACGGCGCCGTCCGCCGACGAGCGGAGGGCGGCGGCTCCGTCCGCCCCGGACGCGGCGGCCGCCGAGTCCGGCGCGGCGACGGCGGGTCCGACGCCGGAGAGCACGAGGAGGAGGGCTGTGAAAAGTGCGACACTCCGCATTTGCTGGTGTTTCGACGTGGAACTCTCAAAACGCTTTCCATCGGGTGAACGCGATTCGGGAGCCGATATCTCCGCGAACGGTCGGCTGAGAACCTGCTACGTTATCTGAGAGCGGAATGACTGCGTTTTTAGTACTGTGAAACTGTACCGACGGGATATGAGAGCCCTCCCCGTAACGTTCGCCGTCCTCCTCGTCCTCTCGTCCGTCGCCGCCGCGGCGGGGACGACGGCCACACCGCCGGATACGGCCGCCCCGCTCCAGACGGCGGATTCGCTCCGAGGCGGACCGGTCGTAGACGAGGAGACTCGCCAAGTCGCGCCGTCGCGGGGGCTGGTCACGAACGAGACGGCGCAAGAGGAGGCCCTGGGCGTCCTCGGCATCCCGCCGAGCGCCGTCCGACGGAGCACGCTCGAAACGCGGACCGTGGACCTCGGGCCGGCGCTCTCCGTGGAGTCGAACGCGACCGCCGCGCACATGGAGACGGTGCGCCGAATCGACCGCATCGAGTCCGCGTCGACCGTCGAACGCCGCCAACAGTTGCTGTTGGGGGAACTGAGCAACATCGAACAGCGCGTCATCGACCTGCGGGCGCGCCAGCGACGGGTTCTGTCCGCCTACAGCGCGGGCGAGATATCCTCGCGGAAGCTCCTCCTCGAACTCGCGATCATCGACGTTCAGGCGTCCGAACTGGAGCAACGGCGCGACAGAATCGAGGAGATAGCGCTGCAGACGCCGGACTTCTCCATCACCGAACGCTCGGCCGACCTCGAACGGGAGCTCGAGACGTTCACCGGTCCCGTTCGGAGCCACGCCGTGCAGGTTTTTAGCGGGGAGGCGGAGTCGTCCCGATTCTTCGTTCAGTCCGGCCCAGACAGCGTCGTCCTCGGCGTCATCGACAACGGGACGTACGTCAGAGAGGCGTACCGCGGGACCCTCCGCCAGCGCGGCGCGGCGAGCATCACGACGCCCGAGGCGTTGAACATCACCGCGGAGGCGTACCCGAACATCTACGCGCTCCGCCTCGCCCAGAACGGCACCGACGTCGTCGGCTCCGGCGACAGCTACCTCGTCCGAATCCAACATCACCGCGGACAGCTCTCGGCGTTCGTCGACAGCGGGGCCAAGACCGTGTTCAAGGAGTACCAGCACCGCCCGCTCGATACGATGGAGACGACGGAGGCCGGAACGTCCGTCAAGGACGGCCTCAAACTGACGGCGTACCGGACGTACTCCGGCGGCCCGGTGCTCATCCAACTGAACGACTCCGAGACGGGCGAACCCGTCGACGCCAGAATCACCGTCGGTCCGGCGGGCGGGCGCAGTACCAGCGTCGGCCGGACCGGAGACGACGGGCAGTTGTGGGCGCTCGCGCCCGGTCAGTCGTACCAGATAACCGCCATCGACGACATCTCGGTCGTCCTGCTCTCCGTCGACGCCTCGGAACCGCCGCGCATCCACGACGGGGCGACCAACCGGACGACGGCGACTCCCGAAGCGTAGCGCCCGCCTCGCCCCGAGGAACCTTCTTATACCGTGAGGGGGCCACCGCCTCCGTGTCCGACCGCGCCCTCTCACCGCTCGTCGGTATCGTCGTTCTCGTCGGCGTCACCGTCGTTCTGACCGCCGTCGTCGGCGCGGGAACCGTCGCTCTGTCAGCGGACTCTACTCCGACGCCGACTTCCGGCCACTCGACGGCGCGCGTCGCGTTCTCGCTCTCCGTCGAGGGCGACACGGTGGCGCTAACGCACGAACGCGGCCCCTCGCTCTCGGTGCGGCGGCTCAGCGTCCGCGTCGAAATCGACGGGACGCCGCTGCGCCGCCAACCGCCCGTTCCGTTCTTCTCCGCGCGCGGTTTTCGCTCGGGTCCGACGGGGCCGTTCAACGCCGCCGCCGACGGAACGTGGTCCGCGGGCGAACGCGCGTCGTTCACCGTCGCGGGGACGAACGACCCGTCGCTCGCGGACGGGCGGACGGTGACGGTGACCGTGTACGGGGACGGCGGGCGTCTCGCGCGACTCTCGGCCGGCGTCGGAACGTGACGGAAGCAGGAACGAGACCGCTGGAGGTTGGCTACGGGCGGGTACGTGAGGCGACGCTACGGGCGGTGAACGTCGCGCGGGAGGAGAATGCGAGTCGGTCTACGCGTCGGTCTCGACGGTTTCGGCCGACTCGTCGTCGGCCGATTCGTCGTCGGGCGCGCGAGCCACCGTCGTGATGGCGCGCGGAGTGCCGGGGCGGGCCTGTTGGATGTGGTGCTCGATGTCGACGAAGCCGGCCTCCTCGAACATCCGCTGGGCCTCGTGTTCGTCGTAGAACAGCATGATGCTGTCCGCGAGCTTCTGGAACAGCGTCGTCTTCGGGTAGTCGGGACCGACGACGAGGACGCGACCGCCGGGTTCGACGACGCGGCGGAACTCCCGGAGCGCCGCGACGGGGTTCGGCCAGTACTCGATGGAGCCCGACGACCAGACGGCGTCGAAGGAGTCGTCCGCGAAGGGGAGACGCTCCGCGTCGCCGCGGTAGAAGCGCACGTCGTCGTCCTTCCCGAACTTGGCGAACGCCCGTTCGAGCTGGTGGGCGCTCTGGTCGAGTCCGTGAACGTCGTCGGTGTAGCGGAGGAGTCCCTCGGTGGCGAAACCGGTCCCACAGCCCACGTCCAACACCCGGTCGTCCGGCCGAAGGTCGAGGAGTTCGAGCGCTTCGTCGCGCATCTCCTCGTTCCAGATGAAGGGGTTCACGCGGTCGTACACCTTCGAGAGATACTTGTAGAACAGACGGGCCCGTGATTTGTCTTCGAGGACTCCCATCGCCGTCGGATTCGTCCCCGGCTCTCATAACGGTGCGGATTCCGCGTCGTTCTCGGCCCGGAGAGTGTTCGGTCCTCGTCGGTGTCCCCCGTTTTCACCCTCCGAAAACCCACCGTATTCACGCGCGTGTTCCGCAAACACCTTATACGCCGGTACTGCAACTTCTCAGTGATACGAGTATGCCGAGACCAGAGGTTCTCGAACGGATCAAGACTGCCGAGAACGAGGCCGACGACATCGTCGCAGAGGCCGAGGCCGACCGCGAGGAGCGTATCGCGGAGGCGCGACGCGAGGCAGAGGAGATCCGTCAACAGGCCGAGGAAGAGGCGCGTGAATACGAGGAGGAACGTCTCGACGAAGCTCGCTCAGAGATCGAGGAGGAGCGCGAGGAGATTCTGAAGCGCGGCGAGGACGCGCGCGAGGAGCTCGTCGAAGACGCGCAGACAAACGCTGACGAGGCGGTCGAATACGCCATCGAACGGTTCGAGGAGGCGGTGCATGCTCAGACCTGAGCAGATGAGCAAGGTCTCCGTGACCGGGTCCAAGCGCGTGATGGACCCCGTCATCGAGACGGTCCACGACCTGAACCTGCTTCACGTCACGGACTACGACGACACGTGGGAGGGCTTCGACCCGGGCGACCCCGTCGAGGGAGCCGAGGAGGCCTCCGAAAAGCTCGTCACCGTCCGCTCGCTCGAGAGCATGCTCGACGTCTCCGACGACGACGCGGGGCCGACCCGCATCGTCACCGACGAGGCGTTGGAGTCCGACCTCGAAGAGATCCGAGAGCAGGTCAACGACCTCGACGACGAACGGCAGGAGCTTCGACAGGAGCTCCGCGAGGTCGAGGAACGAATCGACGCGATGTCGCCGTTCGTCGACCTCGGCATCGACCTCGACCTGCTCTCGGGGTACGACACCCTGCAGGTCGCCGTCGGACACGGACAACGGGACCAGATAGAACGCGCCCTCGTGGACGCCGACGACATCCGCTCTCACGAGGTGTTCGCGGGCGACGATACGCTCGCCGTGTTCGCCTACCCCTCGAAGCACGCCGACGATTCGGCGCTCGCGGACGCCCTCGTCGGTGCGGACTTCGTCTCCATCGAAGTGCCCGACGCGGAGGGGAACCCCCAGAACTACGTCCGGGACCTCGAACAGGAGGCCCAACAGATCCGCTCGAACCTCGACTCCGTCGAGGACGAACTCGAGAGCCTGAAGCTCGACGCCGCGGGCTTCCTCCTCGCCGCCGAGGAGAAGCTCTCCATCGACGTCCAGAAGACGGAAGCGCCGCTTTCGTTCGCGACGACGGAGAACGCGTTCATCGCCGAGGGGTGGATTCCCTCCGAGCGCTACACCGAGTTCAAAGCCACGCTGAAGGAGACCGTCGGCGACAGCGTGCAGGTCGAAGAACTCGAACGCGCGTCGTTCAGTTCCGACGGCAGCGACCACATCCGCGAGGACATCCCCGCGGGCCCCGGCGGCGACGGCACGGGCACGCCGACTGCGGCCGACGGCGGGGACGCCGACGAGGCGCGCGCCGACGGCGGGAGCGCGGTCGTGATGCGGAACGACGAACCGCCGACGGTGCAGAACAACCCCGGCGCGGTTCAGCCGTTCGAGATTCTGGTGAACGCCGTCAGCAAGCCGAGCTACTTCGAGCTCGACCCGACGGTCATCCTGTTCCTGACGTTCCCGCTTCTGTTCGGGTTCATGATCGGTGACCTCGGCTACGGCCTCATCTACATGGGAATCGGCTACTTCCTGTGGTCGAAGTTCGACGAGCGCCCGGCGTTCAAGAGCATGGGCGGCGTCACCCTCGCGGCCGGTCTGTTCACGGCCATCTTCGGCGTCCTGTACGGCGAGATATTCGGGCTGCACCTCATCTCGTCGTACTTCTGGGAGGGCGTGCTCCACATGAGCCACCCGCCGATAGAGAAGGGTCTCTCCCCCGCCACCAGCGAGTGGGCGCTCGGATGGCTCGTCGTGAGCCTGCTCGTCGGCATCGTCCACCTCAACATCGGATACATCTTCGACTTCGTCGAGAACTACGAGCTCCACGACCTGAAGCACGCCATCTTCGAGAGCGCCTCGTGGATTCTGATGCTGAACGGCCTGTGGGTCTGGATATTCAGCGACGCCGTCAGCGGAACCGCACCGGACTTCCTCTACACGACGTTCTCCGCCGACGGAATCATCCCGCTCGGATTCAACGGCTTCCCGACGATGGAACTGTTCACCATTCCGGTGGTCAACGCGCCGTTCACGTTGCCGCTCTTGGTGTTCTTCGTCGGACTCGCCCTCCTCGTGATGGGCGAACCCATCGAGGCCGTCGAGTTCATCAACGTGCTCGTGAACGTGCTGTCGTACACGCGTATCGGCGCGGTGATGCTGGCGAAGGCGGGGATGGCCTTCACGGTCAACCTCCTGTTCTTCGGCGTGTACGCCGTTCCGAGCGGCCACGGTGACGAGTGGCACTTCATGCTCGACCACGGTCCGGAGTACGTCCTCGAGCACCACAGCGAGGCGACGATCATGTTCGGTGGCCTCCTCCACGGCGACGCGGCGACCATCCTCATCGGTCTGCTCGTCCTCGTGATCGGCCACCTCCTCGTGCTCCTCCTCGGCGTGACCAGCGCCGGCCTGCAGGCGGTGCGTCTCGAGTACGTGGAGTTCTTCAACAAGTTCTTCCAAGGCGGCGGCCGCGAGTACGAGCCGTTCGGTTACGAGCGTCGTTACACCACCGAAGACTAACCACAACCCACCCTCGGCCTTCGCCGTTCACCCTTCGAGAGCCGCGGTATCGGAACTCGTTTTTCGCTCTATTCCGCCGAATCCGGGCGTATCCGCCCGGTTACGGCGAAACGGTTTGGGAACCTTTATGAGGTGTGTCTGTCCACATACGCACGTTCGGAGACGACTAACCGTCATAGAAAATACCACAACTATGTCAGCACTAACACTCCTACAGCAAGCGCAGGCAGCCGCCCCGGCTCTCGAAGCACCCGCCGCCGCCGCCCTCGCCGTCGGTCTCGCGGCGTTCGGCGCGGGATACGCGGAGCGTGGCATCGGTGCCGCCGCGATGGGTGCCATCGCAGAAGACGACTCCCTCTTCGTCAACGGTCTCATTCTGACCGTTCTGCCGGAGACGATCGTCATTCTGGCACTCGTCGTCGTGTTCATCGTCTCGGCGTAAGCACCACCCCCACCCTTTCCATCAATGAGTTTGGATAACGTCGTCGAAGATATACGAGGCGAAGCACGCGCGCGTGCGGAGGAAATTCGAGAGGCCGGTGAGCGCCGCGCTACCGAAATCATCGAGGAGGCCGAGGCCGACGCCGAGGATCTCCTCGAAGCGCGGGAGGCCGACGTCGAGCGCCAGATCGAGCAGGAGCGCGAGCAGGCGCTCTCCAGCGCGAAACTGGAGGCGAAACAGCAGCGCCTCGAAGCCCGACGCGACGTCCTCGAAGACGTCCGCAGTCAAGTCGAGGACGAACTCGCCTCGCTCTCCGGCGACCGCCGCGAAGAACTGACCCGCGAACTCATCGACGCCGCGGCCGACGAGTTCGACGAGAGCGACGACGTCGTCGTCTACGGCCGCGCCGACGACGCCGACTTGCTCGAAGACGTTCTCGAGGACTACGACGGCTTCAGCTACGGGGGCGAACGCGACTGCCTCGGTGGCGTCGTCGTCGAGAGCGAGTCCTCGCGCGTCAGAGTGAACAACACGTTCGACTCCATCCTCGAGGGCGTCTGGGAGGACAACCTCAAGGAAGTGAGCACCCGACTGTTCGACCAATGAGTGCATCCGGCGGTTCCAATCCGGAGTACGTGACCGCTCGCGTCAGAGCGCGACAGAGCGCCCTGTACAGCGAGGAGGACTACCGCAAGCTGGTTCGGATGGGACCGGCCGAAATCGCCCGGTTCATGGAGGAGTCGGAGTACGAAGCCGAGATAAACGCGCTCGGTTCCCGCTACTCGGGGGTCGACCTCATCGAGTACGCGCTGAACCGAAATCTCGCAAAGCAGTTCGACGACATCCTCGACTGGGCGGAAGGCCGCCTGTACGACCACATCGCGCGGTACCTCCGTCGGTACGACGCGTGGAACGTCAAGACGGTCATTCGAGGGATATACTCGGACGCCGACCGCGACGAAATCGAAGACGACCTCATCCGTGCGGGCGAGCTCTCGGACAGCTTCATCGAACGGTTGCTCGACGCGAGCACCGTCGAGGAAGTGGTCGAGCGGCTCCACGGCACGATATTCGACGCGGGCATCGACGAGGCGTACGAGGACTACGAGGAGACGGACGTCCTCGTTCCCCTCGAAAACGCCATCGACCGCGCGTACTACGAGCGGTTGCTCGACGACCTCGTGATGAACGAGGAGACTCGGCAGTACCGCGACTACCTCGAAGCGGAGATCGACTTCCGCAACGCGCGGAACGCGCTCCGCCTCGCTCGGAGCGGAGCCGACATCGACCCGTCCGAGTACTATATCAGTGGCGGGTCCTTATTCTCCGCGTCGGAACTGACGACGCTCGCGAAGAACCCTGACGAGTTGGTTTCGAGGATTCGTGACTCGGAGTACGGCGACGATCTCTCGACTGCGCTCGACGAACTCGAAGAGGCCGGTAGCCTCCTCGGGTTCGAACGCGCACTCGACATCGCGCTCCTCGAAAAGGCCCGCGGAATGGGGAGCGTGTTCCCGCTCTCTATCGGTCCGATAATCGCCTACATCCTGCGGAAAGAGCAGGAGGTGGACAACATTCGGGCCATCGCGCGCGGACGCGAGGCCGGTCTCTCCGAGGACGAAATCGAATCGGAGTTGGTCACCCTATGAGTCAGGAGATAGCCGTCATCGGTAGTTCGGACTTCACCACCGGCTTCCGCCTCGCGGGAGTCCGGAAGTTCGAGAACGTCCCGGAAGAACAGAAGAACGAACAACTCGACGAGGCCGTAGAGGAGACGCTCTCGGACGACGACGTCGGCATCATCGTGATGCACGACGACGACATGGAGCATCTCTCGCGTCAGGTCCGCCGCTCGATCGAATCCAGCATCGAACCGACGCTGGTGACGCTCGGCGGCGGTGCCGGCGCGGGCGGCCTCCGCGACCAGATCAAACGCGCCATCGGTATCGACCTGATGGAGGAGGACGAAGACTAACATGAGTGCAACACAAGAGACCGTCCGAGAGGACGGCATCATCGAGAGTGTGAGTGGTCCCGTCGTGACCGCACGTGACCTCGACGCCCGGATGAACGACGTCGTCTACGTGGGCGAGGAAGGTCTGATGGGCGAGGTCATCGAAATCGAGGGTAACATCACGACGGTTCAGGTGTACGAGGAGACGTCCGGCGTCGGTCCCGGCGAACCCGTCGAGAACACGGGAGAACCGCTGACCGTCGACCTGGGCCCGGGTCTGCTGGACTCCATCTACGACGGCGTCCAGCGACCCCTCGACGTGCTCGAATCGAAGATGGGCAGCGCGTTCCTCGACCGCGGTGTGGACGCGCCCGGAATCGAACTGGAGAAAGAGTGGGGCTTCACCCCCGAAGTCGTCCCCGGCGACACCGTCGAATCCGGCGACATCGTCGGCACCGTCGAGGAGACGGTCACCATCGACCACAAGGTCATGGTTCCGCCGACGTACGAGGGCGGCGAAGTCGTCACCGTCGAAGAGGGCGACTTCACCGTCGAGGAGACGGTGGTCGAACTCGACAACGGCGAAGAGATAACGATGCGGCAGGAGTGGCCGGTCCGCGAGGCCCGACCCTCCGACACGAAGAAGACGCCGCGGACGCCGCTGGTCTCCGGTCAGCGCATCCTCGACGGTCTGTTCCCCATCGCGAAGGGCGGGACGGCCGCCATCCCCGGCCCGTTCGGCTCCGGAAAGACCGTCACGCAGCACCAACTGGCGAAGTACGCCGACGCGGACATCATCGTCTACGTCGGGTGCGGCGAGCGCGGTAACGAGATGACCGAGGTCATCGACGACTTCCCGGAACTGGAGGACCCCTCCACCGGGAACCCGCTCATGGCCCGGACCTCGCTCATCGCCAACACGTCGAACATGCCCGTCGCGGCGCGGGAATCCTGCGTGTACACGGGTATCACCATCGCGGAGTACTACCGCGACATGGGGTACGACGTGGCGCTCATGGCCGACTCCACCTCCCGGTGGGCCGAGGCCATGCGCGAGATCTCCTCGCGCCTCGAAGAGATGCCCGGCGAAGAGGGGTACCCCGCGTACCTCGCCGCGCGCCTCTCGGAGTTCTACGAGCGCGCCGGCTACTTCGAGAACATCAACGGCACGGAGGGGTCGGTCTCCGCCATCGGGGCCGTCTCCCCGCCCGGCGGCGACTTCTCCGAGCCCGTCACCCAGAACACGCTGCGCATCGTCAAGACGTTCTGGGCGCTGGACGCCGACCTCGCGGAGCGTCGGCACTTCCCGGCCATCAACTGGAACGAGTCGTACTCGCTGTACAAGGACCAGCTGGACCCGTGGTTCCAGGAGAACGTCGCCGAAGACTGGCCCGACGAGCGCCAGTGGGCGGTCGACGTCCTCGACGAGGAGTCCGAACTGCAGGAGATCGTCCAGTTGGTCGGTAAGGACGCCCTGCCGGAGGACCAGCAGCTGACGCTCGAAGTCGCGCGGTACCTCCGCGAGGCGTACCTCCAGCAGAACGCGTTCCACCCGACGGACACGTACTGTCCGCCGGAGAAGACGTACCTCATGCTCACCGCCATCCACCACTTCAACGACGAGGCGTTCGATGCGCTCGAAGCCGGCGTCCCGGTGGACGAGATCATCTCCATCGAGGCCGCCCCGCGCCTGAACCGCATCGGCGTCCAGGAGGACTACGAGGAGTACGTCGCGGAACTGAAAGACGACATCTCCGAGGAAATTCGGGAGCTGTACTAAGATGAAAGAATACCAGACAATCACCGAGATCAGCGGTCCGCTGGTGTTCGCCGAAGTCGACGAGCCGATCGGTTACGACGAGATCGTCGAAATCGAGACGCAGAACGGCGAAACCCTGCGCGGACAGGTCCTCGAATCCTCGGACGGCCTCGTGGCCATCCAGGTGTTCGAGGGCACGAGCGGTATCGACCGAAACGCGTCCGTCCGCTTCATGGGCGAGACGCTGAAGATGCCCGTCACCGAGGACCTCCTCGGACGCGTCCTCGACGGGTCGGGCCAGCCCATCGACGGCGGCCCCGACATCGTCCCGGACGAGCGCCACGAAATCGTCGGCGCGGCCATCAACCCCTACTCCCGGGAGTACCCCGAGGAGTTCATCCAGACCGGCGTCTCCGCCATCGACGGCATGAACACTCTAGTCCGCGGACAGAAGCTCCCCATCTTCTCGGGGTCGGGGCTGCCGCACAACGAACTCGCCTTGCAGGTCGCCCGTCAGGCGACCGTCCCGGAAGAAGAGGAAGGCGACGACGACGAGGGCTCGGAGTTCGCCGTCATCTTCGGCGCGATGGGTATCACCGCCGAGGAGGCCAACGAGTTCATGGAGGACTTCGAGCGCACGGGCGCGCTCGAACGCTCGGTCGTCTTCATGAACCTCGCGGACGACCCCGCAGTCGAGCGGACGGTCACGCCGCGTCTCGCGCTCACCACCGCCGAGTACCTCGCCTTCGAGAAGGACTACCACGTGCTGGTCATCCTCACGGACATGACCAACTACTGCGAGGCCCTGCGCGAAATCGGCGCGGCCCGCGAAGAGGTGCCGGGCCGACGCGGGTACCCCGGATACATGTACACCGACCTGGCACAACTGTACGAACGCGCCGGTCGTATCCAGGGTCGCGAAGGCTCCGTGACGCAGATTCCCATCCTCACGATGCCGGGTGACGACGACACGCACCCGATTCCGGACCTCACCGGATACATCACCGAGGGACAGATCTACGTCGACCGCGACCTGAACAGCCAGGGCATCCAGCCGCCGGTCAACGTGCTTCCGAGCCTCTCGCGTCTGATGGACGACGGTATCGGCGAGGGTCTCACGCGCGCGGACCACGCGGACGTCTCCGACCAGATGTACGCCGCGTACGCGGAGGGTGAGGACCTCCGCGACCTGGTGAACATCGTCGGTCGCGAGGCGCTGTCGGAGCGTGACAACACGTACCTCGACTTCGCCGACCGCTTCGAGGAGGAGTTCGTCGATCAGGGGTACGACACGAACCGCTCCATCGACGAGACGCTCGAAATCGGCTGGGACCTCCTGTCGATGTTCCCCAAGAAGGAGCTCAACCGTATCGACGAAGAGCTCATCGAGGAACACTACCGCGAGGACGCCGCCGACGAGGGCGCGGAAGAAGTCACCGCCGACTAACCCGCGTCTCGCGTTCGGACGTTCTTTTCGTCGACGACGCCGAACCCGGAGCGACGCCACCGTGTTTTCTTCGCGTACGCGTGCGCGATGGCGAACTCGGACTGAAAAGGATTAACCCCCTCCGTCCACAAGCGTCCCCCAAGGATGGCCGAAGACGTCAAACCGACTCGGAAGAACCTGATGGCGATAGAGGACCGCATCGAACTCTCCGAGCGAGGCCACGACACGCTGGAGCAGAAGCGCGACGGTCTCATCATGGAGTTCATGGACATCCTCGACCAAGCGCAGGACGTCCGCTCCGAACTCAACACCAACTACGAGACCGCCCAGCGGAAGATAAACATGGCGCGCGCGATGGAGGGCGACGTCGCGGTGCGCGGCGCGGCCGCGGCGTTGAAAGAACACCCCGAGATTACGACCCAATCGAAGAACATCATGGGCGTCGTCGTCCCGCAGATCGAGTCCTCGCGCGTGAAGAAGAGCCTCGACCAGCGCGGGTACGGGCTGCTCGGGTCGTCGGCCCGCATCGACGAGGCCGCCGACGCCTACGAGGAGCTGTTAGAGAGCATCATCCTCGCCGCCGAAGTCGAGACGGCGATGAAGAAGATGCTCAGAGAGATCGAGACGACGAAGCGCCGCGTCAACGCTCTGGAGTTCAAACTTCTGCCCGACCTCTACGACAACCAGGAGTACATCGAGCAGAAACTCGAAGAACAGGAGCGCGAAGAGACGTTCCGCCTGAAGAAGATCAAGGGCAAGAAGGAAGAAGAAGAGAAGGAAGAACGCGAGGCGGCCGAAGAGGCCGAGACGACTCCGAAGGAACGCCCCGCCACCGCCGACGACTGACGGACGCCCGACGTCCGAGTCGGTCGGACTCACCTTCGGCCACACCCATCCCGTTTTCTCTCGCTTCTGTCGTCCGGTAGAGGTCGGTATCGTCGGATTTTCCCGCACCCGCGACTCACATTCGGGTGCATGATTCGCACGTGTACGGCCTGCGGCGGCGACTTAGTTCCCTTCCTCGTTCCGGACGGACTCGGAACGCACGCGCCCGTCGAGGGCGACGACGCCCCGGCGGACGCCGCGGCCCTCTGTTCTCGGTGTCTTCGAACTTACCCCGAACCGGACGCCTCCGACGCGACGACGTTCGACGCCGTCGCGGACTACTTCCCGCGCGGCGACGGCGGCGCGGCGGTGGCGCTTCTCCTCGGGATGCTCGACTCGTTGGCGCTGAACCGCGCCGCGATAGAGACGCTGGTCGACCGCGCCGAACGCGAAGGCGCGGACGTTCTGCTGACGCTCGACCGGATCGACGGCGACGCGACGCTCGACCCGCACTTCGACGTGGGCCGCCGTCGCACGCAGGTCGAACAACTGCTGGTCTGATCCCTCGGAGAAGAGCGGCGACGATTCGCCGTTCGGCCGGATTTAAACGATTTAGACGCCCGTGGCGTAGCGGAGGATGCCCGCGACGCCGCCGAAGGCGTCGTGCAACTGTTCGCCCTTCTCGAAGTCCGTCGAGATGAACTTCGTCTCCGTCCCTCGCTGTTCGGCGATGGACATCAGATGCTCGATGGCGTCCTCGCGGTCCTTCTTTTCGGCCTCCTGACCGCACTCGGTGCACTCGTGGCCGGGGTCGCCGTGGCGTCGGTCCACGACTTCGTACTCCTCGTGGCCCTGCGGGCACTCGTAGATGACCACGTCCGAGTGGAGATCCTCGGAGAGGAGGAGGCGGTCGACGGAGCCCATGACGAGGTTCTTCCGCGTGGGGCCGAACCCGTACGTCGCCTCCTCGCCCGTGTGGAGCTTCTCGAAGAACTCCTCCATCTGGGATTTGTCCTTCATCACCTCTTGGTCGGCCAGCACGTCCTGTGCGGCGTCGACCAAGTCCTTGAGTCCGGACTCGTCGGTGTAGGAGACGTCGAACTTCCCGACGACGAGGTCCTGCAGTTCGTGGTGGAGGTAGTCGCCGTCCAAGAACTCGTCTTTCGTCGGCGACGGACCGCCCACGAGGATGCCGTCTATGTCGTGTCGCTTCGCGACGAACAGGTCGTTTGCCATCTCCGCGACTTCCTGATAGAAGTTGTCGATGGCTTCCAGACGGAGGCGGGCGAACCGCTGGGCGGACTGACCACCTTTGCGCTGCTTTCCGGGGACCAGCGACGACGCCGACTTGACGGGTTCGACGCGCTTGCCTTTCAGCCACCCGACGTTCGCCTCCCGTCGGTCGAGGACGATGAGGCCGAACAGCCCCTTGTCCGTGAGCATGTTCTCCAGCGGTTCCGTCAGGAAGTCCGAGTCGCAGTGGTAGCGGAACGACTGGATGGGCTCCGGGGGACTGTCCAACACCTTCGTCACCATCTCCGTCTGGCCGCCGCCGGAGTTGACCGCCCCCGAGAAGATGACGATGCCGTTCTCCGGCGGGTAGGTGTCGTAGTAGCGGAGGCGGTCCTTGATGGATTTCAGGGCGTCTTGGACGGCCGTTCGCGTCTGTTTGGACTTGATGTTCGACGCCTCCGAGTGTTCCTGCGTGACGTGGGCGACGACGTCGGATATCTGCTTGTCCTCCGGGATGTAGATAGTGACGAGTTGCGTTCCGGAGCCCTCGAAGTCCTCGAGCTCCTCGATGACCTTCCGGAACTCGTACTTCCGGCGGTCCTCGCTCGCCTCTTCGGCGTCGGTACTCATTATCGAATATACGCCGTCGAGAGGCTAAGTAACCTACGACTGTCACGGAACGTTCGGACGGGCGGCAAAATCGGTGGCGTGTGGGCGGTTCGCTCGGAATAGGTTTATGTGGTTGTCTTGGGTGAGTCCGAACGAGTAAGATATGGGACGGGTGTACGCAGTGGTCAGCGCGAAGGGAGGCGTCGGGAAGACCACGACGACGACGAATCTCGCGGCGGCGCTCGCCGCGGCGGGCGCGAACGTCGCCGTGGTGGACGGCGACCTCGGGATGGCGAACCTCGCGGGGGCGTTGGGCGTCGTGCCGACGGAGCCGACGCTCCACGACGTTCTCGCCGGCGAGGCAGACGTGTCCGAGGCGACGCAGGAGGGACCGCACGGGATGGCCGTGGTTCCGGGAGCGACGGACCTCGACGCGTTCGCCCGCGCGGACCCCGAGGGTCTCCGCGCGGTGCTCTCCGAACTGGCCGAACGACACGACTACGTCCTGCTCGATACGGGGGCAGGACTGAGTAACGACACCGTCGTCCCCCTGACGTACGTGGACGAGGCGCTCCTCGTCTCGACGACGGGGCGCGACGCGTTGGGGGACACGGAGAAGACGCGGCAGGTGGCGGTGCGCCTCGACGTGCCGGTGGCGGGCGCGGTGCTCACCCGGGTCGACCCCGAGGACCCGAACGTCGCCACCGTCGAGGAGCAACTCGACGCCGAGATACTGCAGGCGATACCGGACGAGACGGTCGTCCGACGCGCGGGCGACGCGGGCGAACCGCTCACGACGTTCGCGCCCGGAAGCTCCGCCGCCGCGGCGTACCGAGCGCTCGCCGCCGACCTGACCGGCGAGTCGGTCCCGCAACCCGACGCCGCGCCGGAGGCGACGGGCGAGGCGGACGGTCCGACCGACGACGGTAGCGCCGCAGGCGTGGAGACGGACGTCTCGGACGCGGAGACGGACGCCCCGGATACGGGGACGGACGCTCCGGACGCCGCTACCGCCGCCGCGGCGGACGACAGCGCGGCCGGCGAGTCGGACGACGGCGACGGCGACTCCGGCGGCGAGGCCGCCGAACGCGACGACGGTATCATCGTCGCGGGCGACCACGAGGCCGACGGAGCGTCGGACCGGCCCGACGGAGACGACGAGGCGGCCGAGGAAGGCGTATCCGCCGACGAGACCGCCGAATCCGCGGGCGAGGACGCCGCCGACGGCGACTCCGCGGACCCGCTGGCGGACCCGACGGCGGACGACGCCGCCGTCGGCGATTCGAGCGACTCGGACGACGCCGCCGCGGACGACGACGCGGACGACGGTCCTCTCGTCGAGGCGGCCGAACCGGAGGCGACCCCGGACGACGAGCAGATTCCGTTCGCCAGCGACTCCGACGGCGACGAGGCGGACGACGAGGACGACGACGAAGACGAGGACGACGACGACGGCGTCTACACGACCGAGTTAGGCGAGAACGCGGAGGGGACGAACGAGCGCCGCGACGACGACAAGAAGAAAGGCGGCCTGTTCGGTCGGTTCCTCGGCTGAGTCGCCGACGCCCGTCCCGTCCGCTCGGCGGAGCGACGAACGGGAAGTTCTTTTACGCGGCTGTTCGCAGGCGTTGGTATGGCAGAATCTAACTCTGGCGTCCCGTTCTGGTGGATCGTTCTCTTCGTCCTGCTGGCGTTAGGCGCGGGCGCGCTCGCGGTCACCACGGTCGGCGGGTCGCTCGTCTCCTCGCCCGAGTTCCTGATGCCCGTCTTCGGGCTGTAACGCCTACATCGAGTCGGGCGCTTCGATACCCAGCACGGAGAGCGCGTTCGCCACGGTGTGACGGGCCGCCTCGACCAGTCCGAGGCGCGCGGCGGCCACCGCGTCGTCGTCGGCGTTCAGCACCGACCGCTCGCGGTAGAAGGCGTTGAACGTCTCGGCGAACTGCCGGACGTACGTCGCCACGACGTGCGGTTCGAGGTCGTCGGCCGCCTCCTCGATTACGGCGGGGAACCGCGCGATGGTCGCTATCAGTTCGCGTTCCTCGGGCGAATCGAGGAGTGACGCGTCGGTGGTCGCCTCGATGCCGGACGACTCCGCCTCGTCGAGGATGCCGCAACAGCGAGCGTGAACGTACTGGACGTACGGGGCGGACTGGGCCTCGAAGTCCAAGGCTCGCTCCCACTCGAACGTGATGCCCTTCGTCGGCTGTTTCGAGACGATGTCGTAGCGGACGGCTCCAATGCCGACCTGTCGGGCGATGCGGTCGATGTCCTCGTCGTCGAGTTCGTCGTCGCGGATGCGACTGTCGAGGCGCGTCTCGACCTCCTCGCGGGCGCGGCGGACCGACTCGTCCAGCAGGTCGTCTAGATCGACGCCCGTCCCCTTCCGGGTGGACATCCCGCCCTCGGGGAGGTTCACCCACGAGTAGAACGTCTGGCGGAGTTTGTCGGTGTCGTTGCCGAGTATCTCCAAGGCGGTTTCGAGTTGTTCGGCCTGCAGTTTGTGGTCCTCGCCGAGGACCGTCACCGCCTCGTCGTAGTTGTCGAACTTCCACTCGTGGTGCGCTAAGTCGCGCGTCGTGTACAGTGTCGTCCCGTCGGACCGGAGGAACACGAGGTTCTTCTCGAAGTCGAACGGCGAGAGGTCCAGTTGCCACGCCTCCTCCTCGTAGACGGCGTACTCGGAGTCTTTCAGTCGCTGAACGAGGTCCTCGGCGTCGCCGTTGCGGATGAACTTCGTCTCCTTGACGAACCGGTCGAACTCCGCGGGGAGGCGTTCCAGCGAGGCGGTCATCCCCGACAGCACCTGATCGACGACGACGGCGACGCGTTCGAACGTCTCCTCGTCGCCCGCTTCGAGACCCTGCATGATGCTCGCTATCTCCTCCTCGGCGGCTTCGACCTCCTCCTCGTCGCCCGCTTCGAGGAAGGCGTTGCCCTTCCGGTAGTAGCGGACCAGTTCGTAGTCGGAGCGGTCCCGTTCCGGTTCCGGCAGGTCCTCCTCGTCGAACGTCTCGTAGGCCCACGTGAAGACGGCGACCTGTCGCCCGGCGTCGTTGACGTAGTAGTGCCGTTCCACGTCGTTACCGGCGAACTCGAGGATGCGCGCGATGGCGTCGCCGAGGATGGGGTTCCGCGCGCGCCCGACGTGGACCGGTCCCGTCGGGTTCGCGCTCGTGTGTTCGACCACCACGTCCTTCCCGGTGTCCGGGAGGCGGCCGTACTCGTCGTTGCGGCCCGCTTCGAGCGTCTCGGCGTAGTAGGCGTCAGAGACGTGGAAGTTCACGTACGGCCCCTGCGGTTCGGCCGAGTCGAGGTACGTGTACCCGGTGGCGTCTATCTCCTCGGCGATGTCGACGGCGACTTTCGGCGGCGGCGCGCCGACTTCGCCCGCCAACCGGAAGGCGACGCTCGACGCGAGCGTCGCCGACACGTCCTCCGGTGGCTCTTCGACGCCGAGGTCGTCGGTCGGCAAGCCGAGCGCGGAGAGTGCAGTAGAGACCGCGTCCTCGACCTCCGAACGGAACTCTCTAAACATGCTCCGAGGTTCTTGTGGCGCGGCTAAAGGCCTTTCCGAACGGCGTCGGACCGGCCGAACTGCGCCTCGGACGCTCCGTCGCCGGCAACGCTCCCCCGCCGTCCGACGAGGCGGGCGTCACCGCCGGAACCGACGCACTTACCCCCGCCGTCCGACAATCTCGATTACGAACCGGTCCGTCGCCGCGACCGACTCCGCGCGCCCTCCTTAACGATTCTGTTACGCATCTCATATTCGGTACGCTTATTTCGGGCCGTCTCGAAGACGCAGGTATGTCAGAATCGGCAGTCGCCGCCGTCGGGTACGACGAACTGGCCGCCCTGAAGTTCGTCGCCCTCGAAGGCGGACGCTCCGGTCCGGTGAAAGTCTCCTGTTCCGGGCTGGCGTCGCGCCTCGACGCCTCCAGCCAGACCGCCTCGCGTCGCCTCCAACGACTCGAAGACGCAGACTACGTCGAACGCGACGTAGTGGCGGACGGGCAGTGGGTCTCGGTCACCGACGAGGGCGAGGCGGCCCTCCGAGCGGAGTACGCCGACTATCGCCGCATCTTCGACGCCGACGACGCCGAGACGGTCGAACTCGGCGGCACCGTCACCGGCGGCATGGGCGAGGGCAAACACTACATCTCGCTTTCGGGGTACATGGAGCAGTTCGCGGAACGCCTCGGCTACGAACCGTTCCCCGGGACGCTCAACGTCCGCCTCGACGACGATAGCGTCAGGGCGCGCGCCGGGATGGCGTCGCTGTCGGCCGTCCCCATAGACGGGTGGGAGGACGAGGAACGGACGTTCGGCCCGGCGACCTGTTACGCCGCGACGGTCGAGTTCGAGGGCGAGTCGTACGACGAGGCCCACATCATCGTCCCCGAACGCACCCACCACGACGAGAGCCAACTGGAGATCATCGCGCCCGACAAACTCCGGGACGAACTCGGCCTCTCGGACGGCGACCGCGTGACCGTCCGGGTGGAGGAGGTGTGACGGTGGCCGGAACCCAACGAACGGACGAGGCCCTCGCCCGCGCCCTCTCGGCGTTCCGCGCCGGCGACCCCGTTCTCGTCCACGACTTCGACGACAGGGAGGGCGAGACGGACATCGTCTACCCCGCACGCGCGGTCACGGCGGCGGACGTGGCCCGCCTCCGCAACGACGCGGGCGGACTCGTCTGCGCCGCCGTCTCGGACGCCGCCGCGGAGGCGATGGACCTCCCCTTCTTGGAGTCCGAAATCGACCACCCCGCCGCCGCCGACCACGAGTTGGCGTACGACGACCGGTCGTCGTTCTCCCTGCCGGTGAACCACCGCGAGACGTTCACGGGCATCACCGACGAGGACCGCGCGTTGACCGTCACGAAACTGAGCGAGGCGGCCGATGCCGCCGTAGAGGGCGAGTACGACGCCGAGGACTTCGCCGCCGACTTCCGCGCGCCCGGCCACGTCAACGTCCTCCGGGGCGCGCCGGGACTCCTCGACGACAGGCGCGGCCACACCGAACTCGGCCTCGCACTCGCCGCGGAGGCGGGCGTCGGCCCCGCAGTCGTCGTCTGCGAGATGCTCGACGACGAGTCGGGCGCGGCGCTTTCGACCGACGCGGCGCGCGAGTACGCCGAGCGTCACGGCTTCCCCTTCCTCGACGGCGACCGAATCGTCGACGCCTTAGCGTAACTCCCGCCAACTCCGCTCGGGTTCCCACCCGAGCAACCGCCGCGCCTTCTCCGTCGAGACGAGCGATTCGTACCCCTCGAAAGTCTTCTTCGTCTCCACGTCGGGGTACTCCTCGGCGACGAGTTCCGCCGTCTCCATCTCCGCCGTCGTGTCGTCGGCGGCGACCCAGAACCGTTCGTGGCCCTCGAAGTCGGCCTCTATCGCCCGACGGACGGCGTCTGCGGCGTCCGCCTGTGCGAGGTACGAAAACAGGGTGTTTCGAATCGTCTTGAAGTTCTCCGACTGGTGAAGCGCCGCCAGTCGCCGGTCGGCGTCGCTGAACGTCTCGCGCATCTGCTTCTCCGTCGGCATCCACGGGAACCGGAACGATGCGATGGTCGTCGGCCCGTCCGGTCTGCGGGCGAACCCGTCGGCGGTCACTTCGAGAACCTGTTTGCCGAGGCCGTAGGGGTTCGACGGCGTCACGGGGTGGTCCTCGTCCACCGGGAGGTACGAGAGGCGGACGGGACCGGGTTCGAAACTCGCGCCGAGAGCGCTCATGCTGGAGGCGAGGACGACGGTGTCGATGCCGAGCGATTCGGCCGCTTCGAGGACGTTGTACGTGCTCATCGCGTTGCTCTCGTAGACGACGTAGCCGGGGTCGTGGTCCGGTTTCGAGAGCATCCCGAGGTGGACGACGGCGTCGGCGCCCGCCGTAGCGAACGCGCCGTAGGCCTCCCCGGCGTCGGTCATGTCCGCCCGGAGGTTGGCGTCGCCGACGGACCCGCCGCTTCGACTGCAGTTCACCACGCGGTACCCCGCGTCTTTCAGTGCGTTCACGACGGTGGGGCCGATGCGACCCGTCCCGCCGGTGACGGCGACAGTCTTCGGTGGCATTCGTGACCGACCGACGCGCCCCGGCGCAAAAAACCCCGCGCGCGTCGCCGTGTCGCCTATCATTTTATCACCTGCCACGCAAACCACGCGGTATGGGATTCGACGAGATGGATGTCGACACTATCTGGATGGACGGTGAGTTCGTCGACTGGGACGACGCGCAGATTCACGTCCTCTCCCACGGACTTCACTACGGCAGCGGCGTCTTCGAGGGCGTCCGCTGTTACGACACCGAGGACGGCCCGGCCATCTTCCGGTGGGACGAACACTTGGACCGCTTCTACGCCTCCGGGAAGCCCTACGACATGGACATCCCCTTCCAGAAGGAGGAACTCACCGAGGCGACGATGGAACTCATCCGCCGACAGGACCTCGAGTCCTGTTACATCCGCCCCGTCGCGTTCTACGGCTACGACTCGCTGGGCGTCAGCCCCAAGGGCAACCCCGTGCAGGTCGCCATCGCGGCGTGGCCGTGGGGGACGTACCTCGGCGACGACGCCTTGGAGAACGGCGTGGACGTGATGGTGTCCTCGTGGCGGAAGCACGCCTCCAGCCAGATTCCGACGAACGCGAAGACGACCGGCCTCTACGTGAACTCGCTTCTCGCGGGCGAGGAGGCCCGCCGAAACGGCTTCACCGAGGCCATCGTCCTCAACAAGGAGGGCAACGTCGCCGAGGGTCCCGGCGAGAACATCTTCATGGTGAACGACGGCGACATCTACACGCCCGGCCTCTCGCAGAGCATCTTAGACGGCATCACCCGCAACACGGTCATCGAACTCGCCCGCGAACGCGGCTACACCGTCTACGACCAAGCGACCATCTCGCGCGGCGAACTCAACACCGCCGACGAACTGTTCTTCACCGGCACCGCCGCCGAGATTACGCCCATCCGGAAGGTGGACAACGTCGTCATCGGCAACGGCACTCGCGGCCCGGTGACCGAGGAACTCCAGCAGGCGTTCTTCGACCTCGTGGAAGGTCGCTCCGACGACCACGAAGAGTGGTTCACCTACGTCTGAAACCGCAGTAAACGGACCCGCCGACTTTCTCCGCCTTCTCCCGTCGAGCGTTCAGTCGTCTTCCGTCTGCACGTCGATGTCGATGGCCGACCGGGACTCGTCCTCGGCGAACCCGGCCGAGAGGATGCGCGTCAGCGCCTCCTCGACGTTTTCGTCGAGTTCTTGGATGTCTTCGGGCTCTACCTCCATCACGAACCCCGTGGTGATGTTCGGTGCCGTCGGCATGAACAGGACCACCCGCCCGTCTTTCGTCGTCTGGCCGGTCTTGAACGCCGTCATCCGGACGCCCGGCCACGTCTCGAGTTGAACGGGCGTCTGCAGGTCTTCCGTCCCCGTCAACGCCGTCTCGACGGCGAGTTTCGACGCGTTGTAGAGGATGCGAACGAGGGGGACCCGATTCATCGTCGCGTCGAGGTACGTCTCGAACAGTCGCCCCACCGTCGTGCGCATCAGGTAGCCCACCGACAGCACCAACATCGCGAACACGATGATGGCGACGAAGAACCCGAACGGTTCTTGGAGGTTCTTGATGAGCGGTAGTTTGACGATACTCGAGTAGAGGTAGTTCAGAACCCACAGAATGACGAGGATGGGGACTAGTATTACCAGTCCGCTTGCGAAGTCGCGTCTCCACGAGGACATCTATTGATGAGTAGGTGAGCCTGCGTCCTTAAGAGAACTTCTGTCCGAACCGTGCGTTGGCACACCGTTTCGCCGGGCGCATCGGCGGTTCGGCGTCGGAGTCGCGTCGTCCGCGGCACCGTCCCCCGGTCGAGAGAGTCAGGTTCCGAACGAAATCACGGCCCCTTAAGTCGCGGACGACGACTCCCGAACATGGTACTCGACCTCGTCGCCGTCGCGTTCTGGACCATGTTACCCGCGTACGTCCCGAACAACGCGGCCGTCCTCGCCGGAGGCGGCGCGCCGATAGACGGGGGACGAACGTGGGGGGACCGCCGCCTCCTCGGAGACGGGAAGACGTGGCGCGGGACGGCCGCGGGAACGCTGGCCGGCGTCGCCCTCGCCCTCGTCTGCAACGCCGTCGCCGACCCCGTCTCCGCCCTCGTCGGCGTCTCCCTGCCGACGTTTCCGCTCCCCGCCGCGGTCGGTCTGGCGTTCGGCGCGATGGTCGGCGACATCGCCGCCTCCTTCCTCAAGCGTCGGAGCGGACGGCAACGCGGCGCGGCGTTCCCCGGCCTCGACCAACTCGACTTCGTGGTCGGCGCACTCCTCCTCGCGGCGGCGTTCGACCTCCCGTGGTTCGTCGAGACGTTCTCGCTGCCCGTCCTCGGCGTCGTCCTCGTCCTCACGCCAGTCCTGCACGTGACGACGAACGTCGCCGCCTACCTCCTCGGCGTGAAGAACGAACCGTGGTAAACCACCTTTTTCCGCCTCGGGTCTCCTCGCGTCGCCTTCGGCGACGCGCTCGAACCCCCTCCAAAAATCTGTCTCCGCGAGCGAAGCGAGCGGAGGCTCGGCAGAGCGGAGCTCTGCCGGTGGACCAAAAACCTCCGCGAGGGCTCGCTTTGCTCGCCTCGCGGTCTACCTCGGTGTCCTTTCCGCACTGCATCGCCTGACCGCCGCGGCGAACCGCCCCGTTTAACCCGTTCGGGCGACCCGACGACAGTATGGCCAACGACGAACTCATCGAGGCCCTGCGCGAGGCCGACGCGGTCCAGTACGGGGAGTTCGAACTCTCCCACGGCGGCACCTCGGACTACTACGTGGACAAGTACCTGTTCGAGACGGACCCCACCTGCCTCCGCCTCGTCGCGGAGGCGTTCGCCGAGGAACACGACGGCGAGAAACTCGCGGGCGTCGCACTCGGCGCGGTTCCCCTCGTCGCGGTGACCAGCGTCGAGACGAACACGCCGTACGTCATCGCGCGCAAGAAGGCCAAGGAGTACGGCACGGCGAAGCGAATCGAGGGCCGCCTCGACGAGGGCGAGGAGATTCTCGTCCTCGAAGACATCGCCACGACCGGAAAGAGCGCCCTCGACGCCGTCGAAGCGCTTCGAGACGCCGGCGCGGAGGTCAACCGCGTCCTCGTCGTGGTGGACCGCGAGGAGGGGGCCGCCGAACGCCTCGCCGAGGCCGACGTGGAACTTGACTCCCTCGTCACCGCCGACGAACTGCTGGCCGACCGGTAACGCCCGCTTCTTCGCCGACCTCTCCGCCGGTCCGCCCGCCGCCGACGGACCGAGCGGCGACTCGTGCCCTACACATATATGGGCAATTCGTTTCTCATCTACATCGAAGTATTCATACTTACGCAACCTCGTCCATCGGGGTATGAACAGAGCGGAGAAGGCGACTCTCCAACTCCAAGCCGTCGCCGTCCTGCGGATGCTCAAAGAGACTCGGACGTACGACGAACTCGCCGAGGTCACAGGACTCCCGGCGGGCGACCTGAACCGGTACGTCAACGGACACGTCCTCCCCGGAATCGAACGCGCCCGCGACGTCGTCGAGGGCGTCGGGCGCGACGCACTGGCGACCGAACTCGAAGCCCGCGTCGAGTTCGACGACGAGGGGTACGTGGACAACTCCGGCGTCGTCTTCGACCAGTCGTTTCTGGACCTCGTCGCGCCCGTCGCGGCCAACACTCTCGAGTTCGAGCGACCGGACGTGGTGCTGACGGCGGCGACGGACGGCATCACCTTGGGCGCGGCCATGGCGTCGTACTTCGACGCCCGCGTCGCCTACGCGAAGAAGTCGAAGGAGACGGCCGTCGAGGAGTTCATCGAGTCCCGCCAGCGACTCACCTCCGGCATCGAACTCACCTACTACCTCCCCGCCCGCGCCATCTCCGCGGGCGAGAAAGTCCTCGTCGTCGACGACCTCATCCGGTCGGGCGAGACGCAGGAACTGCTCTTGGACATCGCCAAACAGGCCGACGCCGAGGTGACCGGCGTCTTCGCCCTCATCTCCGTCGGCGAGAAGGGCACCGACCGCGCGAAGGAACTCACCGCCGCGCCCGTCGGCGCACTCACCGAGTTCGATACGGAGTGAGAGTCGGCGCGCCGGCGACGCATCGTCTCTGACTGCCCGGCGAACGCGCTTCCTTCGAGCACCCGCGTTCTCTATCGACGAACTCGTCGTTTGTGGTAGTACACGCCTGCGCAGAGAATCCCCCGTCATAATTGCCGGGATATGCACGTGCGTGCTCATTCTCGCCCCTTTCGATGGTAACGCTTATGGTCGGAATAGCGAGTATGCTCACTCGTGCATTATGGGGCTCACTGAGACGCTCGAAGACTACTTCGATGTGCAAGAACACGGGTCGTCCGTGCGGACGGAGGTTCTCGCCGGACTGACGACGTTCCTGACGATGTCGTACATCGTCGTCGTCAACCCGTCGATACTGACCGACCAGCCGTTCATCGAGGGGGCGGACGGTATCGCCATCGCGGGCTACGCGCCCAGCGAGGTACAGTCGATGCTCGCCGTCGTGACCATCATCGCCGCCGCGGTGGCGACGCTCGTCATGGCGTTCTACGCGAACCGGCCGTTCGGGCAAGCGCCCGGACTCGGGTTGAACGCCTTCTTCGCGTTCACCGTCGTCGGCGCACTCGGGGTACCGTGGCAGACGGCGCTTGCCGCCGTCGTCGTGGAGGGACTCCTCTTCATCGTCCTCACCGCCGTCGGCGCGCGCGAGTACATCATCCGCCTGTTCCCCGCGCCGGTGAAGTTCGCCGTCGGAACCGGTATCGGGCTGTTCCTCGCCATCATCGGCCTGCAGGCGATGGGCATCGTCGTCGACGACGCCTCGACGCTCGTCACCCTCGGCGACGTGGCGTCGAACCCCGTCGCCATCGTCTCCGTCGTCGGCCTGTTTCTCACGTTCGCGCTGTACGCTCGGGGCATCCCGGGCTCCATCGTCCTCGGCATCCTCGGCACCGCGTTCATCGGGTGGGTGGTGACGACGCTCGGCGTCGTTCCCGCCGACGCCGGACTCGTCGCCGGTTCGACCGAGGCGACGTACAACATCGCACCGCTCGCGGGCGCGTTCCTCGACGGCTTCGGCAACGTCGAGGCGTTCTCCTTCGCGCTCATCGTGTTCACGTTCTTCTTCGTGGACTTCTTCGACACCGCGGGAACGCTCGTCGGCGTCGGTCAAGTGGCGGGCTTCCTCGACGAGGACGGTAACCTCCCGGACATCGACAAACCGCTGATGGCCGACGCCGTCGGCACCACCGTCGGCGGGATGCTCGGCACCTCGACGGTGACGACGTACATCGAGTCCGCCTCCGGCGTCGAAGAGGGCGGCCGAACCGGACTGACCGCACTCGTCGTCGCGGTTCTGTTCCTCGCCTCCCTGGCTCTCGTTCCGCTGGCGGCGGCGATTCCGCAGTACGCCTCCCACATCGCGTTGGTCGTCATCGGCATCGTGATGCTGCGCAACGCCGTCGATATCGACTGGAGCGACATCACCAACACCATCCCCGCCGGGATGACCATCCTCGTGATGCCCTTCACCTACTCCATCGCCTACGGCATCGCCGCGGGCATCGTCTCCTACCCGATAGTCAAACTCGCCGCGGGCGACCGCGAGGACCTCCGCGCCGGCCACTGGGTGCTGGCGGGCGCGTTCGTCCTCTACTTCTTCGTCCGAACCAGCGGCTTCCTCTCGGCGCAGGTGTAGGACCCGCCGGACGACCCGTCTCTTTTCTCTCCGTCCGTCGCTCTCGCGTCCCCCGATACCCGCCGTTCTCCCCGCTTGACGGCCGCTCGCATCGACTGACAGGGCCGAGGGATACCAAAAAAGGTTCACGCCTGTACCGACAGTCAGTCGGTAGTAATGGTCTCACTCTCTAGACGAACTGCCGTGCGGGCGGTCACGCTCGTCCTCGTGGTCGCCCTGCTGACGCCGTCTGCGGTGTCCGCCATCACGTACGACCCCGACGACGAGACGACGCTGACCCGCGGGACGGTGACGAGTCCGGCGAACGGGTCGACGGTCGTCAGCGTCCAAGGGTACACGTTCGACGGGTCGACGAACCCGAAGAAGCCCGCCCGCGTCATCTCCGTCGGCGAACGTGGGGGAACGCAGTGGACTCACAACGAGTCCGGCGCGTGGTTCTTCGACGTCGACCCCTTGGAGAACGGGAACCTGTTGGTCTCCTCGCCGCGCGACGGCGAGACGCTCGTCTTCGAGTTGAACCCCGAGAACCAGACCCGCGTCTGGGAGACGCGCTTCGACATCGAGGACACCCACGACGTCGACCGCCTCAGCGAGGACGAACTCGTCGTCTCGAACATGCGCGAGTGGGACGAGGAGAACGGGTCGATGGACCGCATCTTCGTCTACAACACGACCACCGAGGAGGTGACGTGGGAGTGGTACTACCGCGACCACTTCCCCTCCGATACGAACGGCGGGATGACGAGCGACTGGACCCACTCCAACGACGTCGACCCCATCGGCGACGGGAAACTGCTGCTCTCGCCGCGGAACTTCGATCAAGCCATCGTCGTCGACATGGAGACGAAGAACATCACCCACCGCCTCGGGAGCGACGACAACTACGACGTGATGCGGGAACAGCACAACCCCGACTGGATGCTGAGCGAGAACGGGACGCCGACGATACTCGTCGCCGACAGCGGAAACAACCGCGTCGTCGAGTACGCCCACGAGAACGGTTCGTGGGTCCGCACCTGGTCCGTCGGGTCGAACGTCCTCAACTGGCCGCGGGACGCCGACCGGCTGCCGAACGGCAACACGCTCATCACGGACACGCTCAACCACCGCGTCATCGAGGTGACGCCGGAGGGCGAAATCGTCTGGGAGTACTACGCGACGTGGGGTCCGTACGACGCCGAACGCGTCGCACACGGCGACGGCTCTTCGGACGGGCCGACCATCCGCGACATGAACGCGAGCGGCGAGTACGACATCACCGGCAGCGCGGAACTCCGCGCCGGGTCGGGCGAGGGCGTCGGCTTCGCCGGGCAGATGCGCGCGACGTTCGCGGAGACGCCCCTCGAAGGGCCGATGAACGAGTTCGCCACCAAGTGGGCGCACGTCACGCCGTGGCTTCGCCCCGTCTGGATGGGCCCGTGGGAGTTCGTCTACGCCGTCTGCGCCGCCCTCCTCCTTCTCGGGTGGGCGGGCGGGGAAGTCGTCCTCCACCGGCGACGCATCGCCGACGGCGTTCGGAACGTCGTCGGGCGCTGACCGCGGAATCGCCGCCCGTGTGTATCCGGGACGCACAGAACCACCGGACTCTTTATCCGCAGTCGCCTATCGGCTAGCGATGTCGAACCTCATCCTGTACGAGCTAGAGGGCTGTCCCTACTGCGCGAAAGTGAAGAACAAGCTCTCGGAACTCGACTTGGAGTACGAGTCGAAGATGGTCCCGCGTTCGCACTCCGAGCGAACGGAAGTCGAGGAAGTGAGCGGCCAGACGGGCGTCCCCGTCCTCGTGGACGAGGAACACGGCGTCGAGGGGATGCCCGAGAGCGACGACATCGTCGAGTACCTCGACGAGACGTACGCCAACTGACCCGGCGACCCTTCTGCCGTCCGCGGTTCGATGCGTAGCCCTCAAGGCGTCCTCCGCCGTGGGCGAACGTAGTGGCTCAGGACATCGTCGGCGCAGTTTCTGTGGACCCGTTCGTCGTGATGAACACCGTCGGCTTGGTGGCGTTCGCACTCGTCGGCGCGACGAAGGCGATACGCGAGGAGTTCGACGTGTTCGGTATCGCGGTGGTGGGACTCGTCACGGCGTTCGCCGGCGGGGCGACGCGGGACGTGTTGGTCGACCGCGTCCCCTTGGCGCTCAGGTCGTTCGGCGAAATCGGATTCGGCATGCTCGGCGTCGCCCTCGCCGTCGGCCTCAGCGTCGCGTTCGACTCGGCCGACGAACACCCGATCACCCTCTTTTCGGACGCCGTCGGCCTCGCGGCGTTCACCACCGCGGGCGCAATCGTCGCCACCGACGCCGGCCTCTCGGGGTTCGGCGTCGTGGCGATAGCGACCATCAACGCCGTCGGCGGCGGCGCGTTCGCGGACGTACTCCTCGATAGGTCGCCGTTCATCCTGTTCGACGACTTCTACGCGAGCTGTGCGGTTCTCGGCGGGACGACCTACTGGCTGGCGGCGACGTTCGCCGGGACGCCGGGTGCCGCCGCCGCGGTGTGCGCCGCGGTGACCGTCGGGTCGCGGACGGCGGCGGTCACCTACGGGTGGTCGCTCCCGACGGCGCAGACGCTCGACCGACGGGCGAGAGGGTGAGAGAAGAGTCGGCTACGCTTCCTCGGGTTCGCGGGCGCGTTCCCGAATCAGGTCGCGAATCTCGTCGGGGTCGTCGATGGCGGCGAGTTCCTCGCAGCTGACGAGGGCCGTCCCGTCCACGGAGTCGCGCTTCGACTGATCTTCGGTGAAGTAGACGGACCGGGTCTGGGTCACCTCGCCCAGAGAGGACATGATGCGGGCGCGCTTCTCGGCGCTCCGGGTGAACGGCGAGTGACCCGTCAGCATCGGCATCCGGTCGCTGCGCCGGGTACTCCGGTCCTCGTCCTCGCTGACCGCCTTGAACGGCGCGCGCGACGTGGGGTGGACGGTGAACCCCGCGCGGGTGAGGATGTGGACGACGTGTTCGTCGTCGGGGTCCGCCGCCGGGTCCTCGGGCGTCGGGTCCGCCTCGCGCACTTCCTCTGCGCCGTCCATCACGTCCACCGGGTTCGAGAACGGCTTGTCGAACATCTGTTCGAGCTGAATCGCCACCTCGATGCTCGCGTTCATGCCGTCCTCGTACTTCGAGACGGTGCGCCGCGAGACGCCGAGTTCGTTCGCCAGACGGCCGAGGCTCCACCCTCGCTCCTGGCGCTCGTCCGCCAACAGGTCGCCGTCGATGTTGACGTAGAGGCCGCCGGGGGCCGCGTAGATGAGCGGCGGGACGCCCTCGACGAACAGGTCCATCGCGGTGTCGGGGTTCATCACGGGCACGCCGTGCCGGAAGTAGACCACCTCCGGTTTGAGTTCCTCGTCGCGCGTCCGCAGGCCGACGACCATCGGCGTCGCCGAGAGGTACGTGCCGAGGCGACGCATCTCCGCGCCGGTCGCGGCGTCGAACGCGTCGATGTTCCCCAGAATCTTCAACAGCACCAAGTCTTCGCCGCGCCGGGCGGCGAGGTCGAAGCTCTTGGGACGGATGGCACAGCGGTCGCTGACGAGGAAACCGGCGTCCTCCAGCATCGCCGTGACGTTTCCGACCAGAGCTGACCGGGACATATTCATGTATAAGTGATTCGCGACATATAACTGTTTTCTAGCCCGTAATCGCCCGCGTCGCCCGATTCCGCCGGACGCGACGGTATTTTTATATACGTCAGCCGGCCCGGGCCGACCCGGACTCGAAAGGCGTTACATCCTCGACGCGGTATCGTCGCCCATGACGGTCATCGGTCTGGACGACACCGACTCCAGAGAGCGAGGGATGTGTACGACGTACCTCGCGACGCTGGTCGCAGAGGCCGTCGAGGCCGCCGGTGGCCGCGTGCGGCGGCGGTTGCTCGTCCGACTCAACCCCGCGGTGAAGCACAAGACCCGCGGCAACGCCGCACTCGCCCTCCACGTGGAATTTCCCGCCGCTGACGCCCTCGACGTCGCCGTCTCGGAACTGGAACCCCTCGCGGAGACGGACGACCCGCGGACGAGTCCGGGCGTCGTCGTCGCGCCCGGCGACCCCGAGGACGTGCCGGACGCGGTGGCCGACTTCGCCCGCCGCGGCGTCAGAGACATCGTCGATACCGAGACGGCGACGACGCTGGCCGACGAGGCGGGGTACGAACACCGCGGCTGGGACGGCGGACGCGGCCGAATCGGCGCGCTCGCCGCTATCGGCGCGTGGCCCGCCTTCGAGGAGTGGACGTACGAGCGCATCTCCTACCGGGAGTTCGACCGGTGCGGGACGCCCCGCGACGTGGACTGGGACTCCGTCTTCGACGCCGCGGAGGCGTTCTACCCCGAGGCGTGGGACACCGTGGACCGAGAGGAGGGACAGGCCGTCTGCGTCCCGAACGCGCCCGGGCCCATCCTGCACGGCGTCCGCGGCGACGACGCCGAGGCGGTCGAAAAACTCGCGGCCCGAATCGAGTCGGAACCCGTCGAACGCGCGGCCACCTTCCTGACGAACCAAGGGACCGACGTGCATCTCCGAGACGGCGAACTCGGTTCGCTCGAAGACGACTCCGCCTACCGCGTCGACGGCGCCGTCGCCTCGGACCCCGAGACGCGCCGCGGCGGGCACGTCTTCTTCGAACTCGCGGACGGCGACCGGTCGATAGAGTGCGTCGCCTTCGAACCGACGAAGCGGTTCCGCGACAGGGTCCGCGCCCTCCGCGTCGGCGACGACCTGACCGTCTGCGGCGAGGTGAGTCGGGGGACGCTCAAACTGGAGAAGTTCGCCGTTCGGTCTCTCGTCCGGACCGAGGAAGTCACGCCGACGTGCCCAGACTGCGGGCGTTCGATGGAGAGCGCGGGCCGAAATCAGGGCTATCGCTGCCGGGACTGCGGCACCACCGCACCGGGGAAGGAGACGGTGCGCGTCGACCGCGAACTCGAACGCGGGTGGTACGAGGTGCCGCCCTGCGCGCGCCGCCACATCGCGAAACCGTTGGTCCGCGGCGGGTTCGACGCGCCGACGCATCCCGAACGGTAGCGCTCACCTCCTCACTCTCTCCTTTTCGGCCGCATCTCACTCCCGAACGACGAGCACCGCCGTGTTCTCCCGCCTATCGACGAACTGGCTCCCGGCGGGCGGTTTCACGTCCACGACGAGCGTCCCGTCCCCCTGATTCGTTCGGACGTCGGGCGAGACGTTCACCGTCGCTACCCCGTCGGCTCCGGATTTATTCGTTTTCACGCCGTCGATGTCCGCGGTCCCGTCTTTCACGACGACCGTCGCGCCTTCCACGGGGTCGCCGTCGGCGTCCACCACGAGGAGGTCCAGTTCCTGTTCGCCGGGCGTCACCACGTCGGGGTCCGGTTTCACGTCGAGTTCCGAGACGGCCAGTCCCTGCACCCCCGAGAGCATGTTCAGCATGACGCTCATCGTCGCCACGCCGACGACGAGGGCGATGACGAGGCGAATCGGCAGTCCTTCGATGGCCCGGTCGTCGGCGGCGAACCGCTTCAGTCCGAATCTGTCGAACATAGGGGCGGTGGTCCCGCCTCCCGGGATAAACCCTCGTCCGGGGGTTGAAGTACGAAGGCGGGACCAGACCCCCCGATGCACACGGACACGGAGACGAACGCGGACGCGGAGGTTCTCGGTCGGCGCGGCGGCGACGACGGCCCGTCGGTTCGCTTCGGACGCCACCGCGCCTGCGACGGGAGCGACGGCGCTCCGGTCGCGGTGGACGTAGACCGGCCGCACGCCGCCCTCGTCGTCGGAAAGCGCGGTTACGGGAAGTCGTACACGCTCGGCGTCCTCGCCGAGGGTGCCGCCCGGGCGTCGGGCGTCGCGCCCGTCCTCGTCGACCCGATGGGCGTCTTCGACGGACTCGGCGCGTCCGAGAGGGACGGCCCGCCGGTCCCCGCCCGCGTCGTCCGGTCGCCTCGGGTCCGCGCGGACGCCGTTCCGCCCTCGGCGTGGCCGACGCTCGTCGGGTGCGACGAGAACTCCCCGGTCGGGTCCCTCGTCTGGCGCGCCGCGGCGACGGCGGAGACGCTGACGGCGATGCGGGAGTTCGTCGCCGACGCGGACGTTCCCGCGGCGACGGTTCGCGCCGCGGGCAACCGACTCCGCCGCGCCGAGACGTGGGGCGTGTTCGACCCCGACGGCCTCTCGGCGTCCGAACTCGCCGGGGGAGAGGCCACCGTCCTCGACGCCTCGTCGCTCGACCCCGCGCCGATGAACGCGGTGGCGTACGCCGTGGCGAGCGGACTGTACGACGCCCGACTCTCCGGGGCGATAGACCGCCTGCCGTGGCTCTTTCTCGACGAGGCGCACGCGTTCTTCGACGGCGTGGCGTCGCCGGCGCTCGAAACGATTCTCACGCGCGGACGAGCACCCGGCGTCTCGCTCGTCGCGGCGACGCAACGGCCGAGTTCGCTCCCCGACGTCGCCGTCTCGCAGGCCGACCTGCGCGTCGTCCACCGCCTCACCGCCGGCCCCGACATCGACGCGCTGGCGGCGGCGAACCCGACGTATCTCGGTTCGACCCTCAGGGAGCGACTGCCCGACGCGCCGGGCGAGGCACTCGTCGTCGACGACGCGGCGGAGGCAGTCAGGGACGTGACCGTTCGCCGCCGTCACACCCCGCACGGCGGCGCGAGTCCCCGAGCGAGCGACGCCTCCGCCGACGCGGTACCGACCGAAACCGAGGAGTAGGCTCGGCGGAAGACGGTACGCATGGCCGACAGACTCGACCCGCTCCTCGTCGCGTCCGGCGGGTTCGTCGGCGCGACGCTCCGGTACGGCGTCGGCGTCGCCCTGCCGGGGGCCGCGGGCACCCTCGCGGTGAACGTGGCGGGGAGTTTCCTCCTCGGAGCGATGCTCGCGTTCGCCCCGACGCGCCGCGCGCAGGTGCTCCTCGGGACCGGCCTCCTCTCCTCGTTTACGACGTACAGCACGTTCGCCGTACAGACGGCCGCGCTCGGTCCGACGTGGGGCGCGGCGAACGTCGGCGCGAACTACGCCCTCGGCTTCGCCGCGGCGTTCGCGGGCCTCGCGGTCGGAGGGCGTTTCGGGTGAGCGGTGTCGTCGCCGCCGCGGGTCACCTCCCGCCGGCGGTTCTCGTCGGACTCGGCGGGTCGGCGGGCGCCCTCGCGCGGTACGGCGTCGATACGGCGCTCGAAAGCGGACGCCGGGCGACGCTCTCGGTGAACGTGCTGGGGAGCGTCGTCCTCGGCGCAGTCGTCGCCGCCTCGCCACCGTCCGTCGTCGCGACGGCGCTCGGAACCGGCTTCTGCGGCGCGTTCACGACGTTCTCGTCGTTCGCCGTCGCCGTCGCGGCGGACGCGCGCGACGGTCGGGAGGGCGAGGCCGTCCGGTACGCCGCAGTGACGCTCGGAACCGCGCTCGTCGGGGTGGCCGTCGGAACCGCGCTCGTCGGCGCAGTCTGACCGCGAAATCCCCCTCGCGTCCGCGGCGCTTCTCGTGGGTGTCGTTACCGTGGGCGTTTATATGCCCCCCTGACAGAGTACGTGCAGACGCCGGTCGGACGCTCCTTCGGCCGGCACCCACATCCATGACGACGGTGTTGTACGTCTCCGGCGACGAAGAGCGAAGACGGTCGGTAGCGACGTCGCTTCAGGGGGCGGGCGACGGGTTCACGGTTCGCGAGGCGACGCCGGACGACGTCGCCGGCGTCACCGACGTGCCTCGGGCGGACGGTCGGGGTTCGGCGGCCGACGCGTTCGAGAGCGCCGACTGCGTCGTAATCGACCTCGTCGAGACGGGCGTCCTCCCGACGCACGTCCGCGATGCGGGGTATCGAGGGCCGATTCTCGCGTACGGGCCCGAACCGTACGACGAACTCGAACGGCGCGCGCGGGACGGCTTCACGGACGTCGTTCGCGAGTCGGGCGCGGTCACCGCCGAGGGAGCGTCGTCCGGCGACGACGGGGGCGTCTCCCGCGGTATCGCGGTCCTCGCGGACCGAATCGCTCGCCACGTCGCCGCCGAGGCGGACGCGGCGACCACGGGCCGGGGAGGCGGTCGGGAGGAGATTCTGACGCGCCTCCACGAGACGAACCGCGAACTGCTTCGCGCCGGCGACACCGCCGAGGTGGCGGAGATAACCGTCCGGACGGCCAGCGAAGTGCTCGAACTCGACATCGCGGTCTTCGGCGCTCACGACCCCGAGGAGCGGCGTATCGACCCCATCGCGGCGTCGGACGCCGCGCGGGAGTTGGTCCCGGAGTTACTCGACCGGACGTACGGCCCGGAGACGAATGCGTACGAACTGTTCCGCGCCGGCGAACCGCGCCTCTTCGAGGACACGGGCGATCGATTCGGCGCCTCCGCGCGCCTCGGACCGGCCATCGTCGTCCCCCTCGGCGAGCACGGACTGCTTCTCGTCGGGAGCACGGGGACGGAGCGACGGGTCATCCCGCCGGGTGCGCTCGATTTGACCCGCCTCCTCGCGGCGAACGCGGAGACGGCCCTCGACAGGGCGGCGCGCGAGGCCGCACTCAGGGAGGAGCGCGACCGAATCGCCGTCCTCTTTCGGAACGCGAGCGACGCCATCATCGACGTCGAGTACGTCGACGGCGAACCCATCGTCAGAAGCACCAACCCGGCGTTCGAGGAGGTGTTCGGCTACGACGAATCGACCGTCGTGGGGGAGAACATCGACGACGTAATCGTCCTCTCGGAGGATCGAGAGACGGCGAACGACTACAACCGAGACGCCGTCGGCGGCGCCGCCGTCGAACGCGAGGTGCGACGGAAGACGGCCCACGGGACCCGCGACTTCCTCCTCCGGGCGGTTCCGCTGGACCCCGACGGCGGCACGAACCGGGTGTACGGCATCTACACCGACATCACGGACCGAAAGCACCACGAGCGGACGCTGAACAGTCTCCACGAGACGGCCCGGAGACTGATGCGCGCGGAGACGCCCGAGGAGGTGGCCGAAGTGGCGATAGACGACATCGAGGACATCCTCGGCTACCCCATCCACGGCCTTCGCCTGTACGACGAGGACGACGACGCCCTCGTGTCGGTGGCGGCGTCCGACCGGACGCTCGACGTGTTGGGCGAGCGACCGCCGTACTTCCGGGACGAGAACGCCATCTGGAAGGTATTCGATTCCGGCGAACCGGCCGTCTTCGACTCCGCCGCGGAGATAGACGACGCTTACGACCGGACGGGGGTCGGGTCCGTGATGTACGTTCCGCTGAGCGACCACGGCGTCCTCTCGTTCGGCGTCCTCGAACCCGACACGTTCGACGAGTCCGACGTTCGGCTCATGAACCTCCTGGGTGCGACGGTGGAGGCGGCGCTCGACCGAGCGGAACGGACGCAACTCCTCCGGGCGCGCGAGGCCGAACTCGAACGCCAGAACGACCGCTTAGAGGAGTTCGCCAGCGTCGTCAGCCACGACCTCAGAAACCCGCTCTCGGTCGCTCGGGGGTATCTCGACCTCGCAAGCGAAACCTGCGATTCGCCGGAGGCGGCGGACCACTTCGAGCGAATCGAACGCGCACACGAGCGAATGGCGCATCTCATCTCCGACCTCCTCTCTCTCGCGCGACAGGGACAGGCCGTCGGCGAGACGGAACCGACGCGGGTGGCGGAACTGGCGGAACGTTCGTGGCGCGTCATCGCCACGGGGGACGCCACTCTCGACGTGACGGATCCGCCGACGGT
Source organism: Halopelagius longus (assembly GCF_900100875.1). NCBI lineage: Archaea > Methanobacteriati > Methanobacteriota > Halobacteria > Halobacteriales > Haloferacaceae > Halopelagius > Halopelagius longus. The sequence goes on along the minus strand of NZ_FNKQ01000003.1, from coordinate 460,927 downwards.
CGACGCCGACCCCGAACGCCTCACGACGATTCTCGAGAACCTGTTTCGGAACAGCGTCGAACACGGCTCCGCGAGTAACCGTTTGAACGGCATCACCGTCCGGGTGGGCGCTCTCGACGACGGCGAGGGGTTCTTCGTCGAGGACGACGGCGTCGGCGTCCCCGCCGAGCACCGCGAAAACGCGTTCGAGCGTGGGTTCTCCACCGGCGAGGATGGAACCGGATTCGGCCTCAGCATCGTCCGCGGTATCGCGGAGGCCCACGACTGGGAGGTGACGCTGACCGACAGCGACGAGGGCGGCGCGCGGTTCGAGATACGGACGAGATAGCCGTCGCTCGGCGGTCGGTTTTACGAGACCGAGGCGGGATTGTGAACTCCGGTCGCTCCTTTGCAGTCGCTCCCTCGTTCAAATCCCTTCGTGACCGCTCACAGATTCTACTCGCGCCCGCTCGGCGATAAAACGCCTCGCTGTGGGAGTAGAAATCAGAGAAAGCGCCCGAGGCGGGATTTGAACCCGCGTCACGACCGTGACAGGGTCGTATGATGGGCCACTACACCACCCGGGCACGCTTCACCCGTCTCTTTCCCGCAGTAGTTGTTAAGGCTTTTCAGTTTGGTGCGGTGTGGCGGTCGGTCCCATCCGCTGGTCGGTGACTCGGAGACGTAGTCGGGGCTTCGGTCGCTCTGATTGCTCGGCGACGAGACGCCTCGCTCGGCGGTCAGTTTCAGAAGAACGCCCGAGGCGGGATTTGAACCCCGGTCGTTCGCTGCGCTCACTCCCTGCTTCAAATCCCTTCGTAACCGCTTTCGACGCTCACGGGTGGCGAGCACACGCTAGGCGGTGCTCGCCGGAATAGTTCGCTGAGAAAGCGCCCGAGGCGGGATTTGAACCCGCGTCACGACCGTGACAGGGTCGTATGATGGGCCACTACACCACCCGGGCTGGCTCCATCCTTTCGTTGCCCGGTGTTATAAATAAGGCTTATCATCTTGACGCACCGTGGGGTGCGCTACCGCGAGTCCGCCCGCCGGAAAGCATTTATCCACGACATACAATGTGGCCAAGTAACACGAGCCGTCGTGCGAGCGCGCTTTTGCGCTCGTGCCGATGAGCGGTGCTTTTCGAGTCCAGTTGGCAAGCGTTAAATGCCTGCTCCCCTAACGAGGCTGTAGTATCCCGTGAGAACTTCTTCCCCAACCCACACCCACGTTAACCACCCATGGTAGACGTAAGCCAACACAAACTGGTTCCAGAGCACACGGTCCTCGACGAAGAGGAGGTCGAGGAAGTGCTGGCGGAGTACGACGTCACCCGCACGAACCTACCCAAGATAAAGCGGACAGACAAGGCGTTGCCCGACGACGCGGAAGTCGGCGACGTCGTGAAAATCGTTCGTGACTCCCGTACCACGGACACGGCGGTCACATACCGACTGGTGATCGAATGAACCGACAGGATCGACGCGTAGTATCACGTGAGTACTTCTCGGAGGAACGGCTCGCAGAACACCACTTCCGCTCGTTCAACGCGTTCCTCGAACGCGGCATGCAGGAAGTCGTCGACGAGAAGGCGACCGTCGATACGGACATCGGCGACAAAGAGGGCGAAGAACCCGTGTACGTCGAACTGGGCGACGTGCGCGTGGAGACGCCCCGCGTCCGCGAGGCCGACGGTTCCGAGGAACTGCTGTTCCCGCAGGAAGCGCGCCTCCGGAACATCACCTACGCCGCGCCGGTGTTCATGGAGATGTCCATCGTCCGCGGCGGCGAGGACGAAGAGGAAGTCGTCGTCGACACGACCGAGACGAAGGTGGGCCGCATGCCCATCATGGTCGGTTCTACGAAGTGTAACATCACCGGCCTCTCCGACGAGGAACTCGTCGAAATCGGCGAGGACCCCGTAGACCCCGGCGGCTACTTCATCGTCAACGGCTCGGAGCGCGTCCTCATGACCTCCGAGGACCTCGCGCCGAACAAGATTCTCGCCGAGTACGACACGAAGTACGGCGACGAGATTCAGGTCGCGAAGACGTTCTCCCAGCGCCGCGGGTACCGCGCGCTCGTCCTCTGTGAGCGCAACCGCGAGGGCATCCTCGAAGTGTCGTTCCCCTCGGTCTCGGGCAGCGTCAACTTCGTCACCCTCGTCCGCGCGCTCGGACTCGAATCCGACGAGGAGATCGTCCACCGCGTCTCCGACGACCCCGAGGTCGTCAAGTTCATGCTGGAGAACTTAGAGGAGGCCGAGGTCCAGACCGAGGAAGAAGCCATCGAGAAGCTCGGGAAGCGCGTCGCCGGCGGGCAGGGCAAGAACTACCAGCTGAAGCGGGCGAACTACGTCATCGACCGCTACCTGCTCCCGCACCTCCACGAGGAGGGCGTCGAGGAGGAGGAAGTCCGCATCAACAAGGCGTTCTACCTCTGCCGGATGGCCGAGGCGTGCTTCGAGCTCGCGCTTCAGCGCCGCGACTCCGACGACAAGGACCACTACGCGAACAAGCGCCTCAAGGTCTCGGGCGACCTGATGAAGGACCTGTTCCGGACGGCGCTCAACAAGCTCGCACGCGACGTGAAGTACCAGCTGGAACGCGCGAACATGCGTAACCGTCAGTTGACGGTCAACACCGTCGTCCGTTCGGACGTGCTCACGGAACGTCTCGAACACCCCATCGCAACCGGGAACTGGGTCGGCGGCCGCTCCGGCGTCTCCCAGTTGGTCGACCGGACGGACTACATGGGCGTTCTCTCTCACCTCCGCCGACTCCGCAGTCCGCTCTCGCGGAGTCAGCCGCACTTCGAGGCGCGGGACCTGCACGCGACCCAGTGGGGTCGCATCGGCCCCTCCGAAACGCCGGAGGGACCGAACTGTGGGCTGGTGAAGAACTTCGCGCAGGCGATGGAGCTCTCCCAGAACGTCGAGGACGAACAGGAACTCAAACGAGAACTCGCGTCGATGGGCGTCGAGGGCATCCCCGGAATCGAACGCCCCGACTCCACGTCGGCGCCTGCGGACGACTGAAACATGGCTCAGGCAACACGAGAAGCGAAGGTGTACGTCAACGGGAGTTTGATCGGGACGCACCCCGACCCCAACCAACTCGCGGAGCAGATTCGCGAGGCGCGCCGCCGCGGCGACATCAGCGAGATGGTCAACGTCTCCGTCAAAGAGCGCACCCGCGAGGTCATAATCAACGCCGACGCGGGGCGCGCGCGGCGACCCCTCATCGTCGTCGAGGACGGCGAACCCCTGCTCGGCGACGAGGAGATAGAAGCGGTCGACGCGGGCGAACTCGAGTTCGAGGACCTGGTCGAACGCGGCTACATCGAGTTCATCGACGCCGAGGAGGAAGAGGACATCTACGTCGCCGTCGACGAGGAGGACCTCACCCAGGACCACACCCACCTCGAAATCGACCCCTCGCTCATCTTCAGTATCGGGTCGGGGATGATTCCGTACCCCGAGCACAACGCCTCGCCGCGCATTACCATGGGCGCGGGGATGATGAAGCAGTCGCTCGGGATTCCGGCGGCGAACTACCGCATCCGCCCCGACACGCGTCAGCACCTCCTGCACTACCCGCAGTTGTCGATGGTGAAGACGCAGACGACCGAACAGATCGGATTCGACGAGCGACCGGCGGCGCAGAACTTCACCGTCGCCGTGATGTCCTACGAGGGGTTCAACATCGAGGACGCACTCGTCATGAACAAGGGCTCCGTGGACCGCGCGATGGCCCGGTCGCACTTCTTCCGGACCTACGAGGGCGAGGAACGCCGCTACCCCGGCGGACAGGAGGACCGATTCGAGGTCCCCAGCCAGGACGTCCGCGGCGCGCGCGGTGAAGACGCGTACACCCACCTCGACGAGGACGGTCTCGTCAATCCCGAGACGCGCGTGGACGAGAACTCCGTGCTCCTCGGGAAGACGTCGCCGCCGCGGTTCCTCGAAGAGCCGGACGACATGGGCGGTCTCTCGCCGCAGAAGCGCCGCGAGACGTCCGTGACGATGCGGTCGGGCGAATCCGGCGTCGTCGACACCGTCACCCTGATGGAGGGCGAAGACGGCTCGAAACTCGCCAAGGTGTCGGTCCGCGACCAGCGGATTCCGGAACTCGGCGACAAGTTCGCGTCCCGCCACGGCCAGAAGGGTGTCGTCGGCCACCTCGCGCCGCAGGAGGACATGCCCTTCACCGAACAGGGCGTCGTCCCCGACCTGGTGCTCAACCCGCACGCCCTCCCGTCGCGCATGACGGTCGGTCACGTGCTCGAGATGCTCGGCGGCAAGGTCGGCGCACTCGAGGGCCGCCGCGTGGACGGGACCGCCTTCCAAGGCGAAGACGAGTCCGAACTCCGCAACGCCTTGGAGGAACACGGGTTCAAGTCCTCCGGCAAGGAGGTCATGTACTCCGGCGTCACCGGAGAGAAGATCGAGGCCGAGATATTCGTCGGCATCATCTTCTACCACAAGCTGTACCACATGGTGAGCAACAAGCTGCACGCCCGTTCCCGCGGTCCCGTGCAGGTTCTCACCCGACAACCGACCGAGGGTCGCGCCCGCGAGGGTGGCCTTCGCCTCGGGGAGATGGAACGCGACACCGTCATCGGACACGGCGCGGCGATGGTCCTGCAGGAACGCCTGCTGGACTCCTCCGACAAGGAGACGGTGTACATCTCCGCCGACACCGGCATGGTCGCCGTCGAGGACCGCGACCAGCGCCGCATCTACGACCCCGTCACCGGCGACGAGGACAACATCCACGAGATAGAGATCAGCTACGCGTTCAAGCTGCTGCTCGACGAGATGATCGCGCTCGGCATCCGACCGCGACTCGACTTAGAGGACGCGGTCTAACCACCCCCACCACCTGTCACCCCACACAATGTCAATGCAGACACCCAAAGAGATCGGAGCCATCCAGTTCGGGCTGATGGACCCGGAGACGTACCGAGACATGTCCGCGACGAAGGTCATCACCGCGGACACTTACGACGACGACGGGTACCCCATCGACATGGGCCTGATGGACCCCCGACTCGGCGTCATCGACCCCGGCCTGCAGTGCCGCACCTGCGGCCAGCACTCGGGGTCGTGTAACGGGCACTTCGGCCACATCGAACTGGCCGCGCCCGTCATCCACGTCGGCTTCACGAAGCTCATCCGTCGCCTCCTCCGCGCGACGTGCCGCGAGTGCGGCCACCTCGCGCTCACCGAGGAGGAGCAAGCGGAGTTCCGCGAGGGCCTCGACCGGACGCACGAACTCGGCGAGGACTGGACGAACGTGCTGAAGTCCGCCGTCCGACAGGCTCGGAAGGCGAAGCGGTGCCCCCACTGCGGCTCCCCCCAGCACGACATCAAACACGAGAAGCCGACCACCTACTACGAGGTCCAAGACGTCCTCGCGGGCGACTACTCCGAGCGCATCGCCGACGCGATGCAGCCGGACCCCGACGACGAGGACGACGAGGGCATCGGCCCCAGCGAACTCGCGGACAAGACGGGGCTCGACGTGAGCCGCATCAACCAGATCCTCTCCGGCGAGTTCCGCCCCGTCGGCGAGGACCGCAAGAAGCTGGAGAAGGCCCTCGACATGGACCTCACCGAGGAGGACATGAACAAGCTGATGCCCTCGGACATCCGCGACTGGTTCGAGGACATCCCGGACGAGGACATCGAGACGCTGGGCGTCGACCCGAGTCGCGCCCGCCCCGAGTGGATGATTCTGACCGTCCTGCCGGTGCCGCCGGTGACGGCGCGTCCGTCCATCACGCTCGACAACGGCCAACGCTCCGAGGACGACCTGACGCACAAGCTGGTCGACATCATCCGCATCAACCAGCGGTTCATGGAGAACCGCGAGGCGGGTGCCCCGCAGCTCATCATCGAGGACCTGTGGGAACTGCTCCAGTACCACGTCACGACGTTCATCGACAACGAAATCTCGGGCACGCCGCCCGCGCGACACCGCTCCGGCCGTCCGCTGAAGACGCTCAGCCAGCGCCTGAAGGGGAAGGAGGGCCGCTTCCGCGGGTCGCTCTCCGGGAAGCGCGTGAACTTCTCGGCGCGTACCGTCATCTCGCCGGACCCGACGCTGTCTCTGAACGAAGTCGGCGTCCCCGAACGGGTCGCCCGCGAGATGACCCAGACGATGAACGTGACCCAGCGGAACCTCGAACAGGCCCAACAGTACGTCCGCAACGGGCCCGAGGGTCACCCCGGCGCGAACTACGTCAAGCGCCCCGACGGCCGCCGTCTGAAGGTGACCGAGAAGAACTGCGAGGAACTCGCAGAGAAGGTCGAGGCCGGCTGGGAGGTCAACCGGCACCTCATCGACGGCGACATCGTCATCTTCAACCGACAGCCGTCGCTGCACCGGATGTCCATCATGGCGCACGAAGTCGTCGTGATGCCGTACAAGACGTTCCGCCTCAACACCGTCGTCTGTCCGCCGTACAACGCCGACTTCGACGGCGACGAGATGAACATGCACGCCCTGCAGACGGAGGAGTCCCGCGCCGAGGCGCGCGTCCTCATGCGCGTGCAGGAGCAGATTCTCAGCCCGCGCTTCGGTGAGAACATCATCGGCGCGATTCAGGACCACATCTCCGGGACGTACCTGCTGACGAACGGCAACCCCGAGTTCACGGAGACGCAGGCGCTGGACCTGCTACGTGCGACGAGCATCGACACGCTCCCCGAACCGGCGGGCGAGTACGAGGACGGCACGCCCTACTGGACGGGTCGACAGCTGTTCTCGGAACTGCTGCCCGACGACCTGAACCTCCAGTTCACCTCCTCGACGGGCGACGACGTGATAATCGAGGACGGCCAGCTCGTCGCCGGCACCATCGACGAGGACGCCGTCGGCGCGTTCGGCGGCGAAATCGTGGACACGCTGGCGAAGGTGTACTCGAAGACCCGCTCTCGGGTGTTCGTCAACGAAGTCGCCTCGCTGGCGATGCGCGCCATCATGCACTTCGGGTTCTCCATCGGCATCGACGACGAGTCGATTCCGGAGGAGGCGAACGAACAGGTCGACGAGGCCATCGGCAACGCCTACGACCGCGTGCAGGAGCTCATCGACATCTACGAGGCCGGCGAGCTCGAATCGCTGCCGGGTCGCTCCGTCGACGAGACGCTGGAGATGAAGATAATGCAGCAGCTCGGCAAGGCCCGCGACTCCGCCGGCGAAATCGCGGAGGACCACTTCACCGACGACAACCCGGCCGTGGTCATGGCCCGGTCCGGGGCGCGCGGTTCGATGCTGAACCTGACTCAGATGGCCGGCTGCGTCGGCCAGCAGGCGGTTCGCGGCGAGCGCATCAACCGCGGGTACGAGGGGCGGACGCTCAGCCACTTCCAGAAGGAAGACCTCTCCGCGGGCGCGCACGGCTTCGTCGAGAACAGTTACCGGAGCGGTCTGACCCCGCGGGAGTTCTTCTTCCACGCGATGGGCGGCCGCGAAGGGCTGGTCGACACGGCAGTCCGGACGTCGAAGTCCGGGTACCTCCAGCGTCGCCTCATCAACGCGCTGTCGGAACTCGAAGCGCAGTACGACGGCACGGTGCGCGACACCTCGGGCACCATCGTCCAGTTCGAGTTCGGCGAGGACGGCACCTCGCCCGTGAAGGTGTCCTCGGACGCCGGCGACGGCATCGACGTGGACAACATCGCCGACCGCGTCCTCGACGCGGAGTTCGCCACGGAAGAGGAGAAAGAGCGGTTCCTCGGCACCCGCGAACCGCCGACGAACCTCTCGGAGTACGCCGGTCCGGGCCTCGACAAGGCCACGGGGGTGAACTCGGATGACTGACTACGAGTACGTAACCGAAGACGTCGAAGCCGTCATCGAGGACCACGACCTCCCCCGACGGCTGAAAGAGCGCATCTACAGCACCGTCGACGAACGCGAGGGCGTCACGCCCGAGCAAGCCGACGAGATAGCGCGGGCGGTCGAAGCCCGCCATCAGGACACGCGCGTGGACCCCCTCGACCCCGTCGGAACGGTGTCCGCCCAGTCCATCGGGGAACCCGGGACGCAGATGACGATGAACACGTTCCACTACGCGGGCGTCGCCGAAATCGACGTGACGCAGGGACTTCCGCGCCTCATCGAACTCGTGGACGCGCGGAAGACGCCCGACACGCCGATGATGACGGTTCCGCTCGAAGGCGAGTACGCCACGGAGCGAGAGAAGGCCCACGAAGTCGTCTGGTCGATGGAGGCCACGAAGATTCTCGCCCTCGGCGACGTCTCGACGAACGTCGCGGACATGCTCGTGCAGGTGGACTTGAACGAGGACACCCTGATGGAGCGGTGGCCCACCGAGAACGACGTCGACACCGTCGCCCAAGAGATAGCCGAGACCATCGAGGACGCCCTCGGCGTGAGCACGAACCGTTCGGGCACCGTCATCGAGTTCGGTCCCGAAGCGCCGAGCTACCGCCGACTCCTCCAACTCGTGGAGGAACTGCGCGAAATCGTCTTCAAGGGCATCGAGGACATCTCCCGCGTCGTCATCCGCAAGGAGGAAAACGAGGAGACCGGACGCGAGGAGTTCGTCCTCTACACCGAGGGTTCGGCCTTCGGCGACGTCCTCTCCATCGAGGGCGTCGACGCCTCGCGCACGACGAGTAACAACATCCACGAAGTCCACCGCGAACTCGGCATCGAGGCGGCCCGCGAGGCCATCATCAACGAGACGATGGACACCCTGCGCGAACAGGGCCTCGACGACGTGAACGTCCGCCACCTGATGTTGGTCGCGGACATCATGACGAACCGCGGCGAGATAGAGTCCATCGGCCGCCACGGCATCTCCGGGTCGAAGGACTCCGTCCTCGCCCGCGCCGCGTTCGAGGTGACGGTCAACCACCTGCTGGACGCGGCCATCCACGGCGAGGAGGACGACTTAGACGGCGTCATCGAGAACGTCATCGTCGGCAAGCCGATATCCATCGGCACCGGCGACGTGGACCTGCGCATGGGTTCGATAAACCCCGCGGACGACTGAGGGAGACGATATGAAAGTCACGCTGTCGGACGCCGAACGCCGCTACATCGCCCTCTTCGAGGACGAGACGGGGGCGACGGCGAGGGACTGCCTGACGTTCGACGACCGGGTGGTCATCCTGGTCGCCGCCGGCGAGATGGGCCAAGCCATCGGCCCCGGCGGGCAGAACGTCAAGAAGGTCGAAGAGAAGATCGGTCGGTCGGTCGAACTCGTCGAGGACGCCGACACGTCCGAGGCGTTCGTCGCGAGTGCGCTGGCGCCCGCGGCGGTCCGACACGTGACCATCTCTCAGCAGGACGACCGCGTCGCCTACGTCGAAGTCGCAGACGAGGACCGCGGCGTCGCCATCGGGAAAGAGGGGAAGAACATCGAGACGGCGCGCACGCTGGCGCGCCGGCACTACGACATCGACGACATCCAACTCACCTGAGGCGTCCCGCCTCCGATTCCGCGACCGACGCGTTCTGCGACCGCACTTTTGTGATTCGCTCGTGAACCGACCGGTATGCTCGAAGCGGTCGTCGGTCAGGCGGCGCCGGACGTCCCCGTCGAGGAGGCCACGGAGGCGGTGGACCAGTACGTCCTCGCCGTCGTCGCGTTCGTCGTCGTCTACCTCGTCGGGCGGTACGTCGTCACCCCGGCCGTCGTGCGCGTCGTCCGTCGGCGCAACCCCAACAACGAGACGTTGACCGCGGCGACGGGGCGTTACTTCGTCGCGTTCGTCGCCATCGTCGCGTTCGTCACCGCCGTCTCCGTCGCGGGGTACGGTCCGTCGCTCACCCGGTCCGCCATCGTCGTCGCGGGGGCGTCCGTCGCACTCGGTATCGCCGGGCAGGACGCCATCGGCAACCTCGTCAGCGGCGTCTTCCTCGTCGCGGACAGGGACTTCAACGTCGGAGACCACATCGAGTGGGACGAGTACACCGGCGTCGTCGTCGCCATCCGGTACCGGACGACGCAGCTGCGGACCATCGAGGGGCACGAAGTGACCATCCCGAACAGCGAACTCTCCGCGAACACGGTCGTCCGCCCGTACAACCGACGACGCGTCGCGTTCACCGAGCGACTCCCGTTCGGGTACGTCGTGGACGTCGACCGGGCGGCGGCGGTGTTGGAACGCGCCGCACTCGGCGCGGAGGGCGTCCGAGAACGACCGCGTCCCACCGCCAACGTCGACGAATTCGACGAGGACTCAGTGTGGGTCGAAGTGACGTACTGGGTCGGCGACCCCCGCGAGGCGAACGTCCCCAAGGTGCAGGGCGAGGTGGCGGACCGACTCAAGCGCGCCTGCGACGAGTGGGACCTGCCGGTGTCGCCGCCCGCCGACCATCGGGTGGTAGACCCCGTGGACGTGACGCACGGCGACACCGAGAGTCGTTCGAGGTGGTCCGGCGACACCTAGTCGAACCCCAACGTCCCCCGCCGACCTCGGCGAGACGACTTCTCCGACGCGCTTTCGACCTACGCCGTCCGGAGAGCGCGTAACTCCGATCGACGAAACGTCCTCAGATTCCTTCTTAGGGGGCGCTAATCGAACCTGCGGGCGTCTCGCACGGTTCGAAAAGGGAGGCTTAAGTATCTCCATCGGGAAGACACGTCCACTATGGCGAACGGCAAATACGCCGCGCGCAAACTCAAGCAGGACCGGCAGAAGCGGCGCTGGTCCGACTCCGAGTACGCGCGCCGCGAACGTGGTCTCCGGAAGAAGTCCGACCCCCTCGAAGGCGCACCGCAGGCTCGCGGTATCGTGCTGGAGAAGGTCGGTATCGAAGCAAAGCAGCCGAACTCGGCGATTCGAAAGTGCGTCCGCGTTCAGCTCATCAAGAACGGGAAGCAGGTCACCGCGTTCTGTCCCGGTGACGGCGCTATCTCGTTCATCGACGAGCACGACGAGGTCACCATCGCCGGTATCGGCGGTGCGAAGGGTCGCGCGATGGGCGACCTCTCGGGCGTGAACTACAAGGTCGACAAGGTCAACGGCGTGGCGATGCTCGAACTCGTCCGCGGTAACGCAGAGAAGCCGGTGCGCTAACATGTCTGAGAGCGACGCACCCGAGCCGGACGCGCCGGCCGACAGCGAGGAAGCGGCATCGAACGCCCAACTGTTCGGCGTCTGGGACGTGACCGAGATCGAGTACACCGACCCCTCGACGGAGCGGTACATCAACGTCACCCCCATCGCCCACACGATGGGCCGTCACGCCTCCAAGCAGTTCAAGAAAAGCGAGATCAGCATCGTCGAGCGCCTCATCAACCGCCTCATGCAGAGCGAGGACAACACGGGCGACAAGCAGAAGACGATGAAGATCACGAAGGACGCCTTCGAGATCGTCCACGACCGCACCGACGAGAACCCCGTTCAGATTCTCGTCCGCGCCGTGGAGAACGCCGCCCCGCGCGAGGAGACGGTCCGCCTGAAGTACGGGGGCATCTCCGTCCCGCAGGCCGTCGACGTCGCGCCCCAGCGCCGCGTCGATCAGGCGCTGATGTTCATCGCCGAGGGGACGAAGAGCGCGTCCTACAAGTCGAAGACGAGCGCCGCGGAAGCGCTCGCCCAGCAGCTCGTCGCCGCCGCGGACTACGACGTCCAGTCGTACGCTATCAACCAGAAGGAAGAGTCCGAGCGCGTCGCGGAAGCGGCCCGCTAAACTCCGAACTTCGCTCTCCGTCTTCTCTCCTCTCTTCGCGTTCCGACAGCGACGCGTCGGACGCGCGGCGTCTCCGACGCCGTTCGCCGGTCGCCTTCTCTCAGTCCGCCGCCGTCGCGTGATTCGTAGTCTCGACCGCGTACTGGCGCGTCACGTCGACGAGCGCCTTCCGGTAGTCGCTCTCCGTGGGGTCGGCGGCGAGCGACCGGAACTCGCGTTTGAACGCTTCGAGTTCGACCGTCGGCGCGTCGTCCGCGGCCGCGTGCGCGAGGTCGTACAGTCGGTGGCTCTCGTCCACTACGTCGTGCCGTTCGACGAGAGCGAGTGCGAACGCCGCGTTGACGGCGGTTATCTCGGGGTCGGCGTCGGCGGTGACGAGTCTGGAGTCGGGCCACGGCGACGGGCCCGGCTTGGCCGCCAACGCCCGCGCCAGTTCCGATTCGAGGAAGTGGACGAGTTTCTCCGCCGGGGCGACAGAGAGCGTGATGTCGTCGGCGTAGATGTCCTTCATGTGGTTGGCTATCTGGTAGCAGTGCGCGACTTTTCGTCGTTCGACCGAACTCCCCGACAGCGCCAGAAAGATGGCTTCCTCCGTGGACTGAACGTGGGAGGCGTGTCGCTCCTCGTTGCGAGCCATGTGAGAGAGTTCGTGGAGGACGAGTTCGCGGGCCATCGCACTCGTGGCGGCCTGCCGCGAGATGTTGAGGACGTGCCGGTCCTCGTAGTGGGCGGCCCACGTGCGCTCGTCGGGGTCCTCTCGGACGTCGACGTGTACCGGTCGGTCGAGGTCGTACTCCGTCTCGAAAAGGTCGACGGCGCTCAAGAAGGGGTCCGCCGGCGCGGACCCTCGTATCCGTAAATCCATGCGTTCCGTTATCACGGGGTCGTCGGGTATGACTCTTGCGCCGACGCCGCTCCGGCGTCGTCGAGCGGAGAACGCGGCCGAGGGGCGCGCTCGCGGCCGTCCGGATTCCCGCGCCCGTCGCTCGCGACGATTGTGTGAGAAATAGACATACCGGGGCGAGAGGCGGTCGAATCCGGCCGTTTCACCACCGGCAAAACACTACCCTTTTGACCCTCCTTCCGGTACGGTGCTGTATAATGGGCCGACGAAAGAAGATTGTACAAGAGTGTGAGAAACTGATGGACAAACCGGAGCAGATCCGGAACATCGCCATCGCAGCTCACGTCGACCACGGAAAGACGACACTGACAGACAACCTCCTCGCGGGTGCCGGGATGATCGCCGACGAAGGCGAAGCGACCCGCCTGATGATGGACACGGAGGAGGACGAACAGGAACGTGGCATCACCATCGACGCGGCGAACGTCTCGATGACCCACGAGTACCAGGACCGTAACCACCTCATCAACCTCATCGACACGCCGGGCCACGTCGACTTCGGTGGCGACGTGACCCGCGCGATGCGCGCCGTCGACGGCGCACTCGTCGTCGTGGACGCCGTCGAGGGTGCGATGCCGCAGACCGAAACTGTCGTTCGTCAGGCCCTCCGCGAGGGCGTCAAGCCCGCGCTGTTCATCAACAAGGTCGACCGCCTCATCTCGGAACTGCAGGAAGGTCCCGAGGAGATGCAGCAGCGTCTCACCGACGTCATCGGCGACGTCAACGAGCTCATCCGCGGGATGACGCAGGACATGGACGACGTCGAGGACTGGACGGTCTCCGTCGAAGACGGCACCGTCGCCTTCGGGTCCGCCCTCTACAAGTGGGGCGTCTCGCTCCCGTCGATGCAGGAGACGGGCATGTCGTTCGGCGACATCATCGAGCTCGAACGCGCCGACAAGCGCCAAGAGCTCCACGAGAAGACGCCGCTTTCTGACGTCGTTCTCGACATGGTCGCCGAGCACTTCCCGAACCCGCTCAACGCCCAGCCCCGTCGTATCCCGCGCGTCTGGCGCGGCGACGACGAACTGGACCTCGCACACCAGATGCGCGACGTCGACGACGAGGGCGAAGTCGTCTTCATGGTGACCGACATCTCGATGGACCCCCACGCGGGCGAAATCGCGACCGGTCGCCTGTTCTCCGGCACCATCAAGAAGGGCCAAGAGCTCTACGTCTCCGGGACGGCGGGGAAGAACCGCGTCCAGTCCGTCGGTATCTTCATGGGCGGCGAACGGGAGGAACTCGACCGCGGCGTCCCCGCGGGGAACATCGCGGCCGTCACGGGTCTCCGCGACGCCATCGCGGGTTCGACCGTCTCCTCGGTCGAGATGACGCCGTTCGAGTCCATCGAGCACATCTCCGAGCCCGTCATCACGAAGTCCGTCGAGGCGAAGAACATGGACGACCTGCCGAAGCTCATCCAGACGCTCCAGCAGGTCGCAAAGGAGGACCCGACCATCCGCGTCGAGATTAACGAGGACACCGGCGAGCACCTCATCAGCGGACAGGGCGAACTCCATCTCGAAGTCATCACCCAGCGCATCCAGAAGAATCAGGGCATCCCGGTCGTCACCGGCGAACCCATCGTCGTCTACCGCGAGATGCCGCAGTCGCAGTCCCGCGAAGTCGAGGGCGTCTCCCCGAACCGCCACAACAAGTTCTACATCACGGTCGAACCCCTCAACGAGGACATCGTCGAGCAGATCCAGCGCGGCGAAGTCTCGATGGACATGCCCGAACTGGAGCGCCGCGAGGCGCTGCAGGAGGCCGGCATGGACAAGGACACCTCCCAGGACGTCGAACACATCCACGGGACGAACATCCTCATCGACGACACGAAGGGTATCCAGCACCTCAACGAGACGATGGAACTCGTCATCGAGGGTCTCGAAGAGGCGCTCGACGACGGTCCGCTGGCCGCCGAACCCGTGCAGGGGTCGCTGCTGCGTCTCCACGACGCGAAGCTCCACGAGGACACCATCCACCGCGGTCCCGCGCAGGTCATCCCGGCCGTCCGCGACGCGGTCCACCGGTCGCTCATCGACGCGGACATCAAGCTGCTCGAACCCATCCAGGACGTCCGCATCGACGTTCCCTCCGAGCACATGGGGTCGGCCTCCGGCGAGATTCAGGGCCGCCGCGGCCGCGTCGACGACATGTACCAAGAGGGTGACCTCATGGTCATCGAGGGCATCGCGCCCGTCGAAGAGATGATCGGCTTCTCCTCGGACATCCGCTCGGCCACCGAAGGCCGCGCCTCCTGGAACACCGAGAACGCCGGCTTCCGCGTCCTCTCGGACAACCTCCAGCGCGAGAAGATCATGGAGATTCGAGAGCGGAAGGGGATGAAGCTCGAACTGCCGCAGTCCATCGACTACATCTAAGCGTCGGCGGTCGTCTCCGACGTTCTTCTCTCTTTGTTCTCCGTCCCGGAGCGACCGCTTCGGACCTATCTCGTTCTCCTCCGCCCGAACCGACCGATACGGCGCGGCGGTGGCGCTGTCGGTGCCCCGACGCCGAACGCTCTCACTCGCGGAGGCGGACCGGCGCGTCGCTTCCGCGTCCGCCGACCAGACGCGGGTTGTACTGCGCCATCGGGTGCGCCTCGAAGTCGCGGACGCGCCGCTTGACGCCGAAACTGTTGTCGAGCGTGAACGCCGGGAGGACGACTCGGTCCTCCAAAAGCGTCGTAATCGTCCTCTCGTACAGCGTCCGTCGCCGCTCTCGGTCCGTCGTCCGGCGGGCGCGCCGAAGTCTGCGCATCACCGACTCCTCGTGGTAGAACGTCCCGTTGGTGGCGTCCTCCTGACTCCAGTGAAACAGCGGGTAGAGGTACGTGTCCGGGTCGGGGCCGCCCGCCCACGACCCGACGTACATCGCGTACTCGTCTCTGTTGCCGGAGGTCACCGTCTCGCGGAACTTCTCCCAGTGGTGCTTGACGACGCGTGCGCGCCGGAACCCGGCGTTCTTCAGGCCGTGCGCGACGGCGTTGGCCAACTTCTCGCGCATCTTGTCGTTGTGGGGGACGACTATCTTCGGCGACCAGTTCTTCACGCCCGCCTCCTCGAACAGCGCCTTCGCCTCCTCTACGTTCTTGTCGTGTTGGACGCCCGCCCACTCGCCCAGCGGGAAGTTCCACGCCTCGGCGAGTCGGTTCGGAAGCGGACTCGGTTGTCGTTCGCCGCCTTCGCCGACGATGTGTTCGACGAACTCGTCCATCGAGACGAGGTAGTCGACGGCCTCGCGGACTTTCGGGTCGGCGGTGGGTTCGGCCCCGCAGTTGAACGCGAGGAAGTAGGAACTGAAACTGGGCCGTTGGACGATAGAGACGTTCGGCATCTTCCGCGTCGCCTCCCACAGTTTCGGCTGGATACGCTCTACGACGTCGCTTTGGCCCGTCTTCAGGGCCATCGTCCGCGCGAGGCCCGCGTGCGTGTTGATGAGTTTGACCCTCTCGACCGCCGGCGACCGTTCGCCCCAGACGTCGCCGCGCCGTTCGAGGCGGACGTACTTCCCCCGCTTGAACACCGCCGGGTCGTAGGGGCCGGACCCCACCGTCGAGTCCGGTCGCTTCCCGAACATCGTCTCGTTGCCCTCCCGGACGCCCTTCGGAACCACCTTGCGCGTCAGCGCGTGCTCGAAGGCGGGATAGGGGTGCGAGAGTTCGAACCGGACGGTTCGCTCGTCCGGCGTCTCCACCGCCTCGAGCATCTCCACCTGCCACGCGTTCGGCGACTCCTCGGCGATGGGGGCCTCGAACGTGTACTTCACGTCCGCCGCCGTCACGTCGCTCCCGTCGGCGAACGTCGCCCCCTCGGTCAGCGAGACGGTGTACGTCCGCCCGTCGTCGCTCACCGTCGGACTCCCCGACGCGAGGACGGGAACGCGGTTCATCTCCCGGTCGTAGGCGTACAGTCCCTGAAAGACGAGGTTCTCCGCCTTCGCCGACCACGCGTCCGTCGTCTCCACCGGGTCGAGCGTGACGGGCGGAAGCACCATCGAGTACCGAAGTTGCTCGCCCGGGTCGTTGCCCGGGACGGCCTCCGCGGAGCAGCCGGAAAGCGCCGCCCCCGCGGCGACGGCGATGCCTTTGAGCGCGTCGCGCCTGCCGAGCGTCGGCGTCCAATTTTCGTCGGTCATCTGTT
This sequence comes from Halopelagius longus, assembly GCF_900100875.1. Lineage (NCBI taxonomy): Archaea > Methanobacteriati > Methanobacteriota > Halobacteria > Halobacteriales > Haloferacaceae > Halopelagius > Halopelagius longus. Next base: position 444,218 of record NZ_FNKQ01000003.1, on the reverse strand, counting down.
TTCACCCTCGGTGGACATCCACGGCAGCAGTTCTTCGAGCGGTTCGCGTTCGAAGTAGAACAGTTCGCTCCCGACGACGAGGACGGAGATGACGACGACGGTGTAGAAGACGCCGGGGCTGTTGACGTAGAGGTTGTAGAGAAGCAGGGGGAAGAACACCACCGTCCCGACGACGCCGACGAGGGGTATCGCGGCGGACACGTCGTCGAACTCCGCGCGCTTGCGGAACGTGAGCCAACTCATGCCGCCGAAGACGGCGATAAAGGAGAGCGAGGCGAACGACGTGATGCTGGAGAGGCTCCCGTAGACGGCGAACGCCGCCGAGAGGACGCCGAGGACGACGACGATTTTCTTCGGGATGTCGCCGTCTCCCCCGCCGAACCGCTCGGGGAGCAGTCCCATGTCGATGAGGTCGCGCGAGAACTGCGCGCTGCTGAACAGGGTGGCGTTGACGGCGCTCGCCGTCGAGAACAGCGCCGAGAGGCCGATGACGAACGCGCCGATGCGACCCATGAACTCGATGCCGGCGTAGAGGAGAGACACCTCCGGCGCGACGGCGATGACCGACAGCCGAAGGAGGCTCACCGTCGTCAGCGCCACGAGGACGTACAGGAGCGTCGCGGCGGGGATGGAGACGTATATCGCGGTCTTGATGTTCTCGACGGGGTCGTCGAACTGGCCTTGATCGTACATGAGAAGCTGCCACCCTTGGAAGGCGACGAACGACATCGCCGCGCCGACGACCGGGCTGGGCGTGAGCACCTCGTCGAAGCCGAACGCGAGCGTGTGACCGTTGAACGCGTACCAGACGCCCCACAGGCCGAAGACGCCGATGATAGCCACCTTGGCGAACGTGAGGACGTCCTCGGCCTTCCCCGTCTCCGACGCGCCGAGGAGGTTGAGACCGACGAAGACGGCGATGAGGAACGCGGAGACGACGTTCGCCACGGGGACGCCGAGGAAGTGGAGGCGGCCCAGCATCTCCGAGAAGAACCCGGCGAACGCGTAGGCGTACAGCGCCATCGACCCGATGTACCCGAACAGGAGCGTCCAGCCGATCATCCCCGCGAGGGTGTCCCACCCGACGAACTCCCGGACGAACGTCGGCGCGCCGCCGTTGCCGTCGGTGTGTTCGTTCAACTTCACGTAGCTGTAGCCCGCGCACATCGCCACCGTCCCCGCGACGAGGAAGGCGACCCACGCGGCGGTCCCGGAGATGGCGACGACGATGCCGAACGCGGAGTAGATTCCGCCTCCGATCATCCCCCCTAACGCCATCGCCACCGCTTCCTTCAGGCCCAGGCTACCCATACACGAGTGTCGCCCGTGCAGCGCGGAGTATTTGACGGCCGGTTTCCGAGGTTGTTTTTTCTATGATTCTCGTAGATACGAACCCGTCAACCGTGCGGACGCTCGGCCGACGCCGGACAGATTTGCAATCGACGAAGGCTTATAAGCGGAGCAACGAGTTGTCGGTAGTATGCAGACGGGGACCCCCCTCCCGCGCCGCATCGACACGGAGCAACAGTACGACCGCTCCCTGTCGACAACAGGCGAGCGACGCGTTCGGGAGGTGGAACGATGAGCGACGAGGAGTCGGCCGCGGCGGCCGGCCCCGAGGAGGTCACCGAGACTGACGGCGGCGAACGGCCGCAACCGCACACGATTCGCCTCGAACTCGTGGACGAACCGGGCGAACTGCTCGCCGCCCTCCGGCCGATTTCGGACAACGGCGGCAACCTCCTCTCCATCTTCCACGAACGCGGGAACCTGACGCCCCGCGGCCGCATCCCCGTCGAAGTGGACTTGGAGTGTCCGCCCGACCGCTTCGACACCATCGTCGACGCCCTCCGAAGCGAGGGGGTCAACGTCATTCAAGCGGGCGCGGAGCGCTACGGCGAGGAGCTTTCGGTCGTCCTCATCGGACACCTCGTCGATACGGACCTCTCGGATACGCTCCGGCGCATCGAGGAGTGCAGTTCGGCGTCGGTGTCGGACATCTCGCTCAACGCGCCGGAGGGTAGAGAGGACGTTTCGAGCGCCCGCCTCCGCCTCGCCACCCGCGCGGGCGAGACGCAGGCCGCGATAGACGCCGTCCGGACGATAGCCGACGAGAAGGACCTGCACGTCGTCGAACCTCTCACGGAGGGAAGCGCATGAGCGGAAAGCGCCTCGCCGTCGTCGGCGCGGGTGCGGTCGGCGGGTCCGTCGTCGAACTCGCCGCGGAGTACGGCCACACGGTCACCGCCTTCGCCGACTCCTCGTCGGCGGCCGTCGACGCCGAGGGCCTCGACCCCGACGCGGTCCTCGAACGGAAGCGCGCGGAGGGCGTGGTCGGGAGCGACGACCCCGAAGACGCCGTAGACGCCGAGTACGACGTGCTGGTGGAGGCGACGCCGACGACGCTCGGCGACGCCGAGCCCGGATTCTCGCACGCGCGCGCCGCCCTCGAACGCGACCGACACCTCGTGTTGGCGAACAAGGGGCCGGTCGCGGAACGCTACGGCGACCTGATGTCGCTCGCGCGCGAGAGCGCGGGCGACGTTCGGTTCGAGGCGACGGTCGGCGGCGCGATACCCGTCCTCTCGACCGTCGAGGACCTCGGCCCCTCGCACGTCGAAGCCGCGCGCGGCGTCCTCAACGGGACGGCCAACTTCGTGCTCTCGCGGATGGCCGCCGAGGGCCTCGGCTACGAACACGTCCTCGCGGAGGCGCAGGACCTCGGCGTCGCGGAGGCGGACCCCTCCTTCGACGTCGAGGGGACCGACGCGGCGCTGAAGTGCGTCATCCTCGCGAACGTCCTCTCGGAGGACACAGAGTACACCCTCGCGGACGCCGAAGTCGAGGGCATCACGGAGATACCGGGGAGCGCGCTGGATCTGGCCGCCGAAGACGGGCGGACGATTCGCCTCATCGGCGAGGCGACGGCCGAGGGCGGCGTCCGCGTCGGCCCGCGACTCGTGCCCCAGAACGCCGCGCTCTCGGTGACGGGCACGCGGAACATCGTCCAACTGGAGACGGCTCACGCCGGTCAGTTGAACATCAGCGGACGCGGTGCGGGCGGTCCGGAGACGGCGACGGCCGTTCTCGCCGACGTGGAACGACTCGACTGAGCGCCGACGCCCCCGCGATTCCGTCACCGAACGCTCGCGGCCGACGGCCGATCGCGGGTGCGGTGTGCCATCTCGTCTCACAAAATCGCGGTACGGCGCCGCTCCGTCCAGTATAGCGTATCGAAATCGTTTTAGGTGTTTCAGGCTAAAGACCCTTCCACAGAGCGCCTTAGCGCGTGACCCACCAATGAGTGACAAACCGCACCAAAACTTGGCCATCATCGGCCACGTTGACCACGGAAAGAGTACGCTCGTGGGCCGACTCCTGTTCGAGACAGGGTCCGTCCCCGAGCACGTAATCGAGCAGCACCGAGAAGAGGCCGAGTCCAAGGGTAAGGGCGGATTCGAGTTCGCCTACGTCATGGACAACCTCGCCGAAGAGCGCGAGCGCGGTGTCACCATCGACATCGCCCACCAGGAGTTCGACACCGACGAGTACTACTTCACCATCGTCGACTGTCCTGGTCACCGCGACTTCGTGAAGAACATGATCACGGGCGCCTCGCAGGCGGACAACGCGGTGCTCGTCGTCGCCGCCGACGACGGTGTCGCGCCGCAGACCCGTGAGCACGTCTTCCTCGCCCGAACGCTGGGCATCAACGAGCTCATCATCGCCGTCAACAAGATGGACGTCGTTGACTACAGCGAAGACACCTACAAGCAGGTCAAAGAGGAAGTCCAGAACCTCCTCCAGCAGGTTCGCTTCCGCTCCGAGGACGCGACGTTCGTCCCCATCTCGGCGTTCGAGGGCGACAACATCGCGGAAGCGTCCGACAACACGTCGTGGTACGACGGTCCGACGCTGCTGGAATCGCTCAACGACCTGCCGGCCGCGGAGCCGCCGACGGACGCGCCGCTTCGCCTGCCGATCCAGGACGTCTACACCATCTCCGGTATCGGTACGGTCCCGGTCGGCCGCATCGAGACCGGTACGATGAGCCCGGGCGACAACGTCTCCTTCCAGCCCTCCGACGTGGGCGGGGAAGTGAAGACGGTCGAGATGCACCACGAAGAGGTCCCCGAGGCGGGCCCCGGCGACAACGTCGGGTTCAACGTCCGTGGCGTCGGTAAGGACGACATCCGCCGCGGTGACGTCTGTGGTCCCGCCGACGACCCGCCGTCCGTCGCGGAGACGTTCAAGGCGCAGGTCGTCGTCATGCAGCACCCCTCGGTCATCACGGCCGGGTACACGCCGGTCTTCCACGCCCACACGGCGCAGGTCGCGTGTACCATCGAGGAGATCAACCAGAAGCTCGACCCCTCCTCGGGCGAAGTCGCCGAGGAGAACCCCGACTTCATCAAGTCCGGCGACGCTGCGGTCGTGACGGTCCGACCGCAGAAGCCGCTCAGCATCGAGCCGTCGGGCGAAATCCCGGAACTCGGCAGCTTCGCCGTCCGCGACATGGGTCAGACCATCGCGGCTGGCAAGGTGCTCGAGGTCAACGAGCGATAGAATGCAGCAGGCACGCGTTCGTCTCGCCGGGACCAGCCCGGACGACCTCGACGACATCTGCGACGACGTCCGCGAAATCGCCAACAAGACGGGCGTCAATCTCAGCGGGCCGATTCCGCTGCCGACGAAGACGCTCGAAGTTCCGACGCGAAAGTCCCCCGACGGAGAGGGGACGGCCACGTGGGAACACTGGGAGATGCGCGTCCACAAGCGTCTCATCGACATCGACGCTGACGAACGCGCCCTGCGCCAGCTGATGCGCATTCAGGTCCCGAACGACGTCAGCATCGAAATCGTCCTCGAAGACTGATTTCGAGGCCCGTTCGGACCAGGCGCACATCTTAGGGGTCGTCTCGCGTCCCGTGTGCGGTTCACGACGCTGAGGCGTCCGCGCCTTCTCTCTCACTTTCGACTATCGACCCGTCAGCGACCGCTCTCTCCGCCCGCGAGTGTGCGAGGCGTTCGCTTTGCCGGTTCGAAACAGAAGGTACAAATGACCGCGCGCCTTCGAACGAAATGCGGGCTCGTAGATCAGTGGCAGATCGCTTCCTTCGCAAGGAAGAGGCCCGGGGTTCAAATCCCCGCGAGTCCATTTCCTTCCGCTCACTACGTTCGCTCCAGTCAATGGACTCGCTTGCCCTCGCTCACTTCGTTCGCGAGGACCCCGCGAGTCCATCTCCTTCCTCTTGACTCTACTCGGCGAGCACCTCGTGTGCTCGCCAACGGTCGAGTCGAGTGAAATCGTGTACTGTCCGAAGCGGGGATTTGAGCAGCGAGCGAACGGAGTGAGCGAGTGAGTTCAAATCCCCGCGAATCTATTCGTGCTTCTCGTGTACCGGGGGACGTTAACGTCGTCTAGTCGGGCTTTCGTATGCTCTCCATCCGACGTGTACAGGTTCTAAGTGGCAAATTTTGGTGCACTGGCCAGGTTGTCACTGCCTATTAGATAACCATACTATTCAAATACCAACAAATTATAGAAAATATATAATAGATGAGACGACGTCAGTTCCTTCGACTGGTAGGGGTTGGAGCTCTTGGGGCAGGAGGCTACGCTGCATACGATAAAGGTCATCTCGAAAAATTACCGTATGTTGGTTCACTCCTGGGTCAAGAACAGGCTTCCCTCTCTGGGAAAGCATTTGGCCCGTTTAATAACGGTTTCAAATCGATAGAGTGGATCAATTTAAACGTCCTTCGGATCCATTTCCAAGAAAGCCATGAGATGGATGGATTCTCCATAGTCCATTCAGCAGACAACGACCACGTGGATGATGCACTCTATATCGGCGAGGCCCCTCGGTTCGCAGGACCAGTGGATTACCCCCTCATTGACAAGATCCGCAAGTCAGGGACGGTATATCCCTCAAACCGTTTTGAACTTGTTGCCTTAAAGGGCTCTTTTGGCGGAATCAATCTTATCCATGATGAGTTGGGAAGTGTCAGTTTCCGCGTTCCGATGCAGATTATGCCTAGGGAGAACATTCAAGATAAATCCTAAATCCACTATCCGACTACCCTGTATTATCGGGCAGAATCCTACCTACTAACCCTGACACCTCTCCCAACCACCTATATGTCGCTGGACTGTCACCCCTCGGCATGGAGATTCGGGAGTTAACGGAGCCCGCCGAGCGACGCGAAGCAGTCCCCATCCTCCAACAGTTGTGGACCGATGCCACTGCCGAAGAGGTGATGGAATGGACCGCAGACGAAGAGTACCACCTTTTCGGGGGGGTTGTCGATGACGAGGTAGTGGGCGTCGCGGGTGTTCTCCAGCAACGCGTCCTCCACCACGTGCGACACGCATGGCTGTACGACCTCGTCGTAGACGAGGAACGCAGAGACGAAGGACACGGCAAGACCCTCGTGGAGTTCGTCGAGGCATGGGCCGAGAAGAACGACTGCGAGTACGTCGCATTGGCGTCACCGCTGGCGAAAGAAGAGGTCCATGCCTACTACGAAACCCAAGGCTACGAGAAGTGGGGTTATGTGATAGAGAAAGAACTCTGAAAATCGAAGTCCGTATCGAATCTCTCCTCCGTCTGTTCATCTTCCGCTCGACGAGCGATACTACCACGTCGGAGTCGAGTATGGCATAGAGACCGTAAGTCGAGGAGGGTCTATCCCCTTCTCTTCGGCCGCGGTGGCGATGACGGGAGCCTCCCGCTCGGCCTGCTCGCGGGACCCCCGCGAGTCCATCCGCGCTTCGTGCGACACCGAAGGACGCTAACTTCATCCCGTCGTGCGATTCTCCTACGCTCTTTATACCCGAGAGCGGTGATTCTCGTCCCGGTGAGTTGATTCGAGGTTCGCATTCGGGCCCTCGCCGTGAGGGGATTCCGTGAGAAAGTCAGTGTTCGAGAGTAAGTCTATCCCGCAAGCAGTAGAGATGGCCGCTAAGCAGGGGGAGCGTACCAAACACCGGGAGCTATCTCCGGTACGGATCGTATATTAGTTGAAGCGAACGAACGGTCCGAATCCGACAAACACCGCCAGAATTGTGTCATTTGAGTGAGAAAAAGTCGGTGAGAGCGAAGGTGCCTGTCAACGATATCCAAGAGTTCTACGATTCGTACGGTCGAAACGAGTGGCAACGGCTCGAGGAGAGTATCGACGGACGAGTTGAGTACGAAGAGACGGTGGCGGCCCTTGAGAAGTTCCTTCCCGACTCAGGTCGTGTTTTGGACGCTGGCGGTGGGGCTGGTCGGTACGCGCTTTGGCTCGCCGAGCGAGGCTACGAAGTCACGTTACTCGATCTCAGTCGGCGGCAAACAGAGCTCGCACGTGAACAAGCGATTGACCACGGACTAGTAGATTCTATCTCTGTAATTCAGGGATCGATTACGGACCTGCCGCTACAGAACAAGACTTTCGACGCTATCTGCTGTCTGGGTGGGCCGATATCGCACTTGCTCGATGAGCGTGACAGACTCCAGGCAGTCCGGGAGTTCCGACGGGTCAGCCGGTCAGAGGCGCCGGTCTTCGTCTCCGTGATGGGACTGCTCGGAATGGTCCAGCTGCAACTAACCACCGGCTACCAAGTGGAGCTACTCCCGGATCTCCTCGAACATGGCGACCTCGATGAATCGCTGTTGGATGAATACGGATACAAGCAATCCTTCGCTGCAGCGCACTTCTTTCGCAGGAAAGAGCTCATCAACCTCCTTTCGGATGCCGGATTGACAGTGACTGATGTCGTAGGATTGGAGGGCTTGGCATCTCTGTTCCACGACGAACAGGTACGTGAGAACATATCCGATTTTTCGGAAAGTGAGATCAAGGCATTGAAGCGGACGATCCGAAAAACGAACGATGAACGAGCAGTAGCGGACGTTTCGGTCCATATGCTGGGAATTGGATACGCTTGAAACCGGTTACGGCGAATAGATGGGTTCGGAAGGAGGGGCGAGGCCCGAACCACGCCGAGTTCTACCTGCTCGGACAACAGGACGCCATCGGGTCGTCTCGTACGACGTGTTCAAAGACGAGCAAACGCTCGCAACTCGTCCGCAAGGGTGACGCGTTCATCGGGGACGGCTACGTCGAGGTCATCTCCTTCCTCTTCCGCCCCGAAGACGGCGGTGACGCGGAGACAGAGATTGAACTACGGGAGCGGAAGATGCGGATGCAGATGAACCTCAGCGAGTCTACCTGACGCTCGCTCGAAGCGGTCGGACACGCCGACGCGCGGGCGGACGCTCTGGACCCGTCAGGTGTCCGGCCGCATGTCGAACCCTTCGACCTCCATGATCTCCCGCGCTCCGCACTCGGGACACCGTTTGCGCGCCTTCTCGAACCGTTCGCCGCACTCGACGCACTCGTACTGGACGCCGCGTTCGGTATCCGGGACGAGCATGTCCTTCACCGTGCCAATGAGACTCACGAAAAGACGTAGGAGATAGGCGCTGAAAGGCGTTTTTCGTCCGCGCGACTACCTTCTCGCGCGGCGACAGTTCAGTCGTCCGCCGTCGCCGCCTCGCCGCCGTCGGCGTCGCGGCCCTTCGCCTTCCCCTTCGACGTCGCCTGCACTTCGATTTCCTCGTCCAGTCGGATGTCCCGCGAGGAACTTCCGACTAGCACGTCGAACGCGCCCGCCTCGACCGTCCATCCCCCGTCGGGATGGTAGAAGGCGAACGCCTCTTCGTCGAGTTCGAACGTCACCGTCGTCTCCTCGCCGGGCGAGAGGCGCACCTTCTCGAAGGCCTTCAGTTCCTTCGGCGGTCGCTCGACGCTCGCGTCCCTGTCGCCGACGTACAACTGCACCACTTCGGCACCGTCGCAGTCGCCGACGTTCGTCACCCGAACCTTCGCTTTCACCGTCTCCTTGTTCCGGTTCTTCACCTTCGGCGTCACCCGGAGATTGGAGTACTCGAAGTCGGTGTAGGACTCGCCGTGGCCGAACGGGAACCGCGGTTCGACGCCGTGTTCGTCGAAGTGGCGGTAGCCGACGAAGACGCCCTCGTCGTAGTACACCGTCCCGTCGACGCCGGGGTAGGCCCGCGCACCGTCGGGAAGCGTCGCAACCTCACCCGGGAGGTAGTCGTCGAGGTTCTCGGCGAACGTCACCGGCGTCTTGCCGGACGGGTTGGCCTCGCCGAACAGGAGGTTCGCCACCGCCGTCCCGCCCTCCTGTCCGGGGAACCACACCTGCAGGATGGACGGCACGTCGTCGGCCCACGGCGTCGCCACCGGCGCCTCGGTGTTGAGGAGGACGACCGTTCGGTCGTTGGCGCCGGCGACGCCCTCGATGACCGCGTTCTGGTTGCCGGGAAGTTCGTACTCGTGGCGGTCGTCGCCGTAGAACGTGTCCGTCTTCGCGAGGACCACGGCCGCGTCCGCCGACTCGGCCGCCTCGACGGCGTCCGCTATCGCTCCGGGGGTGGTCCACTCGAAGCGGACGGGGGCGGTCCCCTCGGCTTCGACGCGCACGTCGTACTCGTGGCCTTCTTCGAGTTCGACGGCCGCTTCCTCGGTCTTCGGGCCGGCGAACCCGCCGCCCTCGCTCCGGATGACCTCCTCGCCGTCGATGGCGACGGTTCCGTGCCCCTGACTGGTGAGTTGGACGGCGAGCGTCCCACTCGAGGGCGCGGTGAGCGTTCCGGACCACCGCACGGTGACGGGCCCGTCGTCGGAGCCGACGCCGTCGAGGTCCGACTCGGTCAGGTCTATCTGATCTTCGACGCGCGTCTCCACCGGGTCGCCGGACCAGTCCTCGGAGGCGAAGTACTCCGCGGTGAACCCCGCGTCGCCGCTTCTGGACGCGAACCCGTCCGGCCCGGCGAGTTCGTACCGGTCCGTCGCGACGGGCGTGACCGTCACGTCGTCCGCGACGCTCTCTATTCCCTCAACCGGACCGACGCTGCGGATTGCCTCGATGTGGTCGCTGCCGCCGACGCTCGGTTTGAACTCCTCGGGCGTCGGGCCGACGACGGCGAGTTCGTCGATACCGTCCGCGTCGAGGGGAAGACAGTCGGAGTCGTTCTGCAGGAGGACCGACCCCTCTTCGGCGATTCGCTGGGCGAGTTCGAAGTGTTCGTCGGTCCCGCGGACGGGTTCCGACCCCTCGCGTTCGCCCGAGAGCGCGCCGATTTCGGCCTGCGAGTCGAGCGTTCGGCGCGCCATCTCGTCGACGACGCTCTCGTCGAGTTGGCCGTTCTCGACGGCCTCCTTCAGGGCGTCGCCGAAGTACTCCGCGGACGGCATCTCCACGTCGAGACCGTTCTCGGCCGCTTTCACCGTGCTGTGGGTGCCCCCCCAGTCGGAGACGACGAACCCGTCGAACTCCCACTCTCCCTTGAGAACGTCGCGCAGCAACATCTCGTTCTCGCTGCAGAACGTCCCGTTTATCTTGTTGTACGCGGGCATCACCGCGCCGGCGTCGCCCTCCGTGACGGCCGCCCTGAACGGCCGGAAGTAGATCTCGCGGAGGGCGCGTTCGTCCACCCTGACGTCGTGTTCGGAGAAGGAGAAGTAGTCCATCACGTCGCCCGTCGTGCTCGCCTGATTGTAGCAGACGAAGTGTTTCAGCGTCGCGACGACGCCTTCGTCCTGTACCGCGCCGGTGTACGCGGCCGCCATCTCCGACGCGAGGGCCGGGTCCTCGCCGTACGTCTCACCGCTTCGGGCGTGGAGGGGGACGCGGAACGTGTCCATCGAGGGCGCGAGCAACACCTCGACGCCCCCGCTTTTCACCTCGCGGGCGATGGCGCTACCCATCTCGGCGCTCAGGTCCGGGTCGAACGTCGCCGCCGCCGCGATCGGGTGCGGGAAGCGCGTCGTCGGGTCGCCCAGCGACGCCCCCGGCGGCCCGTCGGCCATTCCCATCCCGGGAACGTCGAGTCGTTCGACGCCCTGCAGGTAGCCCGCGATACCCTCCGGCCCCCCTTCCGCGCCGTGGGTCCGCGACACCTTCTCTTCGAGCGTCATCTCCTCGACCAGTTCGGCCGCGTCTCCGCCCCCCTCGTCTCCGTCGGCGGCCGCCGTCCCCGAGAGCGCACCTCCGGCGGCCGACACCGCGGCCGCTAACTGGACGAACTGCCGCCTCGATACTCCTGCAATCTCGTGGTGTTCCTCTTCGGACATCGACCGTGTGGTGCATTCACGCGGTGATAAATATCGTGTACGTTCACGATTTTTGAGAACGAACGTCTCTGATCTCATTTCGGGCGGCGAACGGCTTGAGCGACGCAACGACAAGTGGTATCAAGGACCACAGCGTAGCGTCGAACGGTGGGCACCGATGGCGTTCCTCACCGACCTCAAGGAGAGAATCGACCGGTGGCGCAGCACCGACCCGTACCACTACGAGTGCACCGTCTGCGAACGGACGTTCCAGTCGGACCGCAGGAAATGTCCGGACTGCGGCGGCGCCGTCGAACGGGCCACCGGAACACAATCGACGGGGGCCGAACCGCTCCCGTGAGGCGGTCGGTCCTCGGTTCGGCGTTTTTCCCGTCGCCGCGGAGAAAGAGAGCGCGTCGGTCCGCGGGAACGACGTCACTCCTCGTCTCGACTGACGAGTTTCGAGAAGTAGCTCTCCTCGCCTCCGTTCGGATTCTCTCGAACCAAACGGTCGCTCGCGGGGACCAGTCTCACGGTAGGAGTAAAGTTATCACACAGCATCCCGTCGTCTCCGACAGAACATGGACGACGCAGCGTACGACGACCTCATCTCGTCCGTGACGCCCCACGAGTCGAGTGGCGGCGTCACCACGTACCGAAACACGGTGAGTATCGCCTGTCCGGCCTGCGAGAAACCGTTCGACGACCTCGTGGTCTGCGAAGAGGAGTACAACAGCCTCGAACTGAGCATGCTGTTGGACCTCTGCGTCACGACGCACGACGACGACGTACTCCTCTTCACCCACAAGAAGTGACGCCGCGGGCGATTTTCGAGGCGGTCCCCGCGGAGTCTCGACCGGACAGAGAGGTCAATCCTCGCGCAGGTCCGCTTCCTCGGGCGGCAGACCGTTCTCGTTGACGACGTTGCCCTCCTCGTCTACGGTCCGGAGGCCGCGGTTGTTCACCGCGTAGGGGTCCAGATGGACCTCTTCGAGGAACTGCTTGTACAGTCGCTCCGCGGTTTCGGCGTCCTTCTGTCGGTCCGACGCCCGGTCGCACAGTTCGATGAGGTCCTCGGGAACGTCGTTCTCGTGGACTATCCAGTGGTTGATGAGGTCCGACAGTCGGCGGATGGGCGAGGTGAAGTGCCCGTAGATGTCGAAGTTCAGCGCGTGGTGTCCGCCGAAGGGGTCGTTCATGTACTTCGCTCGGGGCATCACCTTCAGGACGGCGCGCTGAATCTTGTTGAGGGCGCGCGGCGGCGAGTCTTCGAGGGCGGCGTTGACGGCCTTCCGCGGGTCGTCGAACTTCGCGCTCGGGATGGAGACGCCGTCGAGTTCCATGATCTCTCGGAGCGCCTTGTCCCACTGGTCGGGGGTCGGTTGCGGGTGGACGCGGTACATCGCCTCGACGCCCCGCCCCCACATCAGTTCGTGCGTGACGGCCTTGTTGGCCTTCAGCATGCACTCCTCGATGATGGTGTGTGCCCTGTCGCGCCGCGGGTTGAGGACCAGAGAGCCGTCCTCCTTTCGCTGTTGGTGCATCTGGTCTGCGAGTTCGAAGACGAGGTTACACTCCTCGTGAAGCGGTAAGTCCTCGTCGTCGAGGCGCGCCTCGCACTGGGTGTAGGTGAGTCGTTCGTCCGACTCGATGACGGACTTGTATATCTCGATGTTCTCGAACGAGAGGTTCTCCTTCTCTATCTCCATCTCGACGGTGTGGGCGAGGCGGTCCTCGTTGGGGACGAGCGAACAGACCGTCTCCGCCAGCGTCGGCGGGAGCATGTGGATGGTGTACGCGGGCAGGTAGACGGTGTTGCCGCGCTTGACCGCCTCGTCCCACATCTCCGATCCGGGGTGGACGTAGTGGCTCACGTCCGCGATGTGGACCCACAGCGTGTACGTCTCCTCGCCCTCCTCGATGCTGATGGCGTCGTCGAAGTCCTGTGCGTCCACCGGGTCCGTCGTCCACGTCGTCAGGTCGCGTAAGTCGCGTCGCTCGTCGATTTCGTCCTGAATCTCGTCGTGGACGCCCTCGGTCCGTTCCCGGGCCTCCGCGAGGACTTCCGGCGGGAACTTGTCCCGAATCTCGAACTCCTCGAAGAGTTCTTCGCGTTTCTCTTTCAGTTGCCGGGCGACGTCGGGGCTGATTTCGACGGGCCCTTGCCCCTCCGCCGTCCCGGCCTGCGCCTGCGCGTCGTTCGACATGCGCGGAAGTAAACGGGAGAGGTAGTTAGTCGTGTCGCACGCAGAACCGTCGGTGCGTCGGACGGCGGCCAATACGCCGCGCTCCGGCCCGTCGCGTTCGCTCGGCGGAGCGTGACCATCGAAAAACGGTTCGCGGCGGCCGCGGGCGTCGCGTCAGGACTCTCGGTTCGTCTCTTCGGCCGACCCGTACCGTTCCTCTACCGCGCCGAAGTACCGACTGAGGAACTCCGAACGATCCGCCCCGTCTCGTTCTACCTCCACGAGGAGTCCCTCTAACTCGTCTCGGGGTTGGTGACAGAGTCCCCGGTAACACTCCTTACAGAGGTGCTCGAACTCCTTTCCGTGCCGGTCCCAACGGTCACCCTCTTTGTCGTACTCTCGTGCCTCCGAGCGGAGGACCGAGGTACCGCAGGCGATGCAGACGACCATCTTCCGGTCCCGGTTGGTCCGGGAGCGCCACATACGATTCACCAAGCGCCGCCGTTACTTAGCGTTTATTCCCACTCGACCGGCTCGTCGGGGTTCAGACGGTCTCTCCACGGAGAATGTGGCCGATCCCGTACGCTTCGAATAACGGTCGATTTATTCGCGCCCGCGGCGCAGTACCGAGCATGAAGGTGAAGTCCCGCCACCACCTCCGGAGCGACGAGATAGCCGACATCGAAGAGACGATAGCCGACCGCACGGGCGTCGAACTCGACGGCGACGCCTACGAGATGGTCGAACTCGCCGACTCCGAGTACGACATCGTCCTCGTGGACGGCGAACCGGTCGTGATGTTCCTCGACGGCGACCCGGCGTTGACCGTCCGCGGCGCGAACCAGTACTCGCCGTCGCGCAACGTCGTCACCGTCGACGCCGGGGCCATCTCGTTCGTCAGCGACGGCGCCGACGTGATGCGCCCCGGCATCGTCGAGGCGGACGACTCCATCGACTCTGGCGATTTCGTCCTCGTCGCCGAGGAGACGCACGGCAAGGTGCTCGCGGTCGGACGCGCACTCGAACCCGGACGCGAGATGGTCGGCGACTCGGGGAAAGTCGTCGAGTCGATACACCACGTCGGCGACGAACTGTACGAGTTCTCCGTCTGAGTCGCCGAACCGCTCTCGCTCTCTCTGTCGTTCTCCCGTTCGCGCTCACCCTCCGTGGTACTTCCGGATGGCGGCCTCGTACCCCTCTTTGGCCGCCTCGTACGTCTCTCTGAGGTCCGCGATGGGCGTCCGCGAGGCGTCCACCCGCAGGTCGTCGTAGTACGGCTCCGGCGCTCTTTCCTCCGTCGTCTCCACGACGAGGGCGGCGCTCTGCACCTCTAAGTCCGTCCGCCTGTCGCCGCCTTCGGCGGACCCCGCCGAGAGGGCCCCTATCAACCGCTTGGCCAACGGTTCCTCTCGGTCCCCCTCCTCGTACGCCGCGGCGGTTGCCTCCACGACGGACTCGCCCGTCAGGAGGTTCCCGGCGACGGTGTAGTTCTCGCCCTCGACGTGGCCGTACCACCCGTGGCAGTCGTCGCCGGAGAAGGCGAACGTCCCCTCGGCGTCGACGCCGTGGAGTTGTCGCTGTGTCCGCCCCTCGTCGGCGTTCAACAACGCCTCTAAGGCGTCTTCGACCGCGAGGCCGTCGTCGATGTACTCGACGCCCTTCCGCCCCAACTCGACGTTCGTGAAACTCTGCGTGGCGACGGCGCCGTTCTCGCTCGCGAACGGACAGAGCACCCCGACGCCGGGGAGTCGCGTCGTCACGGCGACGCCGAACCGGTCGTGCGTCTCGCCGTCGGCGTCGACGTACTCCTCGTGGACGCAGATGCTGAATGTCACGTCGGCGTCGTCGCACCACCCGAGCAAAAACCCCCGTGAGGCGGCACGCCGCGCCCGCTCGACCCCCGTCCGACGAGCGTCTGACGTAAGAACTAACCCCGCGCTAGCGCTTTTAGGGCGCATGGGTATCATGAGCAAAATCCTCAGCGGGGGAGGACAGCACACGACTGAGGACTACGTCGAACTCGACTTAGACGAGTTCGACACCGCGCGCGGCGAAGCGGGTATGAGCGTTCGCATCGCCGCGATCGGCGAACAACAGGACGTCATCGCCATCAAAGACGCCGTCTACGACGGCGACATCGTCATCGCGGACATCACCCGCCACACCACCTCCGACACCACGATGGAACGCATCGTGGACGACCTGCGACAGGTCGCAAACGAGGTAGACGGCGACATCGTCCAGAAGGGCGACGACCAGATCATCATCACGCCCACCGGCGTGAGCGTCGCCCGAGAGAAACTGTAACCCGCGTCGCCGACGCGACGTTTTCCGTCACCGCCCCGCCGAGAGCGGACGCTCTCACCGTCTCGTCGCCTCTCGATCGATCTTCTCTCTCCGCGGCGCTTCCGTATTCGCTCCGCACCGCCCGGATTTTCGTCGTCTCCGCCCGACGCGAATCGCTCCGTATCCTTGTCGTGCAGTACCACGAAGTATGTTTCCGTCTCCCGCGAACCGACGGGTTTTCACCCCGTCATCCCCTCCCGATATCTAGATGAGTAAGGACTTTATCGAGGTTCGAGGTGCCGAAGAACACAACTTGAAGGACCTCGACGTCCGGATTCCGCGGGAGTCGTTTACGGTCGTCACCGGCCTCTCCGGGTCGGGCAAATCGTCGCTGGCGTTCGACACGGTGTACGCCGAGGGTCAGCGCCGCTACATCGAGTCGCTGTCGGCGTACGCTCGGAACTTCCTCGGGCAGATGGACAAACCGCAGGTCGAGGCCGTGGAGGGACTGTCACCGGCCATCTCCATCGACCAGAAGAACGGGGCGAACAACCCCCGTTCGACCGTCGGGACGGTCACCGAACTGCACGATTACCTCCGCCTCCTCTACGCGCGGGTGGGGACGCAGTACGACCCCGTCACGGGCGAAGAGGTGGGCGAACAGTCGGCCCAAGACATGGTTCGACAGATCCTCTCGCTCCCCGAGGGGACGCGAGCCAAAATCGCCGCGCCGGTCGTCCGCGACCAGAAGGGGGCGTTCGAGGACCTGTTCGACGAACTCGTCGCCGACGGGTACGCCCGCGTCGAGGTGGACGGCGACGCGTACGACCTCACGGTCGAACGGCCCGAACTCGACAAGAACTACGACCACACCGTCGACGTGATCGTCGACCGGGTGAAGATATCGCCGGAGGCCCGTTCGCGCATCACCGACAGCGTCGAGACGGCGTTAGAGGAGGCCGACGGTGCGCTGAAGCTGATCGTCCCCGACCCGCCGGAGGACGTGCCGTTCGTCTCGAACACGCGTTCGACCGGGTCGCTCGCGGGCGAGGGCGACGACCGACTCGTCGTCGCGTTCTCCGAGGAACTGGGGAACCCCAACTCCGACTTCCAGTTCTCGGAGGTCGAGACGCGGTCGTTCTCGTTCAACAGTCCGCACGGGGCCTGTCCGGAGTGTGAGGGTCTCGGCCAGACGAAGGAGGTCTCCGAGGACCTCATCGTTCAGGACCCCTCGAAACCGCTGAAGCACGTCTTCGAGCCGTGGTCGTACAACCGGACGTACTACCGGCGGCAGATAGACAACGTCGCGGAACACTTCGGCGTCTCCGTGAACACGCCGTTCGAGGAACTCCCCGAGGAGGTGCAGGACGCCTTCCTGTTCGGTACCGACGAGGACGTGGTGTTCCAGTGGTCCACGAAGAACGGCGTCCGCCGGAAGGAACAACCGTTCGAGGGCGTCGTCGAGAACCTCGAACGTCGCCACATAGAGACGGACTCCGACCGGACGCGCGAGCACATCGAGGAGTTCATGGCCGTCACCACCTGCCCCGAGTGCGACGGGACGCGCCTGAAAGAACAGTCCCGGCACGTCCTCGTCGACGGCACCTCCATCACGGAGATAAACCGCATGAGCATCGGGGACGCCCTCGAACACTTCGAGGGGTTAGAGGAGAACCTGACCGACCGGGAGCGAACCATCGCCGAGGAGATCTGCAAGGAGATTCGCGCCCGACTGGGCTTCATGGAGGAAGTCGGCCTGGAGTACCTCACCCTCGACAGGGAGGCGGCGACGCTCTCGGGCGGCGAGAGCCAGCGCATCCGACTCGCCACGCAGGTGGGGTCGGGCCTCGTGGGCGTCCTCTACGTCCTCGACGAACCCTCCATCGGCCTCCACCAACGGGACAACGACCGCCTCCTGAACACCCTCGAAGGTCTCCGCGACTTGGGGAACACCCTCGTCGTCGTCGAACACGACGAGGAGACGATGCGCCGCGCCGACGAGATTATCGACATGGGTCCCGGCCCCGGCAGTCGCGGCGGCGAAGTCGTCGCGCAGGGCGACTTCGACGACATCGTCGCCGCCGACGACTCCGTCACGGCGGACTACCTCTCCGGGCGCAAGGAGATTCCCGTCCCCGAGGAACGCCGCACCTCCGACGCGGCGCTGACGGTCCGCGGGGCGCGACAGCACAACCTCAAGGACTTGGACGTCTCCATCCCCGTCGGCCAGTTCACGGCCATCACCGGCGTCTCCGGGTCGGGCAAGTCCACGCTGATGCACGACATCCTCTACAAGGGCCTCGCCCGGAAGATGAACGACAACACGTCCGTCGACCCCGGCGACCACGACGCCATCGAGGGGACGGAGAACATCGAGACGGTGCGCCTCATCGACCAATCGCCCATCGGTCGCACCCCGCGGTCGAACCCCGCGACGTACACCGGCGTCTTCGACTACGTCCGCGAACTGTTCGCGGAGACGAAACTCGCGAAGCAACGCGGCTACGACAAGGGTCGATTCTCGTTCAACGTCAAGGGCGGCCGCTGTGAAGCCTGCGGCGGGCAGGGCGACGTGAAGATCGAGATGAACTTCCTCTCGGACGTGTACGTCCCCTGCGAGGAGTGCGGCGGCGCGCGCTACAACGACGAGACGCTCGACGTGACGTACAAGGGCAAGACCATCGCCGACGTGTTGGACATGGAAGTCGAGGAGGCCCTAGAGTTCTTCGAGGCGAACTCGCAACTCCGCCGCCGCCTCCAACTCCTGAAGGACGTCGGACTCGACTACATGACGCTCGGCCAGCCCTCGACCACCCTCTCGGGCGGGGAGGCCCAACGCATCAAGCTCGCAGAGGAGTTAGGGAAAAAGCAGACGGGCGACACCCTCTATCTCCTCGACGAACCGACGACGGGCCTCCACAAGGAGGACGAACGGAAACTCATCGACGTGCTCCAGCGACTCACCGACAACGGCAACACCGTCGTCGTCGTCGAACACGAACTCGACTTGGTGAAGAACGCCGACAACGTCCTCGACTTGGGTCCGGAGGGCGGCGAGAACGGCGGCGAAGTCGTCGCCTCGGGCACCCCCGAGGAAGTCGCACGCACCGATGACTCCCACACGGGTCGGTACCTCCGCGACTTACTCCCCGCGGTGGACATCGAGGGACCGCGGTCGGACCGCCGCAAGCCCGCGAAAGTGACCGGCGACGACTGAGGCCGGCCTCTCGGGCGACGCGCGGCGAAACATCGAGCGTCGCCGCTCTCCGCGCCCGGCGACTCACTCCTCGCCCGTCGCGAGGAGGATGGTGGCCGCAAAGAGGGAGACGCCGAGGCCGAAGACGCCGACTCCTTTCGCGACGAGGCCGACCCGTCCGGCGGCCGCATCGAACGAGAGCATCAACGATGCGAGCCAGAATCCGCCGACGACGAGCGACCCCATACCAACGGCGTATCTCGCCGTCCAGTTCGGGGACATTACGTATCCGACTCAGATGCCGCCCGAATTAATCTATGGCTTCAGTTATCACGGACGATAACGTGAGCGGCGGCGAGAGGCGAGGGTAGTCCGGGTGACATCTTTTCCCGTTCGACGTGCTATCGACGCACATGACGACCTGTTACGCCGCCCTCCGAAACGCCCTCCTCGTCGTCCGGGGTCCGACGGCGGACCCGACGGCGACGACGCACCTCGACGGACACGATTTGGAAGCTCTCGACTTCCGCGAGGGGACGGTCTGTTGCGGCACGTTCGACGACGGACTGCACCGGAGCGAAGACGACGGGGAGACGTGGACGCGCGCCTCGGGCCTCCCCGACTCGGTGACGAGTGTCGCCGCCGGCGGGCGTCCGGACGAGTGGTGGGCGGGCACGGAACCGAGCGCCGTCTACCGGTCCGACGACGACGGGCGGACGTGGGAGGAACGCCCCGGACTCACCGACCTCTCCTCTGCGTCGTCGTGGTCGTTCCCGCCGCGGCCCCACACCCACCACGTCCGGTGGATAGAACCCGACCCGAACGACCCCGACCACCTGTACGTCAGCATCGAAGCCGGCGCTCTCGTCCGGACGCGCGACGGGGGCGAGACGTGGGAGGACCGGGTTCCGTCGGCCCGCCGGGACAACCACTCGCTGACGACGCACCCCGACGCGCCGGGGCGGGCGTGGGCCGCCGCGGGCGACGGGTACGCGGAGACGACGGACGGCGGCGAGACGTGGGTCCACCCGCAGGACGGACTCGACCACCGCTACTGTTGGAGCGTCGCGGTTGATGCGGCCGACCCCTCGCTCGTCCTCCTCTCGTCGGCCCGGAGCGCCCGGGTGGCACACAACGCCGACAGGGCGGAGTCGTACCTCTATCGCCGCCGCGGCGACGACGCGTGGGAACGACTCGACGAACGGGGTATCCCGACGGGCGAGGGCGTCCTCCGCGCGGTTCTCGCCCGCGGCGAGGAGGCGGGGACGTTCTACGCGCTTCACAACCGCGGCCTCTACCGGACGGCCGACGGCGGCGACTCGTGGACGCGCCTCGACGTCTCGTGGGCCGACGCGTTCGAGCGACAGACGCCGCGCGGACTGGCCCTCGACGAGAGTTAGGGCGGCGTTAGAGTCGATATAGAGGCCTTAGAACGGCCTCAGAGTCGCGGACGCGGGTCGCCCGCGCCGTAGTGGCGCACTCGACTCTCCGCGGCGGCGGCGACGAGGGCGACGCCGAGGGGGACGACCCACCCGACGGCGTAGAGGACGCTGAAGGAGAACCGCCCCTCCGAGGAGGTGACGAGGACGAGAACGAGTCCGGCGGCGACGACGGCGGGCGGCGACAGGCGGTTCAGGCGGACGCCGACGTACACCGGCACCGTCCCGAGGACGAGGAGTCCGCCGGTGACCCACAGGAGAAGCGCCACGGAGGGGAGCGTCACCTCGAAGCGGAGTCCGGACGCGCCGAGGACCGCCACCGCGTAGACCACGCCGACGGCGATGGACCCGACGCCGGTCCGACCGTCCAGTCGTTCCGCGGCGCGGGGGTGTTCGGTCGCCGCGTATTCGAGCACCGAGATGGCGGTGACGAGTACCGCCACGATGACGACGCTCGGCAGGAAACTGAGCAGAGTGAGCGATTCGGGGGTGACGACGCCGAACCGGACGGCACCGGTCGCTCCGAACCCTATCCACGGCGCGAGAAGCGAGAGCGCCGTCGCCACGGGCAAGGGGGTCAGCAACCCCCACTCGTGCGTCTCGGCGACGAGGACGCCCACTCCGCCGAGTATCACGGTGTAGAGTCCCGTCGCGAGGAAGAGTTCGCCCGTGACGCCGCCGACGCCGACGCCGAGGCTGAGGAGGTAACTGGTGAACGCTACCGGGGCGAGGACGGCGGCGAGGAGGGCGTCTCGGCGCATGATATGGTAATGGATTTCACACATCAAAATAGTTATCGCGGACGTACCATCGGGTCAAGCGGTGCATAACTCCGCGAACGGACCGCGAAGGTATTTGTTCGGTCGTCCGATACGACAGTACGATGTACGACTTCGCCGTCGTCGGCGTCGGCCCCGCCGGCGCGCGTTTCGCGCGACGCGCCGCCGAGTCCGGGTACGACGTCGTCGCCTTCGAGAAAGGGTCGGTCGGCACCCCCCTCGCCTGTTCCGGGCACGTCAGCACGGACATCTGGGAGTACGTCCCCGAGGGTGCCGAGGAGAAACTTCTCCAGAACCGCGTCTACGGCGCGAACTTCCGCGTCGGCGGTCCCGACACCCGCGCGTACCCGTTCTACAAGCGCGAGGAGGTGTCGAACGTCATAGACCGGGTGGAACTCGACCGAACGCTCGCCGATTGCGCGCGCGACGCCGGCGCGGACGTCCGCGAGGGACACACCGTCACCGGTATCGAGGAACGGCACGACGGCGTGGAACTGACCGTCTCCGCGGACGGAGAGACGTTCGCCGTGGAGGCGAAGATGGTCGCAGGCTGTGACGGCCCCGTCTCCCGCGTCCGGCGCGCCGTCGGCCTGCCGGAACCGGGCGAGAAACTCCACGGCGTCCTCGCGTTCGACGAGGACGCCGACGACGGCGACTTCGTGGACGTCCACCTCACGGTGCCGCGCTTCTTCGCGTGGCGCATCCCGCGGGGCGAGGCGGGCGTCGAGTACGGGTTGGCCGCCCCGCCCGGCGCGGAGGTCAACGAGATGTTCGACGCCCTCACGGACGCCTACGACGTGGAGACGGACCACTTCTGTTCGGGCGCGATTCCCATCGGCCCGCCGGACCGCGTGACGACGCGCCGCGCGTTCCTCGTCGGCGACGCCGCCGCGCAGACGAAACCGTTCACCGGCGGCGGCATCCTCTACGGCATGACCGCCGCGGACCGCGCCGTCGAGACGATTTCGCCCGACGACCCGGCGACGCTCCGGGACTACGAGTCGGCGTGGCGCGACGAACTGTCGAGCGAAATCGCCCTCGGCCACTGGATTCGCCGGGCGTACTCGCTGCCGGAGTCGGTCCAACAACTCGGACTGCGGACGCTCTCGGGAGAGATCGCGGTCCACATGGACAGACCCACCTCCTTCTTCTCGCGGGACCACCTCGCGAAACTGATCGGTCGGTAGCTACTCCGCCTCGGACGCCTCGTCTTCGAGGTACGTCGGCACGCGCGCCGAGACTGCGGTTCCCTCGTAGAACGGGAGCGTCTCGCGCGTCGCTTCGACCGTCTCCGCTCCGTCGTCTCCGCCGTCGTCGACGCCGACGCGAACCGAGAGCGTCGCCGAGGGGTCGAGGTCGTACTCCACCACCGCGAGGGCGATGGGCGACCCCACGGACGGGCCCTCCGTCGCGCGGGTCACCTCGCCCACCTCGTCGTCGCCCGCGAGGACGGCGTCGCCCGCCGCGGGCAGTTCCTCCACCGCGAGGCCGACGAGGCGGGAACTCGGCTGACCGCGGTTTTCGACCTTCGAGACGACCTCTTGGCCGACGAAACAGCCCTTCTCGAAGTCCACCGCGTTGCGGACGCCGAGGACGTTCGGCAGGCGGCCGGAGAGTTCCGTCTCGAAGAGGGGGGTCCCCGCCTCGGCGGTGAGGCTCTCCCACGTCGCGTAGCCGAACGGCGCGGCGCCCGAGCCTTGGGTTAGCAGGGTGTCGAACACCCGTTCGGCGGCGTCGGCGGTGCAGACCACCTCGTACCCCTCGTCGCCGGTGAGGCCGTCGTTCGCTATCACGGTCACGCCCTCGCCGCCGACGACGCCCCGGTCGAACGTCATCGCCGGTTCCGGCGCGGCGGCGTTCTTCAGGACGCTCGCCACCTTCTCGGTCGATTTCGGGCCGTGGACGCCGAAGATGCCGAACTCCCCGGACGCCTCGCGCACGCTCACGTCCTGAACGAACACCTTCTCGGCCCAGTCGTCGGCCAACGGTTCGGCGCGGTCCGGCGGCGTGAAGCAGAGCAACCGCTCGCCCGCGTTGTAGACGTACATGTCCGTCTCGACGCGTCCCTGCGGGTCCAAGAGCAAGGCGTAGACCCCCTCGCCGTCGTCGTCGGGGACGCGGTTCGACACGGTGTTGTCGACGAACGCCACCCGGTCGTCGCCCTCGACGACGACGACGCCGTACCCCATCTCGATGATCCCCGCCCCGTTGCGGACCGCCCGGTGCGCGACGGCGGGGCGACCGTAGTCGCGCACGACCCGTCGCCCGCCTCGCTCTTCGAACGTCGCGCCGTGGGCCTCGTGTAACTCCTCGACTACCGTCATCGTCCGTTACTCCGTCCCCCTCTCTGAAAACGTCCCCGTGTCGCGTCGCTCACAGGCCCAACTTCTCGCGCACGGCGTCGAGGAAGTTCTGCTCCTCTTCGACCTCCTCTTCGGGGTCGGGTATCACCCGCTCGTCCGGGAGGATGACGACCCGTTCGCCCTGCTTGTCGACGGAGATGAGGCCGTCGTCCTTCAGGCTCGCGAGGGCGTCCTCGATGGTGTCGATGTCCGCGTCCACCGCGGCGCGCAACTCGAAGACCGTCATCCCTTCCTCGGAACGGTCCACTAACGCATCGAGCACGTCAACCTCGATGTCCCGTCGGTTCTGGAACTCCCGCCGCGCTCTCATAGCCCGTACAACGTCCGCGGGTGGTTTACCCTTACCGCCCGCGCCCCCGGCGCGGGTCCGTCTGCCACGCGTCCGACGCAGGGGGTACATTTTAGTCGCTGAGTTTCCGAAAAGCGGGTAATGGGACTAAAGTGCCGTCTACTCGGGCACGAATACGGGGACCCCGAGATAGAGCGCGAACGCCAGGAGAACGGCGACGAAGTCGTCGTTACGATTCGGGAACTGCAGGTCTGCAAGCGGTGCGGCACCGAGCATCTCGTCAGCGAGAACAAGGAAGTGACCTCGATTCGGTCTCCCTCGGAGGTCGGACTCGACGAAAGCGGAGCGACGGGGGGACCGACCCGGGGGACGGCACCGACGTCCGACTCCGCGTCCGCGCCGGGCGCGACGCCCGGTAGTTCGGGACCAGACGCCGCCGACGAACCCCGTTCGGGCCGCGGGACGCCGTCCGGCGACCCCGACCCCACCTCGCACATCTCCGAGGCCGAACCGAACGCGTCGCCGGCCGACGCCTCGTCCGCCGAAACCGACGCCGACGCCGACGCCGGAACCGGGTTCGCCGACGAGGACGACGACTTCGAACCGCCGACGGACCCCGAGGAGGACGACGCCGTCATCCTCGACGACGACGGCGACGGGGAACGCGACCCGACGCAGTGGCCCGAGGAGACCGACGCGGACCCCGAAGTCGCGGCGCAGGAGTCCGCCGCCGCGGAGGAACTGCCCGAAGACCTGCCCAGAGACGGCGACGGCGAACCGGTGACCGACGACGCGGAACTCATCGACGCCGACGAGGACGCGCCGCGTCCCGGCGACGCCGCCGCCGGAACCGCGTCCGCCGACGAGGGTTCGACCGCCGACGCGGCGAACCGCGGTCACGGCGAGTGGCCCGCGCGCGAGGAACTGCCCGAAGACGAGGGCGGGTCGAACGCCCCGTGGCCCGAGCACACCGGCGAGGACGAGGGGTTCGACGCGGAACCCTCCGACGGGACGCCCGCGGAGGTGGCGTTCGGCGGCGGTCTGACGCCGGAGACGAACGGCCGCGCGGAGTCGTACGGCGACGACGACGTGGTCGGCGGCGACGACGGGTTCGCCCGCGCCGACAACGAACTCGAACTGGAGGCCGACGTACCGGACGAACGCGTGGAGTTCTACTGTCCGAACTGCGACCACGCGCGCATCGCGGGCGCGTCCTCGATGCGCGCCGGCGACATCTGCCCCGAGTGTAAGCGGGGGTACATCGCGGAGCGTCAACTGTAGGCGTCGCGCCGACGCCTCTCGACCCGCCGACGGCCGTCACCGATAGCCGACGCGCCGAACTCTTTTCGCCGAGCGACGGCCGGCGACGCGTCTACCGGAGGGACTGACACACCGCCGCAGACGAATCGAGTGACGAAACAGGTAAACCATCGCCTGTCAAATCACGGGCCATGAAGCAGTACAAGATGCGTCGCGGGGAGACGCTGGAGGAACGCGTTCCGGACCTCAAAGGGTTCATCGAGGAGTACTTCGGTCCCGTCTCGGGAACCGAAGAGTACGACGGACACGAACTCTACGTCGTCGAGGAACCGAAGAACCCCGTGTTCACGCGCATCGTCGCCGGTGCGGCGGAGTACAGCGGTAAGAAGGACAAACTCGCGGTCCACTTCGAGGAACGCGACGCCCAAGAGATTCTCGACAAGGGACTCGAAGACCACGCCCAAGACGCCGTCAACGCCAAAAACGAGTTCCTTCTGGAAGCGACCGGCCGCGACGCCAAGTCCCGCCGCGACTCGATGAAGCGGGAAGTCGAAGACGACGCGCCCGACTACTGATTCTCCGCGGACGACAGTCCGTTTCAGAGGCGTTCGGGTAGCCACCCGCCGTCGACTTCGACGTTCTCTCCGCTCACGTACCCGCTATCCTCGTCGAGGAAGAACATGACCGCGTGAGCGACGTCCTCGACGGTCGCCCACCGCCCGCGGGGGGCGTCCTCGGGGAACTCGTCGGACGTCTCGACGACGTACGGCGACACCGCGTTGACCGTGATGCCGTCGTCCGTCGTGTCGTTGGCGAGCATCCGCGTGAACATCAGGACGCCCGTCTTCGCCACGAAGTACGGGAAGTTCTTCGGGTAGACGAGGGCCTTCTCGCTGCCCGCGTAGCCGATGTTGACGATTCTTCCCCACTCCTGTTCGCGCATCGCCGGAAGCGCCCGCTTCGAGCAGAGCACCGTGCCGTCGAGGTTCGTCGCCATCACCTCCCGCCACTTCTCGACCGAAATCTCCTCCCAGTGACTCGGCGCGAAACTCCCCACGTTGTTGACGAGGACGTCCACCGTCCCCAACTCGTCCTCGACGGCGGCGAACATCCGGTCCACCGAGTCGGGGTCGGTCACGTCCCCCTGCACCGTCGTCGCCGCGGGTGCGCCGCGTTCTCTCGCCTCGCGGGCGACGTCCTCGGCGGCGTCTTCGCTCGTGTTGTAGTTGACGGCGACTGACGCGCCTCCCTCCGCCGCGGCGAGGACGATGCCGCGCCCGATGCCGCGTGAACTCCCGGTGACGAGTACGGTTCGGTCCGCTAACTCCGGCGTGAGCATGGTCCGTCCATCGCCGGGGCCGCCGAAAGAACTCACGGACGGCGTAAACTACATACTGCTAGCACGCCTCACGTCAACTACCCTCACTCACGACGGTTATTGAAATATTTATTCTAACACGAGTAAAAATACCCGACATTGTTAAGGGCCGTCAGGTGAAAGGCGTAGTATGGCTCTCGAAACCATCCTTCTCGCCGTCGGGCACGGCGACCGAGACCGAATCGACCGACTGGCCGAAGAGACGATAGACGTCGCGGGACCCGCCGGGGCGCGGGTCGTCATCGGGCACGTCTTCACCGAGGCGGAGTACGAGGACACCATCGACAACTTGGAGTTCGACCGGGACGCGGAGAACCTCTCGGCGGACGCGGTGGCGGCCAGACACGCCACCATCCGGGAACTGCAGAAGCACTTCGAGGACGCGGGCGTCGGGTACGACGTCCGCGGCGCGGTCGGCGAACACGGCAAGTCCATCGTCGAACTCGCCAAGGACGTGAAGGCCGACCGAGTCGTCGTCGGCGGCCGTCGCCGTTCCCCGGCGGGCAAAGCGGTGTTCGGAAGCGTCGCTCAAGAGGTCATGCTCTCGTCGCCCTGTCCGGTGACGTTCGTCCGGGCCGACACGAACTGACGACGGCGCTTCCGTCGGCCGATTCGACGCCGATTTGTGCACACCGACGAGGGGTACCAAACGCTGGTAAGAACCCGCTTAGTTAAGTATCGCGGAGACGCCAATCCGAACAATGGCCTACTACGTGGGCGTCGACCTGGGCGCCACCAACGTCCGCGCGGTCGTAGCCGACGACGACGGCACGATCATCGGTTCCTCCATCGACGGGACGCCCCGCGGTCCGACAGGCATCGCGGTGACGGAAGCCGTCCTCCGCGTCGTCCGCGAGGCGTGCGACGACGCCGGCGTGGAACCGGACGAGGCGACGGCCGGAGGCATCGCCTCCATCGGCCCGTTGGACCTCGCGGAAGGGGCGGTCGAGAACCCGGCGAACCTACCGGACACCATCGACCGGATTCCGCTGACCGGCCCGATTTCGGTTCTCCTCGACACCGACCGTATCTACCTTCACAACGACACGAACGCGGGCGTCATCGGCGAACGGTTCTACAGCGACAGAAACCCCGACGACATGGTGTATCTCACCATCTCCTCCGGCGTCGGCGCGGGCGTCTGCGTCGACGGCGAAGTTCTCGCGGGATGGGACGGCAACGCGGGCGAAGTCGGACACATGACCCTCGACCCGCAGGGACTGCTGACCTGCGGGTGCGGACACGACGGACACTGGGAGGCGTACTGTTCGGGGAACAACATCCCCCGCTACGCCGAGTACCTCTACGAGGAGGACAACGTCGAGACGTCGATGCCGATAGAGGACGCCGACTTCTCCGCGGTGGACGTCTTCGAACACGCCGACGCCGGCGACGACTTCGCGTCCTACGTCGTCGACCAAGTCGGCCACTGGAACGCGATGGGCGTCGCGAACATCGTCCACGCGTACGCTCCCATCATCATCTACGTCGGCGGCGCAGTCGCCCTCAACAACCCGGAGCAGATTCTCGACCCGATACGCGACCGGATGGACGACATGGTGATGACCAACATTCCCGAGATAGAACTGACGACGCTCGGAGACGAGGTGGTCGTACAGGGTGCCGTCGCAAGCGCGTTGACTGGTGGCACCGGTGACCGCTCGCGCCTGTAGGGCGCGAGGACTCGGCGGGGTTACCACAGGCGGTACGGGTGACCGGTCTCGCTTGTAGAGCGAGACCACTCGCCCGTAGCGTCGCAGGCGGCACCGGGGACCGCTCGCGCCTGTAGGGCGCGATAACCCCCCCCTGTAGCGTCGCGGCGGGGGACCGCCTCTCGAACCGAAGACACTCCTTATCTCTCTGCGTACCCCAGTGCGATTCATGCGACGACGTGACGCCCTGAAAGCCGCCGGGTCGATGCTCGGCGTCGGCGTCCTCGGGTCGGCGGCGACCGGTTCTGCCGCCGCCCACCCCGGACCGTACGAACCGTACGGCCACGTCGAGTTGGAGGGGACGAAGGAGGCCGTCGTCTCCCCCGACGGCGACGTGGCGTACGTCGCGACGACGACGGGGTACGCCGCCGTGGACGTCTCCGTGCCCGACCGACCGCAGGTTCTCGCGGACGTGCGTGACCCGGTGTCGGAACACGAGGCCGGTCCCCTCAGAGAGATTCACGACGTGAACCTCGACGCCGAGTCGAACACGCTCGCCGTCGTCGGCCCGGCGAACTCCCGCCCCGGTGCCGTCTCGGGCGTCCTCCTCGTCGACGTGTCCGACCCCGCCGCTCCGGAGCGCGTCTCCTTCGTCGAGACGTCGTACCCGATTCACAACTGCTTCCTCCGCGGCGGCGTCGCCTACCTCACCGGCAACGACGGCGAGGACAACCCCCTCGTCCTCGTCGATGCGGCGTCCGGCGAGGAACTCGGTCGGTGGGCGCTCTCGGACGCGGACCCGGCGTGGGGAGACGTGGACGCCTCGCTGAGACCCCTCCACGACGTGTTCGTCCGCGGCGACGTGGCCCACCTCTCCCTCTGGGACGCCGGGACGTGGTTGGTGGACGTCTCGGACCCGAGCGACCTCACCGCCGTCGGAAGCGTCGAAGCGCCGGATCCGACGACGCTCTCGTCGCTCTCGTCCGCCGAGGTCCGCGGCCGACCGATAGCGCCGCCGGGGAACCACCACTACTCGGCGACCGACGAGTCGGGCGACCTCCTCGCCGTCGGCAAGGAGTCGTGGGCGCGCCGCGCCGACGCGACGGACGCCGGTACCGAAACCGGCACCGGAGAGGAGCAACGCGTCGGCGGCCCCTCCGGCATCGACCTCTGGGACGTGTCGGACCCCGCCGCGCCGGAACGCCTCTCGACCATCGCGCCGCCGCCCTCCCCGGACCCGACGTACGGCGGCGTCTGGACCACCGCGCACAACTTCCAGATTCGGGACGGGCGACTGTACTCCTCGTGGTACCAAGGCGGCGTGAAGCGACACGACGTCTCCGACCCGCGGAACCCGAGACAACTCTCGTGGTGGCGCGCCCCGGAGAAGACGCGCTTCTGGAGCGCGGAGTTGGCCGTCCCCGGCGCGCGCGAGGGGTTCTTCGTCGCCTCCAGCATGGGCGTCGACGACGTTCCCGGCCGCCTCTACACGTTCCCCGACCACGCGGGGCAACAGGCCGACCCGCCGACGCTCGTCGCCGACGAGGGCGGCGGGGCGACGACGGAACCGGTCGTCGTCACCGCGACGGACGAGGCGGGAGAGTCGGCCGGGACGACGACTCGCTCGCCCGGATTCGGCGTCGGGGCCGCCGTCGGGTCGGTGTCGCTCGCCGGGTGGCTTCTCCGGCGTCGGACCGGCGCGGGCGGAGATGACAGCGGAAACGACACACGTCGTTCGTGACACACATCGCTTCGTGTCGATTAGTCCCGAGTACAACCGCAACATACCCGTACGTGCGGCACAAAGTACCGTGTAATGACCGACGATGGTGAATCCGGGGAGTCGCTGAAGGAGCGCATCGAGACGTGGATGACCGGTCAGATGCCCATCATTCAGATGCACGGAGGGAACAGCGTCGTCCAGAAGGCGGACCCCGAGAGCGGCGAAGTCGTCGTCGAACTCGGCGGCGCGTGCGCCGGATGCGGCATCAGCGACATCACCGCGGACAACATCAAGTCGGACCTCATCATGGACTTCGACGAGGTGACCGACGTGCAGGTGAAGGTGCCGAGTTCCGGCGACCACGGCAGCAGTACCGTCGAAGGGGGACGCGGGGGCGAACTCCAGTACGGCAACGAGTCGCCGAATCACTTCTAAACCCACCTTTTTCCGGTTCGGGTCGCGCTTCGCGCGACCGCTCACCGCAAAAATCTGGACCACTACCAGAAATCTCCGATTTCTGGTCGTTCAGCCAGAACGCTTCGCGTTCTGGCGACAAAAAGGCCGCGAGGCTCCCTTCGGTCGCCTCGCGTACAGACGAGAACCCCCGACGCGTCACCGGACAGCGCTACTCTCTCGGTTTTCGTCTCCGAACGCCGTTCACCGTCCAGCGCGGTACGCGACGGACTTGTCCACGTCTATCGGAAGCACCTGTCCGGCGACGAACTTCCGGACGAAGTAGCCGAAGAAGCCGAACGTAACCGCGGACCCGAAGGAGGACAGAACCGCCAGCAGACGGCCCTCGGTCGCTCCGTTCGACAGCGTCAGCCCGACGACCCAGACACCCCACAGCGCCGTCACGAGAGCGACGAGGAGGAGAAGGTAGCCGAACGCGCCGAATACCTTCGATTTGAGGCTCATACGCACCGTTGCTCGGTTCGCGTTAACTCCTTTGTGGTGCCCGACCCCGCCGCGGACTCTCGCTTCGGTGCGACGAATCGACGTACAAACCGACCGGCGGGACGCGCACCGCCTCTTATTAGGTTCCGGTCGAAACCCCGGCCTATGCCGTCCTGTCCCGACTGCGACGTGGAGATGCGCGAAACCGAGCACAAGACCTCCTACCGCGGCGACGGAATCCGAATCGACGTCGAGGGTGGCCTCTTGGGCAAACTCGACCTGAAGGGGAAGTACCTGAACTGTCACGTCTGTCCGGAGTGCGGCCTCGCCCGATTCTACGCCGACACCTGATCGCTGGCGTCACGTTCGACGCCGTCGGACCCACCGAACTCCCCGCACGAGGGCGTACCCGGCGAGAACGCTCGCCGTCTCGGCCGCGAACACGATAGACAGCAGAACCGTGGTTATCCCGAGTCCGAAGACGAACGCGTACGCCATCACGCCGACCCCGTTCGTCGCCCCGGTGGCGGCGACGGCGGTCACCGCCGCGACGACGACGGTCACGACGGGACCGGAGACGATACCGAGGCCGACGGTCAGGTCGGAGTTCGCCTCCGCCTCCGCCCCGGTCACCCCCCACCGGCGGTCCGCCGAGAGGAGGACGACGGTCGTAACGAACGGGACGAACACCAGTACCGCGGCGTGGTACGGAATCGACCGCCGGACGAAGTAGCGGAGTACCTCGAACGTCGCGTTCATCCCGTCGCCGTAGTCGGTGGCGCGTAACGGCGGCAGTAGGTAGCCGACGACGCCGGCTAACGCGGTCGTCGCTCCGCCGACGACCGCCGGAATCAGCGCCCCCCTCCCGACAGTCGCCTCGCACGGCGATTCCATACCGACGTGTCACGCCACCGGAACAAAAGCGCTGGCGTCAGCGAGGGTCGAGTCCGACGCCCTCGGCCAGCAACTCGTGAGAGCGAAGCGCGTCGTCGTGGTCCGAGACGACGTGCTGGATCATCACCTCGTCGACGCCGACGCGGTCCGCGAGTTGCTCTAAGAGCCCCGAGAGCGTCTCCGGACTCCCGGAGATGGCCCGCGGCCACTCGTCTTCGTCCAGCGTCGCGGGCGTCGGGTCGGGGACGCCGCCGAGTTCGTCGATGGCCTCCTCGACGGACGGGGTGGTGCCGACGACGCCCCGTTGCATCCGCTTGAACGACGCCTCGGCCACCGCCCGGAGTCGCGCCGCCTCCTCGTCGGTGTCGGCGCAGACGGCGTTCACCGCGACTATCCCCCGCGGGTCGTCCGTTCCGCCGGCCAGCGGAGACGACCGGAACTGTTCGCGGTACTCCTCGAAGGAGTGGGCGGCGAACTGCGGTCGGATGAACGCCGCGAAGCAGTAGCGTAGTCCGAGTTCGGCCGCGATGGCCGCGCTCGACGGACTGGAGCCGAGCACCCACGGAACCGGCTCCGCCGCCCCCGAGCGCGGAATCTCCAGGTCTCCGTAGGCGTGGCCCTCCGGGTAGTCGTCGTAGAGGTGGTTGACGACGGCCTCGACTTTCTCTCTGTGGTCCTCGTCGGGGTTCTCGACGCGCCGTTCGGTCCCGAGGGCGCTATCGACGGCGGGCGACCCGTTGGCCCGCCCCAGTCCCGCGTCGACGCGCCCCGGCGCGAGAGCGTCCAACGCGCCGAACACCTCCGCGACCTTGAACGGACTGTAGTGGTTGAGGAGCACCGCCCCCGACCCGAGGCGAATCGAGTCGGTTTCGGCGGCGAGATGCCCGAGCAACACCTCCGGCGTCGTCCCCGCGAGGGTGTCGGCCATCCCGTGGTGTTCGGCCACCCAGAACCGGGTGTATCCGAGTCGTTCGGCCTGCTTCGCGGCTTCGACGGTGTTCGCGTACGCGTCGGTCGCAGTGCCGTCGTCGGGGACCGGAGAGAGGTCGACTACGGAGAGTTCCATATCCGAACTCGGAGACTCCGGGAGAAAACGGTTGGGCTACCAGAAGTTCCTCGCTCACTCCGAGAGCGCAGACTCCAGACTCGACGCGACGGACCGCGCCTTCTCCGCCAACGCCTCCGATATTTCGCCCGCCGCGGCGGCCTCGTCCAACTCGTCGTCGTCCACGCGTTCGACGGTGCCGTCGGCCTGCTTTATCACGTCCACGTGGAGGTCCACGTACCGAACCTCGTCGGGGAAGCACTCGACGGGCGTGCAGACGTTGACGTAGGTGCCCTTCACCTCGCCCTCGGCGCTCCGGTAGACGGTCGGATACCACCACCGACCCTCGCGGAACTTCGTGAGGGCCGTGTCACCCGACTCCCGCGGGACGCCGAGTGCGTCGTACGTGCCGCCGCCCGTCAGTTGTCGCTTCACCGAGACGGTACCGTCCGCGTCCCACTCGACGACTTCGCCGCGCCCGAGAGTGATGTGTCGCCCGTCGGGTTTCCCGTGGCCGATGCCGACGGTGTCGCCCTCGACGGGGCCGAACTGCCGCGTCACCACGTCGAAGGGGAACTCCCCCGAGGGGTCACAGAGCGCCTCCGCCAAGTCGACGCCCGCACTCGCCGACTCGGAGGCGGCCTTCGTTCGGTGGTGGCCGGGCATCGTCGTCGTCACCTCGCGGCGGTCCGCGTCGAGTTCGAACCGCGACGCGCGGCCGAACCACACCCACTCCCCCGCGCCGGGGCGGGCGAGTTCTCGCGCGGGTTCGACTTCCCCTTCGCCGTCGAGGGCGGATTCGAGCGTCTCGGCCCGTTCGGTCGCCCGTTCTAACGACGCGCGGAGGGCGTCCATGTCGGCGTCCGTCGCCGCGTGGGACCACTCGATGCCCCACCCGTCGGGCGCGGAGACGCCCAGTAGGTCGGTCATCCCGGCGAGTTCGCGCCCGGCGGCGTCGTCGCGCGTGTTCACGCTCACGCCCTCCTCGCCGCGGACGAGGGTGGCGAGGCCGCCGCGGGCGCGCACCCCCGCGTCGAGTCGGGCGCGCCGGTCGTTCCACGGCGGTTCGGACTCTCTGACCTGCACGCGGACGGCGTCGCCCTCCTCGATTCGCCGGTCGACGGCGCGGAAAGGGAGAAAGCCCTCGACGCCGTCTCCGAGGGCGCACATCGCGCCGGACCCGCGGGTGTCGGTCACCCGGGCGTCGAACACCGCGCCGCGGGGGGCGGGGTCGTCCCACGCGAACGCGTCGATGCCGACGCCGCGGAGGTGCGACGTGACCGATTCGACGGCGTCGGGGTCGCCGTGGACGCCGACGCCCTGCCTGTCGCCCGTCGTCTCGACGGTCACCTCGTGGTGGCCGGTGCCGAACTCCGCGTCGAAGCGGTCGCGGATGGGTTCGGACGCCTGCACCACCTCGTAGCCCGCATCGAGGAAGCGCCGCGTCAGGGCGGTGGTGTAGATGCCGCGAACCCGGACACGGACGGGGTCGCTCGCGCCGCGTTCGTCGCTTGCCTCGTCGCTCATCGCAGGTCGTCGGGGTCGCGGGCGAACCGCACGCGGTCGTGGACCGTCGGGCCGAGGGTGAGTTCGACCTTCTCATCGGAGAGGACGCGGCCGTCCTCGACGTACGCGCCCCACGAGTCGAACCGGAGGTACCCCCGCAGGTCGCCGCCGTGGGTGTACAGGTCGAGATACTCCACGTCGTGTTCGTGGATATCGTCGCTGCTGTGTGCGCGGTCCATGTCGGAGAAGACGGCCCCCTCCTCGAAGAACGCCTCCAACGCGTCGGCGTCGCGGCGAACCGCCTCGGCGACGGCGTCCGACGCCGCCCGAATCTCGTCGGTCGAGAGGCCCGCCTCGCGGAGGGCCGCCTGGGTGCGTGGGTCGAAGTGCATGGGTCGGGGTTCGCCCTCCGACCCTTTCAACTACCGTGGTTGCGGCCGTCCGGCCGTGTTCGTTCCGTCCTCGTCGGTGCCGCCGGCCGAAGAAATTAGGCGGCGTCGGACGCATTTTCGGACGATGGCTAAGAGAGACCCGGTCGAGAGGGCGTCGGGCGACGACGCCGACCTGTACGACATCTCCACGTGGGAGGAGCGCACGTCGGTGGACGGCCTCGCGGTGTTCATCTACCGCATCCTCGCGGGGTCGGCCCGCGTCGCGGTGGTGCTGATAGCGCTCCTCCTTCTGCTCGGTATCGGCGGCCTCGCGGCCATTACCGACCCGCAGACGGGGATTCTGACGCTCCTCTCGGCGATACCCGCGCTCGGACTCGCCGCGTACGTCTACTACAGCGACGCGACGACGAGCGAGCCGTTGTCTCTCCTCGTCGCGACGTTCCTCTTGGGCGTCCTCACCGCGAACTTCGCCGCCGTCCTCAACGGGTATCTCAAGCCGCTCTTCGGCGGTTTCGGGTTCGTCGGGACGATTCTGTTCTTCTACATCGTCGTGGGTCCGGTCGAGGAGACGGTGAAGTTGCTCGCCGTCCGCCTGTACGCCTACACCGACGAGCGATTCGACTCCGTCGTCGACGGCGCGGTGTACGGCGCGATGGCCGGCCTCGGGTTCGCCACCATCGAGAACGCCCTCTACATCACCCGCGAACTTCCGGCTGAGGGACTCGACTTGGGTCTCGGCCTCATCGGCGCCGGCGGCGGCATCACCGCGGTTCGCGCCCTCGCGGGACCGGGCCACGTCATCTACGCCGGCATCGCGGGCTACTACCTGGGCCTCGCGAAGTTCAACCGCGGCGCTCGCGGGCCGATAATCGTCAAGGGTCTCCTCATCGCCACGTTCGTCCACGCGACGTACAACACGACGGTGAGCATCGGTTCGGCGATCATCGCGACCGTCACCGGCCTCGGAAGCCTCACGTCGTTCTTCGCGTACATCCTCATCTACGACGGCATCTTCGGCCTCTACCTCCTGCGGAAGGTAAAGCGGTACAACGACGCGTACAACGACGCGAACGCGACGGGGTACGGCGACCAATCGCCGAGGAGCGAATCGACCGAGTTCGAGTGACGCCCCCGCCCTCGGGACGCTACTCGGCGTCGGGCGCGGGCGCGTCCGGCGCGACGCGTTCTGCGTACCCCGACACCATGTTCTCGACGTACTTCGCTATCACGTCCACCTCGACGTGAACCGGGTCGCCGACGGACTTCGAGGAGAGCGTCGTCAGGTCGTACGTCGTCGGGATGACCGCGACGGCGAGCGTTTCGTCGGTGCGTTCGGCCACGGTGAGGCTGATGCCGTCGAGAGCGACGGACCCCTTCTCGACGACGTACCGCTCCATCCCCTCGGGGAGGGCGAACTCGAACCACCAGTCGTCGCCGACGCGTTCGACGGCGGTCACCGTCGTCGTCGTATCGACGTGGCCCTGCACGAGGTGGCCGTCGAACCGCCCCTCGGCGGGGAGGGCGCGTTCGAGGTTCACCGTCTCGCCCTCCCCCACGCCGCCGAGGTACGTCTTCTCCACCGTCTCGCTCGCGAGGAACACCTCGAACCACGACCGATCTTCGGCGAACGCCTCCACCGTCAGGCAGACGCCGCTGACCGCTATCGACTGGCCGTGGTGCAGGTCCTCTACCTCGAACTCGGGGCGGACTCGAAGCCGCCGTCCGCCCTCGTCTTCGCTCGCCGCGACGACTTCGCCGACGCCCTCGACGATACCGGTGAACATGGTTCGATTTCCCGTCTCAGTATTGAAAAGCGTCCCGAAACCGTTCATCCGCCCGCTTCGACCGGCACCCCATCACGGGCGGCCTCAAGTCGTGGCGATTCGGACCCGAGACGACGCACCTCACGTACGCGAACACCTATCCCGACGCCGAAGCCGCGGAGAACTCCGACTTCGAGGCGTACGTGGAGTCCGAGTCGGTCGGTTCGGCGCGTACGACGGACTCGACGTGAAGACCGAAGAGCGGATGGTCTGGGTCCGAGGGACCGTCCCGACGGCTCAGTTCGATCACCTCTCGCCGGGCGGTCCCGAGGAGGGCGTCCACACGCCGAACTGATAACCCGCTCAGACCCGTCGCGACGCCGTACCGCGGCGCTTTTGACCGCTCGCCGAGTACGCTCGACGGACGATGGGACTCGGAATCTGGGGAACGATACAGTTGGCGGCGACGCTCGTGTTCGCCATCCCGGTCGGTATCTTCGGGCTGAACACGCTTCTGGCGGGGCAGGAACTGTTCGGGGGCGGCCTCCTCGCCGTCGCCGTCCTCATGGTCGTGCTTCCGCACTACCTCACGACGCCCGGCGACATCCCCGCGACAGTCGCGGAGAAGGTGGTCGGAAAGGCGGTGAAGGTGCCCGACGAAGAGGAGTCCTGATCTCCCGCCGACGCTCACTCCCCGCGCGGCGCGAACGACCGCGGGTGCTCGTGGAGTATCTCACACCCCTCCTCGGTGACGACGACGAGTTCTTCTAACCGAACGCCGCCCCGTTCGGGGTCGTACACGCCGGGTTCGAGCGTTATCACGTGGCCGGGTCGCAACTCCGTCTCCGCTCTGAGCGACGGCCCCTCGTGAAGCGAGAGGCCGACGCCGTGGCCCGCGCCGTGGGTGAACCCCGCCTCGCCCTCCGCCGCCTCGGGGTCGAACCCGTACGCGGCGAGTTCGGCGGCCACCTCCGCGTGCACCGTCCCCGCGGGGACGCCCGGTTCGACCGTCGAGAGGGCGACGTCCAACGCGGACTCGACGGCGACGTACGCCCGGCGCTCCCACCCGCCGTCGCTGGCGACGACGTACGTCCGCGAGAGGTCGCCGTAGTAGCCGTGCGGGCCGCGCGGCGAGATGTCGAGGAGGACCGTCTCGCCCGGCTGAATCGCCGCCGTACCGGTGTAGTGGAGGTCCGCACAGGTCGGCCCCGCGCCGACGACGGTGTTCCCGGTGTCAGTCACGCCGCGGGCCGCGAGTTCGGCGTTCGCCTCGCGCCGGAGGCGTTCCGTCGAGAGGGGGTCGCCCGCCCAGACGAGTTCGTCGCCCTCGGGCGTCGCCTCCGCGAGGACCGTCTCGGCCCGACGCATCCCCGCCGCGGCGGCGCGTTGGACGCGCCGGAGGCAGTCGAGTTCCGCGTCGGTTTTGACCGCCCGGGCGGCGGCGACGGCGTCAGTCGAAGCCACGTCGTACCCGCCGCGTTCGAGGTACACCGCCGCGTCGTGCGGAATCGACCGCGGTGCGAGCACCGTCTCGGAGTCGGTCAGTTCGTCGAGGACGGCGCGCGCGCGGACGCCCGCCGGGTCGCCGGCGTTCGCCGTCCGAACCTCGCCGTCGAACTCGCGGCGCGCCTGCGCCTCGAACAGCGACGGCGCACAGAGGACGCCGCCGTCGGGCGTGTAGACGAACGCGTACTCGCGGTCGGGACCCGAGAAGCGCGTCAGATACCGCATGTCGTCGTCGAACCGGTCGCCGACGTGGACGAAGGCGGCGGCGTCGGCGTCCGAGAGCGCCCGGTCGAGAGCGTCGAAGTTCGTCTCCGGGGCGGGAGTACCGGGGGCGGTCGACCCGTCCCCGTCGGCGGTCGACCCGTCCGATTGCCGGTCGGTCATCGCGGGGTTACGGGTCCGGTTCCGGCGTCGGCGCGTCCGGCTCCTCTTGGGCCGCCTCGAGGAGGTCCTCGATCGAGTCCTCGCGGAGTTCGTTGTGCAGGAGGACGCTCACCGGAAGCGTCGGCGCGCCGGTGACGAGATTCTCCAAGAGGACGAGACGCTCGCGGGCGCGGGACATGCCGACGTAGAAGACGCGGCGTTCGTTGTCCGTCAGGATGGGGACGGGACTCGTAGAGGAGGTGAACTCCTCGACGCCGTCTACATCCTCGTCGTCCACGGAGGCGGCCATCTGCTCGACAACCTTCTCGGTGAGGTCGGTGGCGACGAACACGTGGTCGGCCTCGCGACCCTTCGCCGAGTGGATGGTGCCGACTCGGACCTGGTTGGGGTCCATCCCCTCGTACTCGCCGGAGAAGTACGCCTCGACGGAGTTCCGCTGGAAGGAGGTCACCTTCCGAACCATGTCGCCCGCGGACGCGCTATCGGGGAGGAACGGGGCGAACTCCTTCACCGCGTCCGTCTCTATCTGTATCTCGGTCAGGTCCTCGACGCCCGCCTCCTCTTTCTTCTCGTCGATGTAGTCGAACAGGTCGTCTCGCTCGTTCGACCCGAACGCCGAGTCCTGCAGCATGTCGGCGAGGCGTCGCGCTTCGAGGCCGTTTACGGGCTCTTCGCGTTCGGTCTTCTCGATGGCGCGGACGTACTGCGTGAGGCGGTCGGTCCACATCCGCTGGTCCGTCAGGACGGAGAACGGCATCCCTAGCGGCAGGAACTCGTCGATGAACTGGAACATCTGGTAGCGCGCGCGGAACAGCACCATGATGCTCTGGTCCTCCTCGTCTTTCTCGACGGTGTAGCGGACGTTCCGCGCGAGCTCTATCATCGACGGCGACTGGACGCCCTCGACGGTTCCGCCCTCCTTGCGCGGCTTGAGGTCCTTCTCCTGTCGCTTGTCGATGTGGCGAATCTCCCGGTTGACGACGTTGAGGATGCGCGAGGGGAGGCGGTAGGAGTTCGGCAGCACCACGTCCTCGTCGCGTTCGGCGTCCAACAGGAGGTTCGGGTCCGCGCCCTGCCACGCGTAGACGACCTGGTCGTCGTCCCCGGCGATGAGGACGCGCTTCATGTGCGGCTTCCACTCCTCGTAGACGTCGTACTGCAGCGTCGTGATGTCCTGGAACTCGTCGATGACGAGGTAGTCCACGTGTGGGACGAGCGAGCGCTGACGCACCCGTTCGAGCATGTCGGCGAAGCCGACGAGTCCGTTATTCCCCTTGTACGACCGCCACGCCCGGATGGCCTCCGGAACGTCCACCCTGTCGTCGTCGGAGGGCCACGTCGGCGTGTACTTGTTGCCCTCCTGGGCGTTCGGGTCCTCGTCCGGGGGAAGGCGCACCTCCTCGACGTCCCACTGGAACGGCACGTCGTACCAGTCGGAGACGTCGCGGCGGGTTCGCTGGAGCCACTGGCTCGTGGCGATTATCTTGTTTCCGAGCGTCGTCGAACGGGCGGTCCGACGGCCCGCGCCGCCGTACTGGTCTTCGAACTCGATGCCGTAGTCTTCGCAGAACTCCGTCTTGTCCTTCTCGCCGACCACGTCGTTGCGAGAGAGGTCGAGGAGTTCGTACGCCTTCGCGTGCATCGTCGCCACGTTACCCTTCAGGGCGCGCGGCGAGATGTCGAGTCGTTCGGCGAGGCGTTCTCGAATCTCGGCGGCGGCCGCGCGGGTGTACGAGACGACGAGTATGTCGCGGATGCTAACGTCGTCGTCCTCGAGGATACCCTCGACTCGGTCGAGGAGGGCGGTCGTCTTCCCGCTCCCCGGTCCCCCGAAGAGGCGGGTGACGGTCGCGTCGGAGTCGGTCATTGTACACGTTCACGCCCTAGCCGGTGATAAATAGCCTGCTTTCTCTGATAGTGCGATTCGATTAAAGACACCCCCGGCTCAGGCGAACGGGTCCCACCCGCAGACCGTGCAGTCGTCGGCGGACTGGTCGTGTAACGCACCGCATTCCGGGCACTGCTTCTTGTTGTACGAGGTCTCCCAGTCTGGCTCTGTCACCTCGTGGCCGCGGTCGTCCAGAAACTGGTCGAACAGTGCGTCGTCGGGGTTCGGTGCAGAAGCCATACGGGCTGTGGTATGGCTTATCATTACTTAGTCTTGTTGCATCATACCATCCCTCCGGAGAGTTACGGAGATATATAGCCTCGCTACCGCTGAAAATCGTCGAGTAACGAGATACGGACTGCGTCGAGAGAAGGAGAGAGACGCGGCGAACGGCCGCCGTCGCCGTCAGTCGAGGTCGTAGAGGTCGCCGTACTTCTCCGTGACGTACGCCACGAAGTCGTCGGCGGCGAAGTCCTTCCCGGTCGCTTCGACGACGAGTTCGTTCGTCTCGTACTTCGACCCGTGGCGGTGGACGTTCTCGGTCAACCACTCGTGGAGGGCCTCGAAGTCGCCCTCCTCGACTCGTCCGTAGA
This sequence comes from Halopelagius longus, assembly GCF_900100875.1. Classification (NCBI taxonomy): domain Archaea; kingdom Methanobacteriati; phylum Methanobacteriota; class Halobacteria; order Halobacteriales; family Haloferacaceae; genus Halopelagius; species Halopelagius longus. Next base: position 403,669 of record NZ_FNKQ01000003.1, on the reverse strand, counting down.
CGTCGCCGATGTCGTCCTCGGCGGCGGCGAACAGTTGCGCGGCCATCACCGAACCGAGCGAGTACGTCGGGAAGTAGCCGAAGTTGCCGTGACTCCAGTGGATGTCCTGCAGACAGCCCTCCGAGTCCGTCTCCGGGCGGACGCCGAGGTACTCCTCGTACTTGTCGTTCCACACCTCGGGTACGTCCTCGACGTCGAGTTCGCCCGAAATCAGCGCCCGCTCTATCTCGAAGCGGACGATGATGTGGAGGTGGTAGGTGAGTTCGTCCGCTTCGACGCGGATGAGGTTGTCCTCGTACACCTGATTCGCCGCCTCGTACGCCTCCTCTGCGGTCACGTCCTCGGCCTGTTCGAAGTGCTCCGCGAACGTCGGCAGGAACAGTTTCCAGAACGCCTTCGAGCGTCCGACGTGGTTCTCCCAGAGGCGCGACTGGGACTCGTGGACCGACAGGTCGCGGTCCTCGCCGAGGGGCGTCGCGTACGCCTCGTCCGGCAGGCCGAGGGTGTAGTTCGCGTGGCCGAACTCGTGGATGGTCGAGGTGACCGCCCCGAGGGGGTCGGACTCGTCGAATCGGGTCGTCACGCGGGCGTCGAACGTCGTCCCCGAGGAGAACGGGTGGGGGGCCACGTCGAGGCGGCCGCGTTCCCACGGGTACCCGAGCATCGAGAGGGCGTCGCGGCAGAGTTCCTCTTGGGCCGACTCGTCGTACGTCCCCTTCGAGGAGAACGCGTCCGTCGCGAGTTCGGCGTCGGACTCCCGAATCTGCTCTATCATCGGCACCAAGGTGTCGCGCAAGTTCTCGAGGATGGACTCGGCCTGTTCGAGGGGGAGGCACGGCTCGAAGTCCTCGAACAGCACCTCGTAGGGGTCCTTATCGGGGTCGATGTGCTCGGCGTACTCCCGCTTGAGTTCGACGTGCTTCTCCAGATACGGCGCGAACTTCGAGAAGTCGTCCTCGGCTTTCGCCTCCTTCCACGCCGGAAGCGCCTCCGAGGAGGTGGTCGAGATCTCCTCGACCAGTTCCGTCGGAACGCTGCTCGCGCGGTCGTACTTCCGCCGAATCTCGCGGACGACGGCCGCCTGCTCGTCGGTCAACTCCGACGATTCGAGTTCGTCCAGCAGTTCTCCCACCTCGTCGTCGGTGAGCAGTTCGTGCGAGAGCGAAGAGAGCGTCGAGAGTTGCTGGGAACGCGCCGGGGTGCCCTCGTCGGGCATCATCACCTGCTGGTCCCACGAGAGGAGGCCGGAGGCGTTCTGCACGTTCGCGACGCGCTTGTACTTCCGGAGGAGTTCCGAGTACGCGTCGGGGGCGGAGTCGGCGTCGCCGGTTGCGTCTGTCGCCATATCTCGTTGGATGGTCGTCGCGCGTTATCAACCCGGCGTATGCGGACGAGGCGACCGGTTAACCGGCCGGGCGCGGCGCGGAGACTCACTCGGCGGGCCAGCGTTCGGCCGCGCCGCGGTAGATGCGGTAACATCGCTCCAGAACGTCGACGGAGACGCTCTCGGTGGCGGTGTGGGCCTCGCCGGGTTCGGCCGCGCCGCAGACGACGCAGGCGGTGCCCGCGGCGGCCAACCACCCCGCGTCCGTCGCGTGCGGTTTCGTCACGAGTTCCGGCGTCGCCGCCTGCGCCTCGTCGGCGGCGGCGAGGACGGCGTCGGCGAACGCCTCGTCGTCGCAGGCCATCGGCGGCAGGTCCTGGTCCACCGTCCACTCGACGCCCGGTATCTCCGCGACGCGTTCGAGGGGCGCGCGCTCGCCGGGAACGGTCCGTTCGTCCACGGTCACCTCGCACGTTTCGGGGATGACGTTCCACGCCGACCCGCCGTCTATCTCGGTGACGGCGACGCTCCCGCGGAGGCGTTCGCCGAACACCTCCGCCTCGGGGAACTCCATCTCCCGAATCGCGTCCACGGCGTCGCAGGCGCGGTAGACGGCGTTCTCGCCCGCCGCGGGTTCGCTCGCGTGCGCCGCCGACCCGCGGGCGGTGACGGTCGACCCCCGCCGGCCCTTGTGGGCGACGGCCACGTCCGTCACGTCGTCGCCGGAGTAGTCGGTAGAGCCCTCGCCGACGACGGCGGCGTCCGGCGCGAACCCCTCGTCTATCGCGGCGCGGGCACCCTCGCCGCCGAGTTCCTCGCCGACGAACGAGACGAACGTGAGTTCGCCCGCCGGCGAGGCGTCGCGGAAGGCGAGCATCGCCGCCGCCACCGCACCCTTCATGTCGGCGGTGCCGCGGCCGTGGATGCGCCCCTCGCGCGTCTCCACGACGTACTCTCCGTCGGCCACCTGCGACTCGTCCGGCGGAACTACGTCGTGGTGGCCGACGAGGGCGAGTTCCCTCGCGGTCCCGTCTCCGGCCTCGTCGTTGTCGTCCCCGCGCCGGGCGAACACGTTGCCCGCGTCGTCCCGCGTCACGTCGGCGTCCGTCTCCTCGCGCAGCCACGACTCGATCGCGTCCCCGGCGGCCGTCTCGTCCTCGTGGCTGGGAATCGAGACGAGGCGTCGCGTCAACTTGACCAGTTCCTCGCGCGCGTCGGTCATCGTCGGAACGTCCGGCGGGGGGCGACGAAAAGCCTCTGGACGACGGGGCGACGCGGGCGGGAGTCGGCGGGCGGGGAAAACCGAGCGACGGAGGCGTCGGACGGGTCGCCGCGGGAGCGTCTCGCCCGCATTCTCATCTATATCCTTATCCGTCTACCGCTCGAAACGCCACGCATGAAGATAGTGCCGGACACGAGCGCGGTCATCGACGGTCGCGTGTCCGAGCGAATCGAGTCGGCCGAGGAGTCCGATCTGACGATCTGTATCCCCGAGGCTGTCGTCGGCGAACTCGAATCGCAGGCCAACGACGGCCGCGACACGGGGTGGGAAGGGCTCTCGGAGCTCCAGCGTCTCACCGCCCTCGACGACGAGGGGTCGGTGACGGTCGAGTACGTCGGACGGCGGACGAAGCCGAGCGAAGCGACCGGCGCACACGAGGGCGACATCGACGCCGTCATCCGTCAGGTCGCGGAGGAACAGGGCGCGACGCTGCTTACGAGCGACGTGGTCCAGTCGGAAGTCGCGAAGGCGAAGGGCATCCCCGTCGAGTACGTCGAACCGCGCGTCCGCGGGTCCGGCGAACTCATCATCGAGGAGTTCTTCGACGACGAGACGATGTCCGTCCACCTCAAGACGGGGACGAAACCGAAGGCAAAGCGGGGCTCTCTCGGCGACATGCACTACGAGAGTATCCGCGAGGAGGTGACGGACGAGGCGACGATGAAGGAGTGGGCCGACGACATCGAGGACACGGCCCGCACCAGTTCCGAGGGCTTCCTCGAACTGTCGGAACCCGGGATGAGCATCGTCCAGTTCCGCGACTACCGCATCGCCGTCGCCCGCCAACCGTTCGCCGACGGCATCGAGATAACGGCGGTTCGCCCCATCGCGAAGACGTCGCTCGAAGAGTACGAGTTCTCCGAGGAACTCAAAGACCGCCTGAGCGAACGTCAGCGCGGCGTCCTCATCTCCGGCGCGCCCGGCGCGGGGAAGTCCACGTTCGCGCAGGCCGTCGCGGAGTTCCTCAACGACAGCGACTACGCGGTCAAGACGATGGAGAAACCGCGCGACCTGCAGGTCGGCCCCGAGATTACGCAGTACACGGCGCTCGACGGGCAGATGGAGAAGACCGCGGACTCGCTGCTCTTGGTCCGCCCGGACTACACCATCTACGACGAGGTCCGGAAGTCGAACGACTTCGAGGTGTTCTCCGACATGCGTCTGGCGGGCGTCGGCATGGTCGGCGTCGTCCACGCGACGCGGGCCATCGACGCCCTCCAACGCCTCGTCGGTCGCGTCGAACTCGGCATGATCCCGCAGGTTGTCGACACCGTCGTCTACATCGAGGCCGGCGAGGTCCACACCGTCTACGACGTGACGACGCAGGTGAAGGTGCCCGAGGGCCTCACCGCCGAGGACCTCGCGCGCCCCGTGATTCAGGTCGCGGACTTCGAGACGGGCAAGCCCGAGTACGAGATATACACGTTCAACCGGCAGGTCGTCACCGTCCCCCTCGGCGAGGGCGGCGAGGGCGACTCCGAGACGGGCGTCGGCCGCCTCGCGCGACAGGAGATAGAGCGGGAGATTCGCTCCATCGCGCGCGGCCACGTGGACGTGGAACTGCAGGGCCAGAACAAGGCGATAGTGTACGTCGATCAGGACGACATCTCGTACGTCATCGGCAAGGGCGGCGGCCGCATCTCCGACGTCGAAGATAGGCTGGGAATCGACATCGACGTCCGCACGCACGACGAGAACCCCAACCGCGGCGGCGGGTCCGCGGGCGGGTCCGGCGGCGGGGCGGGCGGCGACGGCGGAACGGTCGTCCAACCGGAGGTCACCTCCCGGCACATCGTCGTCCGCATGGACGAACACGTCGGCGAGACGGTCGAAATCCGCGCCGACGGCGAGTACCTGTTCACCGCGACCGTGGGCCGCGGCGGCGACATCCAGGTGTCCCGCGGAAGCGCCATCGCGGAGGAACTCGAACAGGCGATAGACCGCAAACAGCGGATTACGGTCCACCCGGCGTAACCCGTCGGTCGGCGCGTCGCTCGCGTTCGCGGCGTTCGGTCGTTCGACCCGCCTCTGCGTCCGTACGAGTCGCTGACGAACCCGTCGAGAGGAAGAGACGCGGTGTGTCCCGGCCCGGTCGCCGGGGTGGTCTGTCGTCGATGCGCCCCACCCGTGCCGTGGGAGCGTCCGAAGTTACTCTGCGCAGCAGGCTTCCGCTTCGTCGCCGTCGCCGTCCGCCGGGTGCGCCTTCGGGGCGGCGTCGGTCAACTGATAGAGATTCTGCCGCGCGTCGGCGAAGTAGACGTCCTCGTCTACGACGCCGATTCCCTCCAGACGTTCGAGTGCGTAGCGGACCGTCCGAGCCGAGAGCATCGACTCCTGGACGATACCCTTCTGGGTCAACGGACCGTTGTATTCGAGTACCTTGAAAACCAACTTCGCACTCGGGGGGAGGTCGTCGAGACTCTCCTGTTCTGCCTCAGCCATCGTTACGAATCGAAACGGCCGAACGGCATAAACCTTCGTGAGTTACGACGGCCGAACCGGCTAACCGGTGCCTAACGTGAAGTTCTGTCCCCGCCGAGTGGACGCTCGTCCGCCGCACGGGGAACGAACGCCTTTTGACGCAGGGTACCGGACGGACACACATGGCCACGGAAACTCAGACCGGTCTCTCGGGGCACGTCCGGGGGGTCACGGTCACCACACTCGCCTGCCTCGCGGGCGTCGCCGCCGCGTTGGCGTCGGGGGTGGTGGTCGGGACGACGGTGGACGCCGCGACGAACCAGCTTTCGCTGGCTCTCTTCGGCGCGGCCGTCCTCGCCCAGTTCCCCATTCTCCGACTCGTCGGCGTGGACGTCGAGGACTTCGGCGCGAAGGACTACCTCTACGTCGCGTTCATGACGTTCACGCTGTGGTTCATCTCGTTCACCATCCTGCTCACCGCGGGCGTCCAACTCTAACATGGCGGACGACAGTATCGCGGTAGTCGACCTCGATAGGTGCCAGCCCGACCGCTGTAGCTACGAGTGCGCCAACTTCTGCCCGCCGAACCGGACGGGCAAAGAGTGCATCGTCACTCGGGGGGACTACTACGAAGAGGACGAACCGTACGACGGCGGCCCGGACCAGATACGCATCTCCGAGGAGGTGTGCCTCGGCGAGACGTGCGGCATCTGCGTCGAGAAATGCCCGTTCGACGCCATCGAGATAATCAACCTCCCCACGGAACTGCAGGACGACCCCGTCCACCGCTACGGCGAGAACTCCTTCGCCCTCTACGGGCTTCCGGTCCCCGAGGCGGGCTCCGTGACGGGCATCCTCGGTCCGAACGGCATCGGGAAGACGACGGCCGTGCGGGCCCTCGCCGGCGAGATGGTGCCGAACCTCGGCGACTACGGCGAGGAGGCGTCGTGGGAGGCCGTCCTCGACCGGTTCCGCGGCACCGAACTGCAGAACTACGTCGAACGCGTCCGCGGCGAGGTGGTCACCATCGCCCGCAAGCCGCAGTACGTCGACCAGATTCCGAAGCAGTTCGACGGCGTCACCCGCGATCTGCTCGATTCGACGGACGAACGCGGCGCACTCGACGACTACGTCGAACGCCTCGGCATCGGCCCGGTGATGGACCAACCGCTCGATACGCTCTCGGGCGGCGAACTCCAGCGCGTGGCCCTCGCGGCCACGCTCGCCCGCGACAGGGACTTCTACTTCCTCGACGAGATTTCGCCGTACCTCGACATCGGTCAGCGAGTGACCGCCGCGCGACTCATCCAAGAGTTGGCGGAGGACGAGGACCGGGCGGTTCTCGTGGTCGAACACGACTTGGCGATTCTCGACCTCCTGGCCGACACGCTCCACGTCGCCTACGGTGAACCCGGCGCGTACGGCGTCATCACCGACCCCAAGTCGGTGCGCAACGGCATCAACGAGTACCTGAAGGGGTACCTCTCGAACGAGAACATGCGCATCCGGCCCGACGAGATAACGTTCCACGAACACGCCCCCCGCGAGACGACGAAGGGGAAGGCGCTCATCGACTACCCCGACCTCGCGAAGTCCTACGGCGACGGCGAGTTCTCCCTCGAAGTGGACGCGGGCACCATCTACCAGTCGGAAGTGCTCGGCATCGTCGGCCCGAACGGTATCGGGAAGTCGACGCTCGCGAAGATGTTCGCGGGGTCGCTCGAACCCGACGAGGGCGAACTCGACTTTCGCCTCGACATCGCCTACAAGCCGCAGTACATCGAAATCGACCAGCCGATGCGCGTGGACGCGTTCCTCTCGTCTATCACCGACGACTTCGGCACCTCCTACTGGAAGACCGAAGTCGCGAACCCGCTCCAACTCGAACGCATCATGGAGCGCAACTTAGACGACCTCTCGGGCGGCGAACGCCAACGCGTCGCCATCGCGGCGTGTCTCTCCGAGGACGCCGACCTGTACGTGATGGACGAACCCTCGGCCCACCTCGACGTCGAACAACGCGTGCAGGCCACCTCGGCCATCCGCCGGTACGCGGAGAACCACGACGCGACGGTGATGGTCATCGACCACGACATCTACATGATCGACCTGCTCGCGGACCGTCTGATGGTGTTCGACGGCGAACCCGCGGAACGCGGTCACGCCTCGACGCCGCAGGAGATGCGCGCCGGGATGAACGACTTCCTCGCGGACCTGGACATCACGTTCCGCCGCGACGAACGCACCCAGCGTCCGCGCATCAACAAGCCCGGGTCGCAACTCGACAGCAAACAGAAGCGCGAAGGCGAGTACTACTACGCCCCGTAGTCCGCACTCGACCGCTCTCTTCTCCGCCCCTGCGGGTGCGGCCTCAAGCGTTATCGGCGTCGGACGCATCCCTTCTCACATGAGCACCAAGTCGTTCCTCTCGGGAAGCAAGTTCAAAAGCGCGAACGTCGGCATGCTCGTCGCGCGGGCGGGTATCGCGCTCTTCCAGAAGAAGCCGAAGCGAGCGCTCATGTACGCCGGCGCGGCCCTCGTCTCCACGAAGTCCACCGTCGGCGGACTCGTCGCGCAGGCTCTCATCAAGATACTCGGACGGAAGTAACCGCGTCCGCCGGAGTTCCGTTCGACCCTCGCCGGGGTCCGACCGCGGATCCGATTCCTCCGCCGACGAGTGACGTTCGGCCATAATTCACACGTACCCCGGTTCCAAACGATCTTTTCATGCGTCTCATCAGTCCGGCGTTCTCGGACGGTGGCGAGATCCCTCGACGGCACGGCTACGAAGAAGCCAACACGAACCCGCCGCTGATAATCGAGGATATCCCCGAGGAAGCGGAGTCTCTCGCCCTCTTCGTGGACGACCCGGACGCGGAGGAACCCGCCGGAAAAGTGTGGGACCACTGGGTCGTCTGGAACATCTCCGTCGATTCGGAGACCTGTTCGCTGCCGGACGACTGGACCCCGCAGGACGCCGACGCGCGGACGGGCGAGAACGACTACGGCGAACGCGAGTACGGCGGCCCGAACCCGCCGGACCGCCCGCACACGTACCGGTTCGTCGTCTACGCCCTCGACACGGAACTCGACTTAGACTCCGGCGCGTCGAAGGACGAACTGCAGGACGCTATCGAGGGCCACGTCGTTGAGGAGGCTCGAATGGAAGGCACGTACGAACCGTAAGCGCGACGGTCCTCGGCCGCGTCGCCGGTCGTCTCGACCCTACAGGTCGGGACTCAGGAGGACGCCGCCGTCGCCGCCGGGTTCCACCGCCACGTCGTAGTCGAACGCTCGAATCACCTCGACGTTCGTCCGCAGGTGGTCGGTGACGGCGGGGACGCGCACCTCGCCGCCCGCGAGTGCGGCCCAGACGGCCAGTTGGTCGCCCATCCGGGCGTCCACCGGCGCGTCGTCCGCCCGCCACGACGCGAACGCGTCCACCGCCTCGGCGGCGACGTTCTCGGCGGGCACCCCTCGTTTTCCGAGGCCGACGAACCCCGCGCGACCCTCCTCGCAGTCGGCGACGAGCGTCACGACCGCACCGGGCGACGACGCCGGGACGTACTCGGCGGTCGGTTCGACCCGCTTCGCTTCGAGGTTCGGCCCCGACGTGGCCGTCAGACGTTCGACCGCGGCGTCCCGGAGTCGTTCCGCCACGTTCGCGTCCGACAGCGACTCGGTGGCGACGGCGTTCACGAGCACCCCCCGTAGCGCCCCCCGAGAGCGCAGTCGGAGGCGGGCGAGATTCGAGGGCCGGATCTCGAAGGCGAGTCTGCCGCCGCCGGCGGGGTAGAACCCCCGCCGTTTCACTTCGAGGCCGGCGTCGAGTCCGAACTCGCGGAGGAGCGGGAGTTTCGCCCGCCGGAGGTAGTCGGCCGAGGGAGACCACTCGACGTCCGTCCCGCCGGTGACGGTGACCGAGAGCGTCCCGTCGAGTGCGAGGGCGAGGGGGAGCACCGCGTCGCAGACGAGTGCGGCGCTTCCCGCCGTTTCCACCTCGGCGAACACGTCGCCGCCGCGGAAGCCGTCGGGCGCGAACGCGAGCGTCTCGGACCCGCGTTCGTCGCCGTCGACCGTCGCGTCCGTCGCGTCGGCGACCGCCCGAACCGCCGCGACGTGTTGCGTCTTCAGGCCGGGGGTCGGACGCTCCCCCCGCACGTTCTCCATCCGGAACGGCCTGCCGGTGACCGCAGACAGAGAGAGGGCCGTCCGCAGGAGTTGGCCGCCGCCGTCGCTCCCGTCGAGTTCGAGCACTATCGGACGACGGTCACCGGGACGTTCGCGCGTTCGACGAGTCCGGTGGCGACGCTCCCGACGAGTCCCTGCGCTCGCTTCGAGAGGCCGCGGTGCCCGACGAACACGCCGTCCATCCCCTCTTCGTCGGCGTACTCGGCTATCGTATCGACCGGGTCGCCGTACAGGAGTTCGGAGTCGGCGTCGACGTCCGCCTCGCGCGCCCGTTCGACGGCGTCTTCGAGGACGCGTTCGCCCCGCGACTCGGCTTCGGCGATGTCCTCGGTGTAGAGTCGTTCGCTCGCCTCGGGGAACGACGGCGCGTCCCCGCCCTCGTCGACGAGGATTCGAGGCTCGACGGAGTAGACGAGGGTCAACTCCGCGTCGAGTAGCGACGCCACGCCGATGGCGTGTTCGAGGGCTTCGATGCTCGATTCGGAACCGTCAACCGCGACGAGATACTGCATCGGTGGTCACTTCCGTCTCGGAACTACGTCTCGTGAGCGCTTATGTGCCGTGGCGGAAAAGAGAGGCCGCGTTAGTGGACCAACCGACTGCAGGTGCCGCAGAGGTTCTCCTCTTTGACGTCCACCTCGCGAACCGTCGGCGAGAACGACATGACGCACTTGTTGTTGTCGCAGTGTTCGAGGCCGAGGGTGTGCCCGATTTCGTGGACGACTTCCTTCCGGACCCGGTCCGAGAACACTTCGCTCGCCGGTTTGGTGGTGATACCGCCGTCAGACGAGGTCTGGAGACGATACGTGGAGATAACCGACCCGTTTCCGTTCAGGTAGGCGAGACCGAAGACGTAGTTGCGTCGCCGGTAGTAGAGGTCCTGCGAGGTTATCCCGATGTTCTTGTCGCCGCTTCCCACGCGACTCGCCAGTTCGATGAACTGCTCTGCTCGGTACTGCTTCCGACTGCGGTCGAACGCGCCTTCGGGAATCGCCTGTTCGTTGTGGAGCGTCACGTCGCAGTCGTAGACCCCCCGCAGCGCAGCAGACGCCTCCCGCTTCACTTGCGCGGGAAGTTCCCCGATAGGCACGATATCGACAAGCATGGAAGTTGTTAAGGAGAGCGGGGGTATAAACATCCCGCCGTGGAAACCGCACTTCGAGACGCCCTCGCCGCGCGCCTCGCCCGATACGACAGTTTGGTCGAAATCGGTATCGGGCGGGCACCCGACGTGGCCGCCGCAGTCGCCGCCGCCGGCGCGGAGGTGACGGCGACGGACGTTCACGAGTTCGACGCGCCGCCCGGCGTCGAGTTCGTCGAGGACGACGTGGTGGCCGCGAGCGAACGCGAGGACCCGGGGGCGGCGTACCGCGCCGACGCCGTCTACGCGCTGAACCTCCCGCCGGAACTCCACCGCCCGGCGCGCGACGTGGCGCGTGCCGTCGGCGCGGACTTCCTCTTTACCACCCTCGGTTACGACGCGCCGTCGGTCCCCGCGGAGACCGAATCCGTCGGCGGGGAGACGCTGTACGTCGTCCCCGCCGACCGCCGCGAACCCGGTGCGGAATCACAACGCTAAGGCCACCGGGGTACCGCCTCCCGGTATGCACGCAGACGCAGTCGTCCTCGACGTGGACGGCGTTCTCGTCGACGTCGCCGACTCCTACCGTCGGGCAATCGTCGAGAGCGTCGACCGCCTGCACGGGCGGACCATCGACCGGGAGGAGATTCAACTGTTCAAGGACGCGGGCGGGTTCAACAACGACTGGGAACTGACGTACGCCGCCGCCCTGTACGTTCTCGCCGACGACCGGGAGTCGTTCTCGCTGTCGCTCCCGGCGTTCGCGGACCGCATCGCCGAACGCGGCGGCGGCCTCTCCGCCGCCGAGGCAGTCGTCGAAGCCCACCTCTCTGCGGACGAGTACGCCGCCGTCGAGGACGCGTGGGACACCGACGCTCTCCGCGAGACGTTCCAAGCGCTCTACCTCGGTGCGGACCTCTTTCGGGAACTCGAAGGCGGCGACCCGCCGTTCGAGGCGGACGGCTACATCAACGACGAACCGGTCATCGTCGAGGGAGAGACGCTGGACCACCTCACCTCGTACTACCGGACGGGCGTCCTGACGGGCCGCCCCGCCGCGGAGGCGGACATCGCCCTCGCCCGGTCGAAATTCGCCGTCCCCGCCGACCACCGCTTCACCATGGACGACTGGGAGGAGGGCAAACCCCACCCCCACGCGCTCACCACCCTCGCGGAACGGTTGGACGCCGACAGCGTCGTCTTCGTCGGCGACACGTTGGACGACGTGCGAACCGCCGTCAACGCCGCGGCGGCGGACGACTCGCGGACGTACCGCGGCGTCGGCGTCCTCACGGGCGGCCTCACCGGCGAGGAGGGCAGAGAGAAGTACGAGGCGACCGGCGCGGCGGCCGTCGTCGACTCCGTGAACGACCTGCCGGACCTGCTCTCCCCGCCCGAGGAGTAACTTTACCTCCGACCCCGGCCCACGTCCGGCATGGACGCGCTTCGAATCGAACGGGTCTGTTGGTCCTTCCCTCTCGGCGGTTTTCTGGCGGTGCTCGTGGCCGGCTTCTTGGCTCCCGACCCGACCGGCGGCGTCTGGGTCGTCGGCGCCCTGGTCGCAAGCGCCGTCACCGTCCCCCTGTCGTACTGGTTCCTCACGCGGTTCGAGTCGGACGACGCGCGGGTCGGCGACCTGACCGTCGAGCTGGTGGCGTTCATCGCCGTGTTCTTCCTCCTCCACACGCTGTTGGACGCCGTCGGCGTCGGCGGTTTCGTGAACAACCTGATCTCTCTCCTCGGCGGACAGGCTGCCTTCAATCGGGCTCAGCGGTGGAACCCGGTCCCACGGAGCAGGGGTGAGGCGCTGTGAAGCGAGACACGCTCTCGCACCTCGTGCGATTCCTGACGGTGATGCTCCTCGTGGACGCCGTGGGACTCGTCGCGTGGTCGCTCTTCCCCGAGGGGACCACCCCGCGGACGTACGTGCTGTTCGGGACGCTTCTGGTCGCGCCCCTCGTCGCCTTCCTCGTAACGTACGGCCCGGAAGTCGTCCCGGAGAGGGACTGAAGACACCGGCAGACGCCCCCGGTCACGCAACGCTTTACCCGGTTCCGTCCGCACTCCGAGGCATGCGAATCGCACTCCTCGGTGGGACCGGCGACATCGGCGAGGCACTCGCCCTGCGGTGGGCCTACCACACGGACCACGAAGTCGTCGTCGGCTCTCGGGACCCCGAGAAGGCGCGCGAGAAGGCCGACGAGTACGAGACGGAACTGTCGAGTCGGGGGCGCGACCGGAAGGTCAACGGCTTCGTCAACGAGATGGCCGCCGAACGGGCGAGGATAGTCGTCCTCGCGGTGCCGCCGTACCACGTCGCAGACACCGTCGAAGCCGTCGCGGACGGACTCGAAGACGGCGACGTGTTGGTCACGCCCGCGGCGGGGATGAAACGCGGCGACGACGGCTTCCACTACCACCCGCCGAGTGCGGGCAGCGTCACCCAACTCGTCGCCGACGCCGCGCCCGACGGCGTGGGCGTCGTCGGCGCGTTCCACAACCTCGCGGCGGGACGCCTCGCGAACTTGGACGCCGAACTCGGCATCGACACCCTCGTCGTCTCCGACGACGGAGACGCCAAGGAGACGGTGATGCGTCTCGCAGAGGAGATAGACGGCCTCCGCGCGTTAGACGCCGGCGGCGTCGCCAACGCCGCGGAAGTCGAGTCCGTCACGCCGCTTCTCATCAACGTCGCCCAGAACAACGACGGGATGCACGACTTGGGCGTGCAGTTCCGTTAGAACCGACTCTTCAACTCTTCGCGCAGGTCCTCCAGCGACGCGTCGTGCGCCGCCAGTACGACCAGCAGGTGGTAGACTAAGTCGGCGCTCTCGTACAGCAGTTCCTCCCTGTCGTCGTCCTTCGCGGCGAGAATCGTCTCCGTCGCCTCCTCGCCCAACTTCTCTAAGGCGTAGTTTTCGCCTTTCTCGTGGGTGAAGAGCGTCGTCGTGTAGGAGTCCTCGGGCAACTCCGCCTTGCGGGACTCGATGGTCGAGAAGAGTTCGTCCAGTACCTCCTCGGTCGGCGTGTCGTCGTCCATACCGGCGCGTCGGACGACGCGGGCAAAACACGCCCGGTTCCGCCTCGGTTCGCCGCCCGGCGAACGCGCGGGGTCAGTCGGAGGCTTTCGCCCCGACTTCCACGTCGCCCTCGAAGAACACCATGTCGTGGAGTCGGCTGTCGGTCGTCAGTTCGGGGTGAAAGGAGGTGCCGACGACGGGGCCGTCGCGTATCGCGACCGGTTTACCGTCCCATTCGGCGAGGACTTCGACGCCCTCGCCGACGTCGTCGATGACGGGCGCGCGGATGAACACGGCGGGGAACGGTTCGTCCAACCCCGTCACCTCCAAGGGGGCCTCGAAACTGTCCACCTGTCGGCCGAACGCGTTGCGGTTCACGCTCACGTCCACCAGCGACAGGGCGTCCACCCGGTCGTCCTGTGCGTCCCGTGAGGCGACGATGAGGCCCGCACACGTCGCCAACACGGGCTTTCCGCGTTCGACGTGTTCGACTATCTCCTCGTCGATGCCCTCCCGCGCCAACAGCCGAGAGATTGCGGTCGACTCCCCGCCCGGCATCAGCAACGCGTCGCAGTCGGGGACGCGGCCGGACTGGCGTATCTCGACGACTTCGACGTCCTCGCCGTGGGCGGCGGCGGCCCGGCGGATGGCGTCTGCGTGCTCCGATACGTCGCCTTGGACGGCGACGACGCCGGCTCGTAACATACCCGAAGGTCAAACTCCGAGCGACAAAAAGCGTCCGCTCGCGGCGGTTCGCCCGCGGCCTCAGATGGCGACGGCGTTCAGTACGAGGATCCCGACGCCGAAGAGGAGTCCGAACGCGACGATCGTCTTGGGGTCGAGGCGAATCGCGTTGCGGTCCTCCGCGTCGAAGTATCGAACGAGTCCCGCACTAGACATCAGGCCGCCGCTGTTCTGTCCGCTGCTCATGTGCGGGCATCTGTGCCTCCCTCGCGTAAACGTTTCGGCTCGGGTCGGAGACGTGGGGGTGAGAAACCCTTATGCGCGGGGCCGGGCAACCTCCGCAGGAACACGATGACCGTTCGAATGCTCGATTTCTACGCCGACTGGTGCGGCCCGTGTAAGACGCAGGATCCGATTCTGAAGGAGATAAAGGACGACTGGGGCGACCGATTCGAACTCGAGAAGGTCGACGTCGACGAGAAGCAGGACACCGCAAACGAGTATCAGGTCCGCTCGCTCCCGACGCTCATCGTCGAGAACGACGACGGCATCGTCGACCGGTTCGTCGGCGTCACCCAACGCGAGGACATCGAGGCGGCCCTCGAAGAAGCCGGCGCCTGAACGCCCCTCGCACGTCCGCGACCGTCGAGTTCTCGTTTTCGCGACTCCCGCTCTCGCCGTCCAGCGACCGCGTTCGCGCGGGCCGGGCGGGGCGACGCGGGGCGCGCAGTTCTCGCAAGCGTTATACGGAGCGGTCCAAAACAGAGCCGTATGGCTAGTTTCGACGCCGCGGAAAAGCGAACGCTGGAGAAGCTCATCTGCATGCGGTGCAACGCACGCAACCCGCCCCGCGCGGACAGTTGCCGGAAGTGCGGCTACAAGAACCTCCGCGCGAAGTCCAAGGAACGCCGCGCGGCGTAATCCGACGGACGGCTTTTCGCACTCCGTTTCTCCTCCGACCGACGAGTCCGGCGCTCAGCCGCGTCTCCGCGGTCGGTCACCTCGTTGGACGGCCGACAGTACCCATCACACGGTCGAGGACGTCCCTCGCGCGGCCGATTACGCCGACTCGGGGTACTTCGGCTGACGCTGTTCGGCGCGCGAGAGCGCTCGCTCCACCACCTCGCGGACGGACTCTTCCTCGCCGTCTGGGTCCGCGCGGTAGACGTCGCCGTGGCCCGCGTACATCGCGGACACCGTCTCGGGCATGCGTTCGAGGAGCGTCTCTAAGCTCCTGATGAGTCGTTCGCGCGACTGGCCGGCCATGTCCGTCCGCCCGAAACTCCCGTCGTCGAACGCGCCGTCGTTGTAGACGACCACGTCGCCGCTGAACAAGGTGCGGTCGCTCACCAACGAGACGTGGTCCGCGGCGTGACCCGGCGTGTACACCACCTCGAACGTCTCGTCGCCCGCGACCAGTTCGTCGCCGTCTTCGAGCGTTCCGTCGCGTCGGGGGTGCTCTCCGTAGGCGTACAGTTCGGCGTCGAACTCGTCGAGGACGGCGTCGAGTTCGCCGACGTGGTCCGAGTGCTGGTGCGTGAGGACCACGGCGTCGAGTTCGTCCGCGTGTTCGGCGACGACGTCTTCGACGCCCGGCATCGTCCCGACGTCCACGAGGACCGTTCGCTCGCCGAGGACGAGGTACGCGTTACAGGTGAACTGCTCTGCGCCCTCGGTGACTGTGACGACTTCCATGCGGCGGCGTACGTCGTCGTCTGTGAAAAAGCCCCGCGCGACGGACTCCCTCGCCGATGTCGCACCCCTTGAGAGGGGCCTGCAAATCATTTTTCACGCTCAACCGCGTACCTACCAGTGTATGGGATTCGGCAGTTACGACGAATCCGAGCAAGATAACCAGGAGTACGACACCGACCTCGACGACGACGAGAGTGTCGCCACCTCCACGGCCGACCACGAGGGCGAGGTCGAGTACGAAATCGGCGCGTCCAACGACGAACTTCTCGACCGCTTGAAAGAGATAAAAGAGCAGTGAGTCGAGCGCGCGGTACGCGGCGCGAGACGCCGTGACGCCGTCGCCGAAACCGGGCACGAGGGCGCTCGGCGTCGCCGAGTCGTACCGCGGCACCGATAGCGAGTCGTCGCGCCGAAGCACGCTCTGCGGCGCACTCGTCCGTGCGAACCGAGTCGTAGACGGGGTCGTCTACGGGTCGTGTACGGTCGGCGGAACGGACGCGACGAACGCCGTTTGCACCCTTTTCTCGACGCTCGGACGCGAAGACGTCCGGTACGTGATGCTCTCAGGCGTCGCCCCGGCGTGGTTCAACGTGCTCGACCTCCGCCGCATCGCGGAGGCGACGGACCGGCCGACGCTCTCGGTCTCCTACGAGGAGAGCGAGGGCCTCGCGTCGGCCCTGCGCGAGCAGTTCTCCGGCGACGAACTCGACGAACGCCTCGCGGCCTACCGGTCGCTCCCGCCGCGGCGGCCCGTCGAGGTGAACGGCGAGACGGTGTTCGTCCGCGCCGTCGGTATCGACGCGGCGGCGGCGGCCGACGTCGTGCGCGCGTTCACGCCCGAGGGCGGGCGGCCCGAACCCGTCCGCGTCGCTCGGACGGCCGCGCGCGCGGCGCGTTCGTGGCGCGAACGGGAGTGGGACGGACGCGACGACGGGCACAACGACGGACCGGCGTCGCCCGGCGACCATCACGAGTAAGTCCCGCGGGACCGCTACGGGACACATGGACGACGTAGCCGACGGCGAGATGGACGGTCTCTGCGTCACCGACTGCACGCGCTGTCCCGAACTCGTCGAGGGACGGAGCCAAATCGTCAACGGCGCGGGCCCCGACGACGCCGACTTGGTGTTCCTCGGGGAAGCGCCGGGCGCGAACGAGGACGAACAGGGCGAACCGTTCGTCGGACGCTCGGGGAGCGTTCTCGACGACGCCCTCCGCGACGTGGGACTCGCGCGTCCAGACGTCCGCATCACGAACTGCGTGCGGTGTCGCCCGCCGGAGAACCGCGACCCGAAGGTCGGGGAGTTGGAGAACTGCGCCGCGTGGTTGGAACGGGAACTCGAACTCGTCGACCCCGAACTTCTGGTGACGCTGGGGAAGGTGCCCTCCGAACACGTCCTCGACCGAGACGTCGCCGTCACGAAGGAGGCGGGAGACGTGGTGGACGCGCGCATCGGCGGCCGCGCCCAACGCGTCCTCGTCTGCGTCCACCCCGCGGCGACGCTGTACGACCGGAGTCAGGAGGAGACGTTCACCGACACCATCGCGAAGGCCGCCGACCTCGCGGACCTGACGGACGGCGCGGGCGGGCAGGCGAACCTCGGCGACTTCTGATCCGTCTCGCCGCCCCGCGCCCCGTCGAAATCGCCCGGAGGGAAAGTCACTTTGCCGCCCTTTGCGGACTGTTCGGTATGAGCGCGCCGAACCCCGCCGCGGCCGAACAGTCGCTCGCCTCGGTGGTCATGGTCGATTACGGACTCGGGAACCTGCGGAGCGCACAGCGCGGCCTCGAACGCGCGGGCGCGGACGTGACGATAACCGACGACCCCGACGAGTTCGCCGACGCCGACGGCATCGTCCTGCCGGGCGTCGGCGCTTTCAGCGAGGGGATGGAGAACGCCGGCCCGTTCCGCGAACCCCTCGCGGCGGCGGCCGACCGCGGCCAACCCGTCTTCGGCATCTGCCTCGGCATGCAGATGCTTCTGACGACCAGCGAGGAGGCCGACTACGAGGGCGAGGGCGAGGTGACGGGCCTCGACTTCGTCCCCGGGACGAACGTCAAGTTCTCGCAGGGCCAGAAGGTGCCGCACATGGGCTGGAACGAACTGAACGTCGAACGCGACCACCCCCTCGTCGAGGGAGTCGACGGCGAGCACGCCTACTTCGTCCACTCGTACTACGCGGTACCGGACGACGAGGACGCCGTCGTCGCGACGGCAGACTACGAGGTGGAGTTCCCGGCCATCGTCGCCAACGAGGCGGGCAACGTGTTCGGCACGCAGTTCCACCCCGAGAAGAGCGGCGAGACGGGACTGCGGATTCTCCGCAACTTCGTGGAACTCTGCGCCGAGCAGTGATCGGACGGGACGTTCGTCCCCGACGACGGGCTTTTCAAACTCGGGACTGAACGTCGCCGCATGCAGGCAGTTACGCTGGGTCCCGCCGGCACGTACTCCCACCGCGCCGCCCGGGCCGTCGCCGACGACGTCGAGTTCCGCGAGTCCGTCTCCGCCATCATCGACGCGGTGGAGGACGGCGCGTACGACCGAGGGGTCGTCCCCATCGAGAACAGCATCGAGGGGAGCGTCACGGAGACGTTGGACGCCATCGCCGAGACCGACGTGGCGGTCACTCAGGAGATAGTCACGCCGATTCGCCACGCCCTCCTCGCGCAGACCGAGGAGTTCTCGGTGGTCGCCTCCCACTCGCAGGCCCTCGCGCAGTGTCGGTCGTACCTCGAAGAGAACTATCCGAACGCGAAACTCGAAGCCGTCGCCAGCACCGCCCGCGGCGTCGAACGCGCCCGCGACGACCCGAACGTCGCCGGCATCGGCCACCCGGACAACGCCGGCGGAACGCTCAACGTCCTCGCGGAGGACATCCAAGACCGCTCTTCGAACGCGACGCGCTTCTTCGTCATCGCGCCCGCGAGCGAACGCTCCGACGCGGGCGGGAAGTCCACCATCGTCGTCTACCCGAACGCCAACTATCCGGGGCTCCTGTTGGAACTGCTCGAGGCGTTTGCGGACCACGACATCAACCTCTCGCGCATCGAGTCCCGCCCCAGCGGAAACCGCCTCGGCGACTACCTGTTCCACATCGACTTCGAGGCCGGCCTGTACGAGGACAGGGCCAAGGACGCCCTCGAAGACGTCGAGGAGATAGCCTCCCGCGGGTGGGTCAAGCGCCTCGGGTCCTACGACATGCAGCACGTCCTCTACTAGGCGTTCGCCCTCGACCCGTCGGGCGGCCGCGAAAATCTTGAAGGTCTGAGAGACCGAACTTCGGACCGATCATGGCGCAGTCGAACCCCTTCGAGGACGTAGAGAAACTGCTCGAACGGCTGAACGGCGAGTTCGAGGCGAACGTCGGACGCCGCGAAGTCGACGTCGACGTGGCCGACCGCGGCGACGAGTTCGTCGTCGTCGCCGACCTTCCGGGCTACGAGAAGGCGGACATCGACGTTTCGCTGGCGGACCGACGGCTCACCGTCTCGACGGAGCGAACCGCCGTCCACGACGCCTCCGACGCGCAGTTCCTCCGGCAGGAACGGACGCGGGAGGCCGTCTCCCGGAGCGTCACGCTCCCGAACGCCGTCGTCGCAACGGAAGCGACGGCGACGTACGAGAACGGCGTCCTCACCGTCACGCTCCCGAAGGCGTCGCCGACGCCCGGAGACGAGGGGACGGAAATCGAAGTCGAGTGACCGTTCGGCGAGGTGCGGGTCGGGGTGACGCCCCCGTTCGATAGGAGGTCGTCGCCCCTCGCCGGTGAGACTCCCGTCGGCGACTCTCCCGTTCCGTCGCGTCCTCTCCCGCGGCGTCCGTCCCGCCTCGACCCCTCTCGGCGAGACGCCGACGCCGCACACCGTGTCGGCGGCCACCGGGTCGACTGCGCCGAGGACGTGCGGTCGGGCGGTGAACTGTCCCCGTGCGTTCGTGGAACCGAGAGCGTCGATTTCGGACGAGATACGCTTTGTACCGTGCGTACTGCGCACCTAGTTACAACTAGTTTATGCTCTCGGGCGACGTTAGTAGTAGTCGGAGACTATCACATGATGCCACGTTCTTCCCCCTTCGACGATGTCGAGACGCTGTTCGAGCGAATGTCCAAGCAGTTCGACGACGTGAGCCGCCAGTTCGAGCGTTCGAACGTGGCCGGCATGACCTCCGGCGTCGACGTAGACGTCGCCGACGAGGGCGACGAGTTCGTCGTCGTCGCCGACCTCCCGGGCTACGAGAAGGAGGACATCGACCTCGCGGTGACGGAACGCGTCCTCACCATCGAGGCGACGCACGAGACGAGCGCGGAACACGACTCCGAGGAGTACATCCGCCGCGAACGCCGCCACGAGTCCGTGCGGCGCGACGTCCGCCTCCCGGAGGCCGTCGTCTCGGACGAGGCGTCCGCCTCGTACAACAACGGCGTCCTCACCGTCACCCTCCCCAAGGAGACGACGGACGATGACGACGACTCCCACCGAATCGACGTCGAGTGAGGGCGATAGCCCGCCGACGCTGACGCCGACGCGACGCAGACTCTACCGACGACGTAGTAAGCTCACGTTCGTTTCTCTCCTCCGTTTTTCCGTCTCCCGCCCGCCGAGCGGTTCGCTCCCCCGGCAGAGTACTTCCCTCTCCGCTTCGAAACTGACCGTATGGCTCCCTCGAACGTGTTGGTCCCGCTGGACGGCTCTCCGCTTTCGGACGACGCCTTGGTCCACGCGCTCGAAACGTTCGACTGTCCCGTCGCGGTGTTGAACGTGGTGACGCCGCTCGACGCGTCGATGAGCGAAGGCGGTATCCTCGACCCCGGCGAAGAGCGACGGGACGAGGCGAGAGCGAGAGCGGACGAGGTGGTCGCGCGCGCGGAGCACCGGGCGGCGGAAACGGGCCGGAGCGTCGACGTGACCGTAGAGACGGGGGACCCCGCCGAGACCATCCTCGACTACGTCGACGCGAACGACGTGGACCACGTGGTCATGGGCGGCCACGGGGGCGAGCGAAACGCACTCGCCCGCCGCCTCCTCGGAACCGTCGCGACGGTAGTCGTCGGCGAGGCTCCCGTGACGGTGACCGTCGTTCGGTAGTGCGCCTCGTTCGGTCCCTCTGAGGGGGGACTACCCGCCGAGAACCGCGGCGAGCGCCCTGTAGACCCCGAACCCGACCGCCACCGACGTGACGAGCGTGATTATCCAGAACGCGAGGGTCACTCCGATTTTCCGGCGAGAGACGCCGGCGGACCCGCCCGCGAGTCCGCCGCCGATGACGCCGGAGATGATGATGTTGTTGAACGAGATGGGGATACCGAGCGTGATGGCGAGTTGGGCGATGACGAAGCCGGGGACGAGGGCGGCGATGGACCGACGAATCCCGAGTTGCGCGTACTCGCGGGAGGTCGCTTGGAGCAGTCGCGGTGCGCCCATCCACGCGCCCGCGAGGATGCCCGTCGCGCCGATGGCCAAGAGCACGATTCCGGGGAGGCCGAGTTCGACTCGGTAGAGGTTCTCCAGCGGTCCGGTCGCCAGCCCGACCTGACTCCCGCCGCTCGAGAACGCGACGATGCTCCCGAGTGCGACGAGAAACGTTCTGACGCCGCCTTCGACCGACGCCTGCGTTCGGCGACGGATGAACTGGAAACTCGCGGCCGCGGCGAGTACCGACACGACGACGACGCCGAGTTCGACCCCGGCGACGGCCGGCGTGTCGACGAACCCCGAGAGGAACCTCGCGAGAGAGCTTTGTTCCTCGCCGGGCGGAGCGGGGATGACTCCCAGTTGGACGTTGGCGACGATACCGCCGACGAGAGCCGCCAACACCGGGACGCCGACCGTCTCGGGGATGTCGTCGCGGCGGAGTATCGTGGCGGTGAGGTACGCCAAACCGCCGGAGACGGGCGGGACGAGTACCCAGAACGTCGCGATTCTGCGGTACGTCTCGAACGCCGGCGTCCCGCCGAGAGCGAGTCCCACGCCCACCATCGCACCGGTCGTCGCGAACGCCGCCGGTACCGGATAGCCGGTGTAGACGCCGAACGCCATGAACGCCGTGGCGGTCAACAGGCCCGCCGTCGCGGCCAGCGAACTGAACGCGACGCCGTTTATCAGTCCGGACCCGACCGTCTCCGAGATACTGCCTCCCTGCGTGAGTGCTCCGAGCGCGGCGAGGAGACCGATGAGGAACGCGGCCCGCATCGTCGAGATGGCGTTCGCGCCGATGGCGGGGGCGAACGGCGGGGAGTTGCTGTTCGCGCCGAGCGCCCACGCGGTCAGGAGGCCGGTGACGGTGGCTAAGAGGACGAGAACCCAGAAGACGACGGCGGTCATCGTCGCAACAGTTCTCCGAGGCGGTGAATCGGACCGCCGACCACCGCACCGTCTCTGGCGAGGATAATCGTCTCGTCGGTCCGCCTGACGATTCGTCTCGCCACCGACCCGACGAGTCGACGCCGGAGTGCGCCGCGTCGGGTCGCACCCAATACGACCACGTCGTGGTTCGCCGCCTCCTCGCCGACGGCGTCCGTCGGGTTCGCGGCTTCGCGGACGACAGTCTCGACCGCCGGTTCGACGCCGGAGACGGTGGCGAGCGTTCTGTGACCCTCCTCGGCGAACTCCGTCGCCGCCGCCACGTCGGTATCCGCGTCGGCCACCGAGAAGACGACCACCCGAGCGTCGTTCCGAACGGCGATGGCCGCCGCCATCATCGCCGCTACGTCGACGTGTGGGCCGCCCGCGACGGGGAGGAGGACGGAGTCGACGCCGTCGGCTTCGCGGCCGACGCGTTCGACGTACAGGTCACACTCCGCCCGTTCGACGAGTGCGTCGACCGTCGTTCCGAGGACGGCGTCGCTCCGCCGCGAACGCTCCCGCCACCCGACGAGGAGCGCGGACGGATCGGTCTTCTCGACCGCTTTCAGGAGGCCGCGCGTCGGTGACCGCGCGACGACCACGTCGCGTTCGACGGTGACGTCCGCCGGAGCGTCCGCCCGTTCGACGAGTTCGCGGCTGTCGCCGCCGTACTCGCGGACGATGGTCTCGTCGTCGAACAGACCGAACGGCGAGTCGTGCGGCTTCACCACGACGGTCACGAGACGCACCGTGCCGTCACCGAGGCGAGCGAGGTCACCGGCGGTGCGAACTAACTGCTGGACGTGCGCCGGATCGTCGAGTCCGACCAGCACCGGGCCGCCAGTTCCGTCGTCGGCCATAGGCGCGTACCTTCGGCCCGGCCGAGCAAAAGTGTTCACACGGCTCTAGGGTCCGGGAGACGGTGAACGACCCGTCGGCGACTGCATCTGAGGCCCCCGAGAGGGACGCCCCGTCGAACGCAGTCGTCCTTCGCGCGGAGAATCGGCGGCGGAAGCGCCATCTGACAGTACGCGAGTCGGGTATAGGAGATATTTTAGGTCCGCACCCCTGACGACACAGACATGGAATACGACCCGCAGGAACTCGAAGAGCGATGGCGGGAGCGGTGGTCCGAGACGGGGCGGTACGAGGCCGAACCCTCCGAGGACGACGAGGACCCCACGTTCATCACGGTTCCGTACCCCTACCCCAGCGGCGGGATGCACATCGGGCACGCGAGGACGTACACGGTGCCCGACGTGTACGCGCGGTACCGACGCCAGCAGGGGGACAACGTCCTGTTTCCCATCGCGTGGCACGTCACGGGGACGCCCATCATCGGCGCGGTGGAGCGCCTGAAGAAGGGCGAAGAGAAGCAACTGTCCGTCCTCCGGGACACCTACGACGTGCCCGAGGAGACGCTTCAGGACCTGGAGACGCCGATGGGCTACGCCCGGTACTTCATCGAGGAGCACTACAAGAAGGGGATGAAGAACCTCGGGTTGTCCGTCGACTGGCGGCGCGAGTTCACCACGAACGACGAGCGCTACTCGAAGTTCATCACGTGGCAGTACGAGACGCTGAAGGACCGCGGCCTCCTGGAGAAGGGTCTGCACCCGGTGAAGTACTGCACGAACGAGGAGCAACCCGTCACGACCCACGACCTGTTGGAGGGCGAGGAGGCGGAGTTCCAAGAGTACACGCTCGTTCGATTCTCCCTCGGCGACACCGTCGTCCCGATGGCGACGCTCCGCCCGGAGACGGTCCGCGGCGTCACGAACGCATACATCGACCCCGACGCCGACTACGCCTACGCCGACGTGGACGGCGAGGAGTGGTTCGTCTCCGCCGCCGCCGTCGAGAAACTCGACCTGCAGGGCCACGACGTGACGGTCAAACGAACCGCCGCCGGCGAGGAACTCGTCGGCGAACGCGTCGAGAACCCCATCACGGGCGACGAGGTGCTCATCCTGCCCGCGTCGTTCGTGGACGCCGAGAACGCGACGGGCGTCGTCATGTCCGTGCCGGCGCACTCGCCGGACGACTACGTGGCGTTGCAGGAGGCGAAAGCCGACGACGACCGGATGCGCGAGTACGGCATCGACCCCGACGAAGTCGAGGCCATCGAACCCGTCCCCATCCTCTCCGTCGAGGGCTACGGCGAGATACCCGCGAAGTCCGCCGTCGAGGAGGCGGACGTCGAATCGTCCGAGGACCCCGCCTTGGAGAAAGCGACCAAGGACCTGTACAACAAGGAGTTCCACGCGGGCCGTCTCAACGACGAGTACGGCGAGTTCGCGGGCGAACTCGTCGAGGACGTCCGCACGAAGTTCCGCGACGCCCACCGCGACTCGGGGGCGTTCGGGACGATGCAGGAGTTCTCCGAACATGTCGTCTGCCGGTGCGGCGGCGACGTCGTCGTCGCCGAACAGGACACGTGGTTCCTGCGCTACAACGACGAGGCGTGGAAGCGGGAGGCCCACGAACTCGTCTCGCAGATGGAGGCCATCCCGTCGAACACCCGCGGCGAGTACGACCACACCATCGACTGGTTGAACGAGTGGCCGTGCATCCGTAACTACGGCCTCGGGACGCGCCTGCCGTGGGACGACGACTTCGTCATCGAGCCCCTGTCGGACTCGACCATCTACATGGCGTACTACACCATCGCCCACCGCCTGCAGGACGTTCCGGTCGAGGAGATGGACCGCGACTTCTTCGATACGCTGTTCTACGGCGCGGAGGCGACCGACGACCCCGACGAGACGGCCCTCGAACTGCGCGAGGAGTGGAACTACTGGTACCCCGTGAACTACCGGTTCTCCGCGAACGACCTCATCTCGAACCACCTCACGTTCTACCTGTTCCACCACGCGGAACTGTTCGACCCCGCCGAGTGGCCCGAAGGCATCGTCATCATGGGCATGGGCCTGTTGGAGGGGCAGGCGATGTCCTCCTCGAAGGGCCACGTCGTCCTCCCCGGCGAGGCCATCGAGAACTACGGGGCCGACACGGTTCGCTTCTTCCTGCTCAACTCCGCGGAACCGTGGCAGGACTACGACTGGCGGGCCGAACAGGTCGAGTCCGTCCGCGACCAGTTAGAGCGGTTCTGGAACCGAGCCGACGAGATTATCGAGGGCGAGGTGCCCGAGGAACGGCCGGAACTCGCCGGCGAGGACCGCTGGTTGCTGTCGAAGCTCCAAGGCACCGTCCGCACCGTCACCGAGGCGATGGAGCAGTCGGAGACGCGCACCGCCAGTCAGGCCGCCTTCTACAACTTCGAGGAGCACCTGCGCTGGTACCGACGGCGGACCGACTTGGACCGCCCGGCGGCGCGGTGGACGCTGGCGCACGTCTTGGAGACGCGCCTGCGACTCCTCGCGCCGTTCGTCCCGTTCATGACGAACGAACTCCACGAACGCCTCACCGGCACGCCCGCCGAGGACGCGCCGTGGCCCGAACCCGACGAGGAGTTCGAGAGCCTCGCCGTCGAAGTCGAGGAGGGGCAGGTCGAACGCCTCGTCGAGGACGTTCAGGGCATCCAGCAGTCACTGGCGAACGCCGACGAACCGATTCCGGAGGCCGACCCCGACCGGATTCGAATCACCGTCGCCGCCGACTGGAAGCGCGACGTCCTCGAAACCGTCGCCGACGTCGGCACCGACCAAGGGGCCGTCATGGGGAAGGTCATGCAGGACCCCGACCTGCGCGAACGCGGTAACGAGGTCAACGACCTCGTGCAGGAGCTCGTCGAGTTCGCCCGCGGACGCGACGAGGAACAGCTCCGAGCGCTCTCGCGGATAGACGAGGCGGCGACGTACGAACGCGCCGCGGCGTTCCTCGGCGAGGAGTTCGACGCCGACGTGGTCGTCGAGATCGAAGGCGAGGACGCCGAGGAGACGAAGCAGGCGATTCCGCTCCGCCCCGCGATAAACCTCGAAGTCGAGTAACTCGCGCCGCCTTCCGACGCCGCGACGCTCCGCTCTTTCTCCGCTTTCCGTCCTCCGCTCTCCGCCGCCGGCTTTCTCCCTCTCCGCCCTCCGCCTCCGTCCGACCTGATGCGCTTTCCGCGGGCTATCAGCCGTGATACTCCCGATGCTCCGACTCTCCGAACGGCGACCCGAGTCCCGAACTGTGTAGTTCGAAGTGAAATTCCCCTAGATTTACATTATCAGCCGAGAGAATGGATGCATGCACTGCCGTGACTGCGAGGTGGAGATGCGACGGGCGGACGACAAAGTCGGGTCCGACTGCGCGGACAGGCGGACGTACGAGTGTCCAGAGTGCGGCCAGACGCGGGAGGCCGCGCGGTGGCGTTCACTGTAGTTCGATAGCGGTCCGTCGGCCAGTTTTTTTCGTGCAACCGCCCGTAGCGACCGGTACGAGCGACGAAAACCGGCCCGGACTTCTGACGCGCGCGTACAGAACGGCCACGCCCGGTTACGCCTCCCACGAAGACAGAGAGATGGACTCGCTGGGGTGGACGATGTTCCTCCTCGTCGTCGTCCTCTTCATCCCCTTCTTACCGCTCCTCATCGCCGTCTGGCTGGTTACGAAGGTTCTCGACGCCGTCGCCGGGCGCGGCGGGGCGGAGGAGTAACCCGACTCAGTTCTCGCCCGCGAGGCCCAACAGGTCGAACGGGTAGCCGTTGTCGTTCTCGTCTGCGTGTTCGTAGACGACGTGGGCGGCCGCGACGTCCTGAATCGCAAGTCCCGTCGAGTCGAAGACGGTGATGCCGTCGTCGTCGGTGCGGCCCGCTTTGTCGCCGACGACTATCTCGCCGATAGCGCCGTAGATGTCGTCGTCGGTGAGGACGCCCTCGTTGTAGGGGACGTTTATCTCGCCGGAGTGGGTCGTCTGCTCGTGGTCGTCGATGACGAGTTTGGCGTCCAGCAGTATCTCGTCTTCGAGTTCGTGTTTCCCCTCGGCGTCCGCGCCCATCGCGTTGATGTGGGTCCGGTCGCCGACGGCGTCCCGCGGGACGATCGGCGATTCGACGGGCGTGACCGTCGAGAGTACGTCGCAGGCGGCCGCTTCCTCGATGGACCCCGCGCGCACGTCGAATCGGTCCTCGAAGGCGTCGATGAAGTTCGCGACGCGTTCCTCGTCGACGTCCGAGATTACGACGTCTTCGATGTCGCGGACCGTCGAGATGGCCTCCAACTGGGTGTACGACTGGACGCCCGCGCCGACGATGCCCATCGAGGTGGCGTCCTCGACGGCGAGGTGGTCGGTGGCGACGGCCGCCGCCGCGCCCGTTCGCTTCATCGTCAGTTCGGTGCCGTCCATGATGGCGAGGGGGAACGCCGTCTCCGGCGAGGAGTACACCATCGTTCCCATGACGGTGGGGAGGCCGTGTTCGTCGTTGTCGGTGTGGACGTTGACCCACTTGATGCCCGCGGCGTCCCAGTCGCCGGCGTCCATGTAGGCGGGCATCGACCGGAAGTCGCCGTTGTACCGCGGCAGGTCGATGTAGGACTTCGGCGGCATCTGCGCGTCGCCGCGTTCGAAGGCGGCGAACGCCTCCTCGACGGCGGGGATGAGGTCCGCCATGTTCGCGTTCTCGTGGACGTCGTCGCTGTTCAGGAGTAGCGTCTGCATGATGGCGTTCTGTTTCTGCGACCGCCACTTAGTTCATACCGAAATCGGACTCGGAGCCACAGAACCGGGAACTTTTCGAACACAGTCCGTATTCTATCGTGTACTTCGGATGGCGGACAAGGTGGTGTCCGCGGAGCGACGCGATTGCGCCACTCGACGCTGGCGGTGAGGAGTCGGCGAAAAAACGGTCGGTCGTACGGTCGGCGCGCGGTGCAGTGAGGGTCGGGAGTCGGCGTGTGAGTGTGGCTGTCGGCCTACTTCACATCGCGCCGCCCATGCCGCCCATGCCGCCCATGCCGCCGCCGGGCGCGCCGCCCTCGTCGTCGTCGCCGCCGGTGCTGAGGTCGCCCGCGGCGATGATGTCGTCGATTTTGAGGACGAGGTTCGCGGCCTCGGTGGCGGAGGAGACGGCCTGCTCCTTCGCGTGGGCGGGTTCGACGATGCCCGCCTCGAAGGTGTCTTCGACGTCGCCGCTGAAGACGTTCAGACCGGCGCGCTTCTCGCCGTCCTCGTGGGCCGCGCGGAGGTCCACGAGCGTGTCGATGGAGTCGAGACCGGCGTTCTCGGCGAGGACGCGGGGGACGAGTTCGACCGCGTCGGCGAACGCCTCGACCGCGAGCTGTTCGCGGCCGGAGACGGAGTCAGCGTAGTCGCGGAGGCGCGAGGCGAGTTCGACCTCGATTGCGCCGCCGCCCGCGAGGACGCGGCCGTCGGAGACGGTCGTCGCGACGACGTTGAGGGCGTCCTCGACGCCGCGTTCGAGTTCGTCGACGACGTGGTCGGTCGAACCGCGCAGCAGCATCGTGACGCCGTGGAAGTCGTCGCCGACGCCCTCGACGTAGAACAGTTCGTCCTCGTCGTCGCGGCGGACGCTGCCGGTGCCGAGGTCCGCGGCTTCGAGGCTGTCGAGGTCGGAGACGACGCTGCCGCCGACGATGTTCTTGAGGAAGCCGATGTCGGACTTCTTCGTCCGGCGGACCGCGAGGATGCCCTGCTTCGCGAGGTAGTGCTGGGCGAGGTCGTCGATGCCCTTCTGACAGAAGACGACGTCCGCGCCGGCCTCGGCTATCTTGTCGACCTTCTCCTTCAGCTGTTTTTCCTCTTGGTCGAGGAACTGCTGAAGCTGGTCGGGGCTCTCGATGCTGACCTGCGTGTCCACGTCCGTCTCCTCGACCTCGATGGGTTCGTTGAGGAGGAGGATGCTGGCGTCCTCGAAGGTGACGGGCATGTCGTCGTGGACGGGGTCCTTGTCGATGACCGCGCCGTTGAGCAGTTCGGACTCGGCGGCGGAGCGCCCCGTCTGCGTCTCGATGGAGACGTTCTCGAGGTCGACGACGTAGGACCCGTCGTCGGCTTCGACGGTGATCTGCTGGACCGCTTGGACGATGATGTCGGCGAGAAGCTCCTTGTTGAGTTCGGAGCTCTTGCCGGTCATCGACGTCTCGGCGACCTTCTTGATGAGTTCTTCGTCGTCGGGTTCGACGTCCTCGGCGATGTCGTCGATCTCCTCGCGGGCCTGCTGGCTGGCGAGGTGGAAGCCCTTGATGATCGCCGTCGGGTGGATGTCCTGTTCGAGGAGGTCCTGGGCGTTCTTCAGGAGTTCGCCCGCGATAGCGACGGCCGTCGTCGTCCCGTCGCCGGCCTCGTCCTCTTGGGTCTCGGCGACTTCGACGATCATCTCGGCCGTCGGGTTGTCGATGTCCATCTCCTTGAGGATGGTCACGCCGTCGTTCGTGATGGTGACGTCACCCATCGAGTCGACGAGCATCTTGTCCATCCCCTTCGGGCCGAGTGTCGAACGTACGGCCTCCGCCACAGCACGGGCGGCAGTGATGTTGTACTCCTGCGCGTCGCGGTCCTTGACGCGCTGGGCGTCCTCTCCCATGATGATCATGGGCTGACCCTGCTGCATTCGCTGACTCATAGTTCACCGAGAGATTGTTTGTGATTCTATATAAAATTTGGGTTTCGGATAACCGAGAGGGTTGTCACCACCGCGCACGGAGTATCGCAGAACCACTCCGTCGTCGTGGTTACCTCCCGATTCGACCGCCTCCGTCGTACTCGGCGACCGTTCGGTTCTCGCGAATGCGGGGGTAGATTTATGTACGAGAGTTCGAGTCGGCGGCGGGACGGGGCGGCGGCAAAAAGGTCGTGTGTCGGGGACGCGGCCTGCGGCCGGGCGGCCTCACTCCTCGTCCGGAAGATCGTCCGTCAGAAACGGCGTCTCGGGAGTCGCCTCGAACGGCGGGAGTTCCTCGTCGGACTCCACGGCCTCTATCTCGCGCGAGTAGAGACGCTCTTGGAGCTGATTCCTCTTGTTGCGGCCCTTCCGCTCCCGGCCATTCTTTGTGTCTGGCATTGTCAACCGTGGCAAGGACACCCGTGTTGATGAATGTTTGGGTGACCGACGCACACCTCCGCGAGAGGCGGCAGTTCGCGCGTTCGTCCCACCTCGTCCTCCCTTTCTGCCGTTCACCCGCACGTTCTCTGTCTCCGGAACGACAGGACTCGACGTTCGAACGGTTTTCGTGAGTAAGTAGATTTATTACGTATCTGATTTCGTATAGTTCTGTATCCTATGTTTGTACATTCCACCGGAATGTGCTTCAAACGTAGGATTTCGAACAACAAACCAAATGACAAACTCTAATCAACTCAGTCGTCGCCGGCTCCTCACACTCGCCGGCGCGGGAATCGGTATCGGAACTGCGGGGTCGGGCGTCGCAAGCGCGTCTCGGGGCCGTTTCGTCGTCGGCACCGCCTCGAAGGGGGCGGCCCGAGAGGCGCGCAGGCGCGCGTCGTCGGTGAAGCGCGTCTTCGACTTCGGCGACATCGGTCACGCCGTCGCGGGCACCTTCCCCGAAGAGGCCCTCCGCGGACTGTCTCGACGCCCCGACGTGCGCTACGTCGAACCCGACGGCGTCGTCCGCGCCATCTCCGGGCCCGCGGACATAGATGCGAGTTCGAGCGAAGTGCCGTGGGGCGTAGACCGGGTGGACGCCGAGAAGGTCGCCGACGCGACGACGGGGTCCGGGTCCCACGTCGCCGTCATCGACACCGGCATCGACAACGACCACCCCGACCTCGCGGAGAACCTCGGCGAGGGCGTCGCGTTCACCGTCGGGAAGGACTGGCGCAACGACTCCAGTACGGACCCGAGCGACTGGAACGACGGCAACGGGCACGGGACCCACGCCGCGGGCATCGCCGCCGCCGTCTCGAACGGCGAGGGCGTCGTCGGCGTCGCGTCCGGGGCGACGCTCCACGCGGTCAAAGTCCTCGAAGACGACGGTAGCGGAACGTACTCCGACGTGGCGGCCGGCATCGAGTACGTCGCCGACAACGGCTGGGACGTGGGCAGTCTGAGTCTCGGCGGGACGCTCTCCTCGACCATCGAGGACGCGTGCAACTACGCCGCCAACAATGGCGTGCTACTGGTCGCCGCGGCCGGAAACGAGGGCGCGGACGTCGCCCAAACGGCCCCCGCCGCGTACGACTCGGTCGTCGCGGTCAGCGCCACCGCCGACGACGACTCCGTTCCCGAGTGGTCGAACTACGGCGACGAAATCGAACTGGCGGCCCCCGGCGTCGAAATCACCTCGACGTACAGCGACGGCAGGTACGCGGTGCTCTCCGGCACGTCGATGGCTTGCCCGCACGTCGCGGGCGCGGCGGGCCTCCTGATGGCCGCCGGCCACTCGAACGCGGACGCCCGGACGCGCCTGCGCGACACGGCGGAGGACGCCGGTCGGACCGGACACGACGTGCGCTACGGGTACGGCATCCTCGACGTGGAGGCGGCGGTCGGCACGACGACGGACGACGGCACGACGGACGACGGAAGCGGCGACGACGGGTCCGCGGACACGTCGCCGCCGTCGGCGCCGGCGAACCTCTCGTCGCCGGCCCACACCGACGCGGCGGTCGAGTTGGCGTGGGACGCGGCGTCGGACGACACCGGCGTGGACCACTACGACGTCTACGCGGACGGGACGCGCCTCGGCGAGGTGGCCGATACCGCCTGTACGGTCACGGGACTCGACGCCGGGACGACGTACGAGTTCTTCGTCACGGCGACGGACGCGGCGGGCAACGAGTCCGACCCCAGCGAAACGATTACGGTCACGACGGACGCCGCGGGCGGGACGGCACCGGTCGTCGATACGTTCGCCGTCGCGTCGGCCAGTCCGAACAACCCCCACGCCGAAGTCGAAGTCGAGTGGGGCGTCTCGGGCGGCCCCGACTCCGTGACCGTCGAACTGTACCGCGGGAGCATCAGCACGGGCGAGTCGCCCCTCGCGCGGTGGTCCGGCGCGACGGGAAGTCGCTCCTTCACGGAGAAGTTCGGGTCGCCGGCGGAGTACACCGTCCGATTAGTCGCGTCGAACGCCGCGGGCGAATCCGTGGCGACGCGTCGCCTGACGGCCTGAACCGACCCTACAGCTCGCTCTGCGTCTCGTATTTTTCGATATGACGGATGCGTCCCGTCTCCGGGCGCTGCCCCGCCGCCATCTCAGATAGTAACTGCCGAGAGAACATCCGAGTAGTATTACTTTCTAATGTACTTAATAAACTATTATGGTATGTGGTTGCCATTTTCACCCATGGATGGGCAATCCAGAGAGAATGTAGACGTATCACGATTTGTCGAACAGACGCGGCGACAGTTCCTCGGCGTCGCCGGGGCCGGTCTCTTGGCCGCGGGGGGTGCCGGCGGCGTCGCCGCCGCGGACGACTCCGACGGGGATGGGGCGGACGTCGAGAGCCTCCTCGAATCGCTGTCGCTCGAACAGAAGGTCGGGCAGATGCTCCAAGTGAACGTCGGGAGTCTCGACCCCGCGGAGGTGGGCGACTATCTGACGAAGTACCACGCGGGGTCGCTCCTCTCCGGCGGGGCGAACCCGCCGACGAACGACCCCGAAGAACTCCGGAAGCAACTCGACGAACTCCAGCAGTTCGCCGCCGACAACACCGACCACGGGATTCCGTTCGCCTACGGTCTGGACGCCGTCCACGGGAACGTCACGGTGGACGGCGCGACGGCGTACCCCCACAACCTCGGATTAGGTGCGACACGAAACCCCGAACTGACGAGGAAGGCCGCAAAGCAGACGGGGAAGTCGGTCAGAGCGGTCGGGGCGCACTGGAACTTCGCGCCGGACGCTGACCTGCAACGCGACCCCCGGTGGGGTCGGTTCTACGAGGGATTCAGCGAGGACCCGCACCTCGCCTCGGAGATGGTCTCGGCGGCGACGGAGGGAATGCAGACGCGCGAGAACGGTTGCGTCACCGTCGGCGCGACGGTGAAGCACTTCGCGGGCTACTCCGAACCGGAGAACGGCAACGACCGCAGTCCGGCGCACATCCCGATGCGGATGCTCAGACAGAAGTTCTTCCCGCCGTTCCGCGCCGGCGTCCAGTCGCAAACGGAGAGCATCATGGTCAACAGCGGATCGGTCAACGGCGTCCCCGCGCACGCCTCTAAGTTCCTCCTCACCGAGGTGCTCCGCGAGTGGTGGGGGTTCGAGGGCGTCCTCATCTCCGATTGGGACGACTTCGACCGCATGATGACGATCCACGAGTACGTCCCGACGTTCCGCGACGCCGTCCGCGAGGGCATCAACGCCGGCGTGGACGTCTACATGGAACCGGAAGAGCCAGAGCGGTTCGTCACGACCCTCGTGGACCTCGTGGAGTCCGGCGAAGTCGAGACGTCCCGAATCGACGAGGCGGTAAAACGCGTCCTCCGGTTCAAGAAACACCTCGGCTTGCTTGACGATAGCGGGCCGGACTTCTCGGTGAGCGAGCAGGTCGGCGCGGGTCGAGACACGGCTCGGAAGGCGGCGACGGAGTCGATGACGCTCCTGAAGAACGCCGAGGAGACGCTCCCCATCTCGGACGCCGACACGGTCCTCGTGACGGGTCCCAACGCCGACAACGTCCGAAACCAGATGGGCGGGTGGACGCTCGGGTGGCAGGGGCTTCCCGAAGATTCGGAGGCTCAACCCGCCGCGGTGACCATCGTCGAGGGGATGAAGGAGGCGGCGTCCGACGGCACCGAAATCGTCTCCGTGCCGACCGGACACACGTTCAACCCGTTCGCGCCCGACGAGTTCCCCTTCGACAACGAGTCCGAAGTCGTGGACGCCGCCGAGAACGCCGACGTCGCCGTCGTCGTCGTCGGCGAAGGGCCTTACTCCGAGGGCTTCGGCGACACCGACACGCTCGAACTCCCCGGCGAACAGCCCGAAATCGTCGACGCGGTGGCCGAGACGAACACCCCCACCGTCGGCGTCGTCGTCGCCGGTCGCCCGCGCGGGCACCCGGAGACGATGGAGAAGTTCGACGCGGCCCTGATGGCGTACCAACCGGGGACGGAGGGCGGTACGGCGGTCGGTCGCACGCTCTTCGGCGACGTTGACCCCAGCGGGCGACTCCCGTTCACGTGGCCGCACACGACGGGCGACCTCATCAACGTCTACAACCACCTGCCGCCGGCGAATCGCGGCGACGAGGAGTCGCAGTTCCCGTTCGGCCACGGCCTGAGTTACACCTCCTTCGAGTACGAGAACCTCCAGATCAGTCCCGGCGAGTCCGCGGGCGA
The DNA here is from genome assembly GCF_900100875.1 of Halopelagius longus. NCBI lineage: Archaea > Methanobacteriati > Methanobacteriota > Halobacteria > Halobacteriales > Haloferacaceae > Halopelagius > Halopelagius longus. Next base: position 369,416 of record NZ_FNKQ01000003.1, on the reverse strand, counting down.
CGGCAGTCTCGGCACCATCGAGGTGTCGGTGAAGGTGACGAACACTGGCGACAGGGCGGGCACCGACGTGGTGGAGGCGTACAACACCCAGTCGTTCGGGTCGGTCATCCACCCCGACGAGCGACTGATGGGGTACACGCGCGTCTCCCTCGACTCCGGCGAGAGCAAGACCGTCACCATCGACGCGCCGTTGGAGACGCTCTTGGTCCTCCCGGGCGACGTGCCGGGCAACGCGGACGAACTGACCATCGAGGACGGCCAGTACGCCGTCACCGTCGGCGAGATGACGGAGACGTTCACCGTCGGGTCCGGCGGCTACACCGACTGGAAGGTCGGAGTGATAGAGGAGATGCAGGAGTAGACGCGACTCGCACCCCACCGTCGCGAGTCGTCCGTCCGGTGCTTCGCGAACCACCCCGTTTTCTTTCGGCGCGGTCGGTCCGACGCGTCGCTCCGTCTCCGGTCGCCGGGTTGCATACTCGTGGTTGACATTTATTCCCCGCTCGCGTGTTGCGTGTCCGTATGGCGGACACGACCGAAGGCTCGGCCGACCACCGTCCGATTACGGGACTCACACGGTGGTTCCTGCTCTCGGGTGATCGACTCCTCGTTTCGCTCGTCTTACTCTTCGGGGTCGGCGCGGCGTTTTTCGCGGTCGGGATTCTCGACCTCGCCACGGTGACGACGCCGAACCGGGTGATGTGGTACCTCAACGGCACCGTCAACGGCCTCCTGACGCTCGTCCCGATTACGGTCGGCGTGAACCAGATCGTCCTCTCTCACGAGTTCGGCTCCGTACAGGACCTCTACGAACGCCGGACCGACATCACGGACTTTCGAGAGCGCGTCGAAGACCGAACCGGGACCTCGGTGAGTTCGCCGCACGCGTCACCCTTCTTCGGAACGCTCCTCTCCGCCGTCTCGGACGCCGCCGGAACGGCTCAGGACCGATTCGACCGCTCGCGGGCGGACGAGCGAGTGGCGAACGACGTCGCGGAGATAACCCAGTCGGTCATCGAAGAAGCGGAACGGACGAACGACGAGTTGGCGGCCGACGACACGAGCATGCTCCGGACGTTCCTCACGATGCTCGATTACCGTAATTCGGGGCAGTTCCACGACGTTCGACGAATTCAGGCGGAACTCTCCGATTCCGACGCGGAGACGGCCGAAGAGCTACAACGGATCACCGAACTGTTCGTCGAAGTCGACGCCGCGCGGCAGTTCCTCAAAACGGTGGTCGTCGAACGGCAGTTGGCGCGTCTCTCACGACTCCTCGTCTACACCGGCGTCCCCGCGGTGACCGTCGCCACGATAGGTATCTTCTCGTATCGAGACATCGCCGGTCTGACGCTGCCGCACGCCGCACTCGTCGGTGTCGCGGGGGCGATAATCGTCGCGACGCTCGTCCCCCTCGCGATACTGAGCGCGTACATCCTCCGCGTGGCGACGATCGCCCACCAAACGGCGGTGTACGGACCGTTCATCCCGGAATCCGACGACTGACTCGTCGCTTCGTTTTCGGCGAGACGCCTCGATCAGGGGTTAGAGAAGCGCCGGGACAGGGATTTGAACCTCACTCGCAAATCGAAGATCTGCTCGTTGGCTCAAATCCCGTCGTAACCGCTCGCAAACTTCTACTCGCGTACTCGCGGCGATGAAACGCCTCGCTGGGGAGTTAGAAGTGAGAGAAGCGCCGGGACAGGAATTTGAACTACGGTCGCTCCTTTCAGTCGCTCCCTAGTTCGAATCCGTCCGTAGACGTTCACCGAACTCGACCGGCGTCGCTCGGCGACGAGACGCCTCGCTCGGCGGTCAGTTTCCGAAGAAGCGCCGGGACAGGGATTTGAACCGAAACCAGACGTGCTCGCTCACTACGTTCGCTGCGCGCGACTGGTAGGGTTCAAATCCCGTCGTAATCGCTTGCAAACTTCTACCGCGTACGCTCGGCGATAAACGCCTCGCTCGGGGGTTAGAAGTTAGAGAAGCGCCGGGACAGGGATTTGAACCCTGGATCCCAAAGGGAACACGCTTTCCAGGCGTGCGCCTTACCACTCGGCCATCCCGGCTTACAGTTCAACGTATCCCGTTGAGTAGTTTAAGTCCTTCCTTTCGTGGCGATACGGCGCTCGGTGGCGTACGTCACGCCGGAGACGACGCCGCCGACGACGACGGCGACGACGAGAGAGCCGAGGACGCCGAACGACAACGGACCGACGAGGAGCCGATACCCCTGCAGGGCGGCGAGAAAGCTGAAACAGCCGATAGCGCCCCACAGGAGTGCGGACTTCGTTCGCGGCCGCACGTTCACTCGGCGTCGGCGATGGCCTCTATCTCGACGCCGACGCCCTTCGGCAGGTTCGCCACCTCGACTGCGCTTCGGGCCGGGGGCTCCTCCTCGAAGTAGCCCGCGTACGTCTCGTTCATCTCCTCGAAGTCCTCGATGTCGTCGAGGAAGACGCTCACCTTCAACACGTCCGCCGCCGTCGCGCCCTCGGCGTCGAGAATCGCCATCACGTTGTCGAGGGCCTGTTCCGTCTGCGTGGCGATGTCCTCGTCGTCCAGCAGTTCCCCGTCGGGCGTCAGCGGAATCTGTCCCGCCGTGAAGAGGAGCGACCCGTTCGTCGTCGCCTGACTGTACGCGCCCACCGCGGCGGGTGCCTCGTCCGTGCTGATGATGCGCTTCATGTCCGGGGCGTCGGCGTCGGGCGACTTAAATCCGGGAGAACCCTCAGGGGTGCGCTACTCTCCCTCGAAACCGAACGTCTCGGCTCCTGACGCGGCGACACGCTCAGATTGATACCGCTCTCGCCCGTCAGTGTCCCACATGGCGGACCCCGCTACGGTAGAGTTCGGCGCGGACGACGTACTGGTTTTAGAGGACGACCGCTTCGGCCCCGAGAGCGTCTGTCTCGTGACGGGCGCGGCGTCCGGTATCGGCCGGGCGACGGCCGCCGCGATGGCGACGAACGGCCTCACCGTCGTCGGAACCGACGTGGACGGCGACGGACTCGCCTCGATGAAGGCGTTGGTCGAAGACGAGATGGACGCGCCGGGCGAGGTGGTCACCGTCGAGGCGGACCTGACCGACGACGACGAGATGCGGGCGTTGGTGGAGGAGGCGGCGACGCACGGCGACGTGCGCTACCTCGCGAACATCGCCGGGATGCAGCACATCTCGCCCCTCGAGGAGTTCCCGATGGACGTCTACGACACGATGCACGAGGTGATGGTCCGCGCGCCGTTCCTCCTCTCGAAACTCGTGATGCCGCACGTTCGAGAGACGGACGACGGCGTCGGCGCGATAGGCAACATGTGTTCCATCCACGGTCACGTCGCCACGCAGGACAAAGCGGCGTACATCACCTCGAAGTTCGCCCTGCGCGGCCTCACGAAGTCCATCGCCGCCGAAGGCGAGGGGGCCCTCCGCGCGTTCACCGTCTCGACCAGTTACGTCTCGACGCCGTTGGTCGAAGGCCAGATTCCCGACACCGCGGAGGAACGCGGCATCTCCGAGGAGGAAGTCGTCGAGGACGTGATGCTCGGCGGGTCGCGCGTGAAAGACATGATGCGTCCGATTCAGGTGGCGAACCTGTTCGCCTTCGGGTTCTCGAAGCACGGCCAACATCTCGACGGCGCGGACATGACGTGGGACGGCGGCCACCTCGGCACGTACGAGTAGAGGCGAGGACGCGGAGCGTACGACCGGCGTTCAGGCGAGGACGTCCACCTCGTACCCCCGTTCGCGGAGGGCCGCGAGGAGTTCCTCGACGTGGTCGTGGCCCCGCGTCTCTAAGTCCAGTTCCACGTCCGCCTCGTTCATCGAGATGTTGCGCGAGGTACGGTCGTGCTGGATGGCGTAGATGTTCGCTCGGGTGTCCGCGAGGACGGAGACGAGTTCCTGTAGCGCCCCCGGGCGGTCCTTCAGCACGGTCCGAATCTTCAGGTACCGCCCCGTCTCCACGAGGCCGCGCATGACCACCGTCGTCAGTTGGTTGAGGTCGATGTTCCCGCCCGAGAGGAGGGGGACGACGGTTTCGCCCTCCTCGTAGTCGAACGCCTCGAACAGGAGGGCCGCGAGGGCGACGGCCCCCGCGCCCTCGACGAGCGTCTTCGACCGTTCGAGCAGGTACGTCAGCGTGACGGCTATCTCCTTGTCGGAGACGGTCACCACCTCGTCTACGTGCTCTCGAATGACCTCGAACGGCGTCTCGCCGACCCGTCGGGTGGCGATGCCGTCCGCGATGGTGTCGACGCTGTCGAGTTCGTAAATTGCGCCCTTCTGAAGCGAATCCGCCGCCGAGGAGGCACCGTCCGACTGCACGCCGACGACGCGCACGTCGGGGTTGCGGGCCTTCACCGCGGTTGCGATGCCGGCGATGAGGCCGCCGCCGCCGATGGGGACGACCACGGTGTCGAGTTCGGGGCAGTCCTCGACGATTTCGAGGCCGATGGTCCCCTGTCCGGCCATCACCGAGGGGTCGTCGAACGCGTGGACGTACGTCCGGTCCTCCGCGCGTTCTATCTCGTGGGCCTTCGCCTGCGCCTCGTCGTAGTCCGCGCCGTGGAGGACTGTCTCGCCGCCGTAGCGTTCCGTCGCCTTCACCTTCGAGATGGGGGCGTGCTCCGGCATCACTATCTTCGAGTTCACGCCCGCCCGCGTCGCCGCGAGTGCGACGCCCTGCGCGTGGTTCCCGGCACTCGCCGTCACCACCCCCGCGGCCTTCTGTTCCTCCGAGAGGGTGGCGATGCAGTTCATCGCGCCGCGAATCTTGAACGCCCCCGTCCGCTGGAAGTTCTCCAGTTTCAGGTACACCTCCGCGCCCGTCATCTCCGAGAACGTGTGCGAGTAGTCCAACGGTGTCCGCCTCGCCACGTCTTCGATTCGGTCGCGCGCCGCAGTAACATCCGAGAGCGAGAGCATGCTTGCGGTTCCCAGTGGTCTCGGTTAATCGTTTTGGGGCGTCGGGTCGGGGACGGGAACCCGCCTCCGCGCCGTCGGCCGCCTGGCCGAGACGAGGCCGCCGCTAAGGAGTGTAGAAGGGGGGAAAGGGGGGGAATGCACGCGTGTGACGTGCATCTGTTTTTCGTTCCGCGCACTATATAAACGTCATGTACCCGGAGCGAAAGTGAAATCGAAGGACGGCGTCGGGGCGAACGGGGCGTCTGACGGCTGTCGTTCACGCGTCGGATACTTTCTCTTCAGGGTGGACGACGACTCGCTCCTCGGCGACGAATCGGCGGACTCGGGAGGCGAAGTCCCCCGAATTCGGCCATTCGGCGTCCGCCTCGACGCCGAGGCGTGCGGGGTCGCCGACGTACACGATTGCGGAGTCGTCCGCGCCGCGGCGCGCGCCCGCCGAGTCGCCGTCGCCGCACGCGTCCCACCCGTCCGCGTAGGGGACGCTCACGCGGACGTAGAGGCCGGAGGCGACGCCCTCGTACCGGTCGAGCGTCGAGAGTTCGTCCGTCCGGAGGATGCGCCCCTCGACGGACCCGCCGGGGAGGAGCGTCGGGTACTCCCCCTCGACGCGGTGGAGTCCGCGGAGGCGGGCGCCCGGTCCGAACGACCACTCTTCGAGGAGCGATGCGACTCTGTCGGAGTCGGTCAGCGTCCCGTAGACGAACACGTCGGTCACGGCGGGGGCGTCGTCGTCGACGGACAAAGTTCGCTCGGCCTTCCCCTTTCGGTAGGGTCAAGCGTCCGACAGCACACGTTTCTCCATGGACTTCGAGCGACTCCGCGGCGTCTGGCGTCGCGTGTTCTCGCTCGCGTGGCCGGTGATGGCCGAACAGACCACGCGGACGCTGATGCGGACGGTGGACATCCTCGTCACCGCCGCGCTGTCGCCCGCCGCCGTCGTCGCCATCGGTCTGGCCGACCTGTTCGCGCGGTTCCCGCTCAGAATCGGCCTCGGACTCGGCGGGGCCGCCATCGCCCTCTCCAGTCAGGACACCGGAAGCGGTGCCGAGGCGAACCGCGACGAGGCGGTGACGCAGGGCCTCCTCATCGCCTTCCTCACCGGCGTCCCGTTCGTCGCCTTCGGCGTCCTCTTTTCGGAGTGGGCGGTGGGGCTGTTCCCCGCCAGCGACGAGGCGGTGCGCCTAGGCGGGACGTACCTCGCCGTCGTCTTCGCCACCGCGCCCGCGCGCCACGTCGCTCTCGTCGGCGCTCGCGCGTTGCAGGGGCTGGGCGACACCCGGACGCCGATGTACGTCAACGTCCTCGCCAACGGCGTCAACGTCGCTCTGTCGCTCGGACTCGGCTTCGGCGTCGCCGTCCTCCCGGCGTGGGGCGTCTTCGGCGTCGGCCTCGCCACCTCGGCGGCGAACGTCCTCTCTGCGGCACTGCTCGTCGCGGCCATCTACCGCCCGGACTCGCCCGTCGCCTTCGCGCGCCCCACCGACCGAACGGTGGCGGTGCAACTCGTCCGCGTCGCCGTCCCGCGGGCGGCGGAGGGGTTCGCCACCGAACTCGCGGAGTTCCCGTTCAACGCGCTGTTGCTCTCGTTAGGAAGTGCGAGCGCCGCAGTCTCGGGCGATGTCGTCAACGCCGGCTTTCAGGTCGGTCGCCGGGTGTACCAGCAGGTGACGAGTCCGCTCTCCCGCGGGTACAACGTCGCGGGGAGCATCCTCGTCGGGCAGGCGTTGGGACGCGGCGAGGAGTCCGTCGCCCGGTACGAGGGGTGGGCCACCGCCGCCCTCTCTCTGTGTTCCGTCGGCGGCATCGGACTCGTCCTCGCGGCGTTCGCGGACCCCGTCGTCTCCGTCCTCGGGTTCGGCGGGTCGCCCGGAGCGCTCACGTACGCGGCGGAGTTCGCCGTCGTCTACGGCCTCTCCGCGCCGATGCTCTCGGTGTTCGTCGCGCTCTCGGGCGCGCTACAGGGCGCGGGGGCGACTCGGCTCCCGTTCCTCGCCCGCGTCACCGGCATGTTCGGGTTCTTCGTCGGCTTCTCCTACCTCGCCGTCGAGTGGTTGGGACTCGGCCTGTTCGGCGTCTACGCCGGCGTCTTCCTCGCGTACTGCTGGATGGGCCTGTTCGCCGTCGCGGCGTTCGCCCGCGCGGACTGGGCCGGGACGGCCGCGGGACTCCTGCGCGAACGGGGGAGCGTCGACACCGACGACTGACGGCCGTCCGCCGGCCGTCGCCGTGGCTGTGATGATAACGGGGGCCGAGAGGCATTTTCCGCACGCGTCCGCACGGTGGAGTTGATGGCCGACGACACGCCGGAGAACGAGACGGTACGCGAGGCGATAGAACAGTCGAGGCGCGGCGCGCCCGCGGTGGGGAGTGTCGTCCGGGACCAGTTCGAGACCCACGAGGTGTTCCAGCGCATCGTCGCCGCCGCCGACGAGGAGGCCACGACCGGGCTTCGAGAACTGTTCTTCAGCGCACTCGCCGCCGGGTTCGCCATCACCGTCACCTACCTGCTGTACGCGTCGATGACGGCGGCCACCGGCCGCGACCCGGTTCTCAGCGCCCTGCTGTACCCGCTGGGGTTCGTCTTCATCATCCTCGGCGGCTACCAACTGTACACCGAGAACACGCTCCCGCCGGTCGTTCTCGTCTTGGAACGACTCGCCAGCGTCCCCCGACTGCTCACGATCTGGACCGTCGTCGTCCTCGGCAACTTCGCCGGCGGCGGACTGGGGGCGCTCGTCCTCGCGCGGGGCGGCGTCCTCTCTGCGGACGGCGCGGAGGCCGCCGCGTACCTCGCGACGAAGGGTATCGAGACGGCGTTCTGGAGCCTGTTCTTCAAGGCGGCGTTCGCCGGACTCATCGTCGCGGGCGTCGTCTGGTTGGTGTACGCCGTCAGCGACAACACCACGCGCCTGGTCGTCGTCTACATCGCGTTCTTGGCTATCCCGTTCGGCAACCTCTATCACTCGGTCGTCTCGTTCACCGAACTGATGTACCTCGTCTTCACCGGACGGGGGTCGCTCGTCGCCGGTCTGGGCGGGTTCGTGCTGCCCGTCCTCCTCGGGAACACCGTCGGCGGCGTCTTGCTGGTGACGGTGGTCAACTACTTCCAGACGACGGAGGAACGCCTCGACATCGCGCGCAAGGACGGGGCCGAGCGAAAACTGACGACGCGAGAGTGGGTTCTCGGCAGAGGTGCCGGGCGGTCGTACGTTCCGGTGCGGGAAGAAGACGAGTAGCGTCGGACCGACCGGACAGAGCGTCTCTTACCGCTCGTCCACGTCGGAGAACGTCTGGTCCGTCGGGCCGACGTAGCGCGCACGCGGGCGGATGAGTCGGTTGTCCTCGTACTGTTCGAGGACGTGCGCCGTCCACCCCGAGACGCGGGACATCGCGAAGATGGGCGTGTAGATGTCGACCGGAATGCCCATCTGGTAGTACGTCGACGCGGAGTAGAAGTCGACGTTCGGCGCGAGACCCTTCTCCTCGGTGATGTACTCCTCGATTGCGACCGAGTAGTCGTACCACTTCGTGTCGCCGGACGCCTCGGCGAGTTCCTCGGACTTCTCGCCGAGAATCTTCGCGCGCGGGTCCTTCACGTTGTAGACGCGGTGGCCGAACCCGGGGACGCGACGACCCTCGTCGAGGGCGTCTTTGACCCACTTCTTGGGGTCTTTGTCGCTTTCGTCTATCTCCTTGAGCATCTTCATCACGTTCGCGTTCGCCCCGCCGTGGAGCGACCCCGCGAGCGTGCCGACTGCGCTCGTGACGGCGCTGTGCATGTCCGACAGCGTGGAGGCGGTGACCATCGCCGAGAACGTCGAGGCGTTCAGGCCGTGGTCGGCGTGGAGGACAAGCGCCATGTCGAACGTCTCCGCGAGCACCTCGTCCGGCTCCTCGTCGTTGAGCATGTAGAGGAAGTTCGCGGCGTGGCCGAGGTCCTCGCGCGGTTCGACGGGCTCTTCGCCGTTGCGGAGCCGATTGAACGCGGCAAGCGCCGTCGGAATCTTCGAGGTGATGCGGCGGGCCTTCCGGATGTTGGCCTCCTCGTCCGTCACGCCCTCGAAGGTGGCGTCGTCGTCGTGCGCCGACAGCGACGAGACGACGGTCCGAAGCGCCGCCATCGGCACCTCGTCGGCGTCGGCGAGCTTCCGAATCTCGCCCAACACGTCGTCGTCGAGCGTCCGTTCGGCGCTCATCTGCTCTTCGAACGTCTCGAGCTCCGACCGTGTCGGGAGTTCCCCGTGCCACAGGAGGTAGACGACCTCCTCGTACGACGCGTTGCGGGCCAAGTCCTCGATGGTATAGCCCCGGTAGACGAGCTTCCCGGCATCACCGTCGATGTGACTGAGTTCCGACTCGGCGACGAGAACGCCTTCCAGCCCCCGCTTCAGGTCGTCTGACATACCCAAACGGTTCCCGTCCCTCTCAAAAAAGCGTTATCGTTCACCCCAAACTATTTCCTTTTGTCTCTTTTGGGTCATAGACCAACGTTAACTTATAGCACACAAAGGAGACGACGGCGACATCCCAACGTCCGTCCACCGCGCGGGGTGCGGGTAACGCGTCGCTACCAAGCCTTATCACGGTCCGCCGCCCATCCCGACACATGGACCCAGCGGACGTGGAGTACGAACCGGTCAGCGTGAAGGAGGTGCTCTCGGAGATGAAAGACACCGCAGAGCTCCTCATCGACCTCTCGTACTCCGCCGTCCTCAACGGGAGCGACGACATCGCGCGGGAGGTTCTCGCGCTCGAAGAGCGGATGGACATCCTCCAGTTGCAGGGGCGGATGAGCCTCCTGATGGCCGCGCGCAACCCCGAGGACGCCGAGCAACTCGCGCCCGTCCTCGGCGTCATCGGCGCGGCCGAGAAGATATCCAACGCGGCGGGCGACATCGCCAAGGTCGTCTTGGAGGACATCGGCCTCCCCGACGCCATCCGGGCGGCCCTGCCGGAGGCCGCCGAGATGCTGGTGCGCGCCACCGTCGCCGCCGACTCGCCGTACGACGGCCGCACCCTCGGCGACATCAACATGGAGACGGAGACGGGCGTCCGCGTCATCGCCATCCGCCGCCGTTCCGCGACGGGCAAGCGCCGGTGGATAACGAATCCCGACCGGGAGACCCAACTGCGAGAGAACGACGTGCTCCTCCTCCGCGGCGCGCAGGAGGGCGTCGCCGCCGTCTACGAGACGGTGGCCGGCGTCCCGTACGAACCGCCGGCGGTCGCCGACCCGCCCATCGAGGACCTCGAACGCGCCGTCGACTCGATAATCCTGATGAAGGACATGAGCGAACTCGCCGTGGACCTCGCGTACGGCGCGATTCTGTTCGACAGCGAGGGCGTCGCCGAGGAGGTAGACGAGTTGGAGGCGGAGGTGGACGCGCTGAAGTCGCGCTTCGAGGCGTGGGTGCTCCGGGCGGCGAGCCGCGTCGAAGACCCGGTTCAGCTCCGCGGACTCGTCCACCTCGCCTCCGCGACGGAGGTCATCTCCGACGCCGCACTCGAAATCAGCGAGGGCGTCCTCCGCGGACTCAACGCCCACCCCGTCGTCGCCGTCGCCGTCGAGGAGTCCGACGAGGTCATCGTCCGCCTCACCGTCGCCGAGGGGAGCACCCTCGCGAACGCGACGCTGGGAGAGAAGCGGGTGAAGACGGAGACGGGGATGCGCGTCATCGCCGTCCGGCGGGAACGCCCCCCGGCCGCCGACGCGCCGAACGACGCCGACGAGTGGGTGATTCAGCCCGGCCCGGAGACCGAACTGCTCCCCGGCGACGTGGTCATCGCGAAGGGCACCCGCGCCGGCGCCGAACGACTCGGCGAGGCCACCGGCGACCCGCAACTGTTCGACGAGTAATCGTCGCCTCGAACCGTTTTCGACGGCCCTTTCGTCGCCACTTCCGACCGTATCTTAAACACCTGGACATAGAAACGCCCAACTTATTGTAGCTCGTCTGCTTGCTCAGTACCAATGGACAGGGTGGATTCTTTCGTTACTCGCGGTCGGAGACAGGGACGGGCGTACCGCGCAGGACGACGCGGACGCGAGATGAGGTGTCGAGGCGAGTGACCGAACCCGGCGGCACGTCTTCGGGTACGAGCGGGGCGGACGACATCGGCGTGAGAATCGTCCGCGAAGTCGCCGCCGAACTCGACCGAAGTCCGATGGAGTTGGAACCGCTCGCGGGACTCGTCGATATCGACGCGCTCTCGTCGCTCACGACGACGCAGTCCGTGAACGTCTCGTTCGAGTACGAGGGTCTCCGCGTCACCGTCCACCGCGACGGGTCTGTCGGCGTCGAACGGCTCGACGACCGGTCGATGCGGTAACTCACACGTCTTTTGCGAGGCGGTAGACGGAGACGACGGTCAGAAGCGTCGTCACCAGAAGCGCCGTCGAGGTGGCGAGGACGAACGCGAGGATGCCGAACCAGCCTTCCGGCCCGAGAACCGGGTACGCTCTCGTCCCCGCGAAGGGGCCGAACAGTTCTAACACGCGGAACAGGTACGCGCCCGCCGCGAGGGTAACGCCGGCGGCGACGCCGACTGCGGCGTTCCGCGGCACGTCTAACGCCTCGACGAGTCCGCCCGACGGCGGACGCTCCGGAACCTCGTCACTCACGAGTGTGGGTTGTTCTCGGTCCGTCAAATCTCCATCGCCGTCGCCGCCGACGCCGTTCACGCGTACGCCGGGAACTCCCGGCCGAAGGCGAGGAAGTAGCCCGTCCCGAGGAGGCCCACCGCCGTCGCCGCGCCGAACGCCAACTCCGGCGACGCCGCGTACAACCATCCGCCGACGGCGGCGGAGGGGATGACGACGACGTTGCGGACGAGGTAGTACGAGCCGACGACGCGCCCGCCGGCGTTCTCTTCGGCCGGTCCGACGATGAGCGCCTTGTGCGCCGGGAGGCCGGCGAACCGGAGGCCGGAGAACGCAAAGAGGAGAGCGACGACGGCGGCGTTCGCGGGCGCGTTGACGAGCAGCACCGGGAATATCGCGTAGACGGCGAACCCGACGGCGACGACGGGTTTGAGGCCGACGCGCCGCGCGAGTTTGGCGACGGGCACCATCGTGAGGAGGGCGATAGCCATCTCGACGGCCAACAGGACGCCGAAGTACGCGTCCGGCGAGAGCGACCCCACGGCGGGGAGGGTGACGCCGACTTCGAGGAACTCGGTGACGACGATGACGAAGAAGACGTACACCATCCCGTTGGCGAAGCGGACGAGGGTGTCGCCGACCAGCAGGGGTCGAAGCTCCGGCGGCATCGACTGCAGGTCGTCGAGCACCGAGTCGAGGCCCTCGAAGGACTTCCCGAACGAGTCCCTGGACGCGTCGTAGAGGGCGTACTGCGCCGCCGTGGCGACGAGGCCGAACAGGGCGGCGACGGCCAAGACGACGCGGAAGCCGAACTCGAACTGATAGAGCGTCAACACGCCCGCGGCCAGGAGGGGCCCGAGCAGAAAGGCCGTCCGGCGGAACGTCTCCGTACTCGCAAAGCCCGTCGCCAGACGGTCCGCCGGGACGCTCTGTTTCACTATCGCGAACGTCGCGCCCAGCCCGAACGATTTCCACGCCTGCGCGAGCAGGAGGCCGAGGAAGATGCCGACGGGGAGGACGACCGGCTCCGCCGCGTACCGCCCCACCTCGAAGGCCGGTATCGTGAGGACGCCGAACGCGTCGGCGAACAACCAGACGACGAACCCGAGCGTCGAGGCGACGCCGAACGCCGTCAGCGCCGTCCGGGACCCGATGCGGTCCGAGAGCGCGCCGCCGGGGTACGGGTAGACGGCGCTGATGAGGTTGCCGAAACTCCCGTACAGCCCGATTGCGAGGCTCCCCGCGCCGAGGACGCTCATGTACCGCGGCATGTAGCGTCCGGTCATCTGGAACCCGAGGCTGAACGCGAACATCGCCGCCGAGAGAACCAGTACGTCGCCGTCGAGGGCGAAGAAGCGTCGGAACGACGAGAACGCGTCCGGTTCGGCCGTCTCCTCGCGCGCCATGTGCGTCCCCTCTCCTGCGTCCGTCAAATCAGTCCCGGTCGGCGGAACCGCCGAGGCCCCTCCGCGGCGGGTGACCCACTCGCGGCGGCGTACGTCGCCGTCTGCGGTGTCACAGACCGAACCCCTAAAGGGTGGGGGTGCCGACAGACGAGTAATGACCACGCTCGGAAGTGCGAGCGCGGCCCCGGGAGAGATTGCGACGGGTCGGCTCGAAGTGGGAGAGGCGCGAGACGGAAGCCCGGTCGCGCTCCCGGTCGCCGTGATAAACGGCGCGCGAGACGGCAAGACGCTCTACCTGCAGGCGGCGTCCGACGGCGACGAACTGAACGGTGTCGGCGTGATTCAGCGCGTCGTCCCCCAACTGGATCCGAACGACGTCGTCGGCGAGATACTCGTCGTCGGCATCGTCAACTACCACGCGTTTCAGGTCGCAGAGCACAGAAACCCCATCGACGACACGAAGATGAACCGCGCGTACCCCGGCGACGAGAACGGCACGTCCTCCGAGCGTATCGCCGCGGCGACGTACGACGTGGCCTCCCGCGCGGACATCATCGTGGACCTCCATCAGGGGTCGACGAGTCGGATGATAGACGAGGTTCGCGTCCGCTGCGGCCGCCACCACCGCCTCCACAGCGAGTGTCTCCGACTGGCGAAGACGTTCGGGTGCGGCTACATCCTCGACCAGAAGGGCCCGGACGGACAACTCGCCCGCGCCGGCCCGGACGACGGCATCCCGACCATCGACCCCGAACTCGGCGGGGCCGTCGGGTGGGACGAAGAGAGCATCCGGAAGGGCGTCGACGGCGTCTACAACGTCCTCCGCGGGTACGGCTTCCTCGACGGGTCGGTCGAATCCACGTCCCAGACCCGCGCGAAGGGGTTCGACCAGTACGGGTCGCCCTCGGGCGGTCTGGTGCGGTTCAAGAAGGACCTCGGCGACTCCGTCTCCGTCGGCGACGTGCTGTTCGAGGTGACGGACGTCTTCGGCGGCCTGAAGGCGCGCGTCACCGCCGACGGTCCCGGCATCTTCTGGCGGTGCCGCCGCCTCCCGCAGGTCGCCACCGGCGAGTACGTCTGCTCGGTCGGCACGGACATCGACACCGTCTGACGATGGCGCTGCCTCCCGAACTCCGACTCCGCTGTTCCGACTGCGGTAACGAACCCGCCGAGTGGACGTGGCGCTGTGACTGCGGCGCGCCGTTGGATTTCGCCGCCGACTTCCGACCCGACGGCCCCGCGCCCGCCCCCGACGCGTTCGACGCCCGCCGGGGACTGTGGTCGTTCGACGACTTTCTCCCGGTCGGTCCGAACGTCACCCTCGGCGAGGGACTGACGCCCCTCGTGGACGCGCCCGAGTGGGGCGCGTCGTTCAAACTGGAGTACGTCTTCCCCACGGGGTCGTTCAAGGACCGCGGGGCGACGGTGACGCTCTCCGTCGCCGACGAACTCGGCGTCGAACGAGTCGTCGAGGACTCCTCGGGCAACGCGGGGGCGGCCATCGCCACCTACGCCGCCCGCGCCGGCATCGACGCCGACGTGTACGTACCCGCGGCGGTCAAGGCGACGAAACTCCGCGCCGTCGAACGCGCGGGGGCGACGCCGGTCCGCGTCGAGGGGTCCCGCGAGGACGTGACCGACGCCTGCCTCGACGCCGTCCGCGCGGGCGACGGCTGGTACGCCTCCCACGCGTGGAACCCCGCCTTCTTCGCCGGGACGGCGACGTTCGCCTACGAAGTCGTCCTCCAGCGAGACTGGTCGGCCCCGGACGCCGTCGTCTCGCCCCTCGGCCACGGGACGCTGTTTCTCGGCGCCTACCGCGGCTTCCGTGCCCTCTCCGACGCTGGCTGGATAGACGAGATGCCGCGCTTCTTGGGCGCGCAGGCCGCCGGATACGCCCCTATCGCGGAGGCGTTGCACGGACGGGACGCGGCGGCGGGCGAGAACGACGCGGCCGACGGCATCCAGATACGAGAGCCCGTCCGCAAAGACCAGATTCTCGACGCCATCGAGGAGACGGGTGGCGACGCCATCGCCCTCTCGGAGGGTGCGGTGGAACGCGAACTCGACGCCCTCCACGGCCGCGGGTTCTACGTCGAATCCACCTCCGCCGTCGCGCCCGCGGCCCTCCGGGAGTACCGCGAACGGGGCGTCATCGACGCCACCGACGACGTGGTGATTCCGCTGACGGGAAGCGGGATGAAGACGTAGCGTCTGGCGACGGTACTCGCCGGGACGGGCTTCGTACACCGTTTCGGGGGAGTAAATTCTTAAGCGGGAGAAAGCGTATTTCGAGTATGGTCTCGCCGACGAAAGCGTTCCTCGTCTGCGGCGCGTTCCTTCTCGGCGCCGTCGGTCTCTTCGGACTAACGGTGTATCCGTTTCAGTACGGCCTCGTCGAGAGCGCCATCCTCGCGGGCGCGTTCGTCCTCGTGGCCCTCTTCGAGACGGCGCTGGACGACACGTCGTTCTGAGGAGGACTACCGCCGCCGCCGCTGTCGTCCGCTCAGCCGTTCGTCCCAGTCTATCCACTCCTGTTCCCACCCGCTCGGCGCGAAGTAGCCCGAGTCGGGTTGCGCCCGTTCGGCGTCCTCGCGTTCGGTGCGGTTGCGCGTGGGACCGCTCCGCTGTTCGCCCTCGACCAGGAGGGGTCGGAAGGCGACGGGTCCGTGTTTCTCCTCGATTTCGCCCTCGTGGGTGACGGAGACGAGCGTCTGCTCCGGGCCGCCCATCGGCATGACGAGGCGGCCGCCGTCGGCCAACTGCGCGACGAGTTTCCGCGGGGGGTTGATGGCCGCGGCTTCGACGAGGATGCGGTCGAACGGGGCGTACTCGGGGAGGCCGTCGGCGCCGTCGCGGCGGTCCACGAGGACGCCGCCGTAGCCCGCCGATTCGAGGTTCGAGCGGGCGGCGTAGACGAGTTGGCGGTCGATATCGACGGCGTGGACGTACCTCTCGCCGACGAGTTCGGCCAAGACGGCGGCGGTGTAGCCGACGCCCGCGCCGACGACCAACACCTCGTCGCCGTCGGTTGCGTTCAGTGCGGAGAGCATTCGCGCGGCGAGGGCGGGGGCCAGCACCGTCGTCCCCTCGTAGTCGGAGGCCCGGTTGTCGTACGGCGTCTCCTCGACGAACGGGTGTCGAGGGACAGTTCGCATCGCGAGGCTCACGGACTCGTCGACGTCCATCGAGTGTTCGATGCCGTCGACCATGTCCTCGCGCAATGCGGCGGTATCCATACTCGCCCTCGGGCGTGCGCCCTAATCAACCGCACGCTCCGGCCGGTGGGCGATAACCGCCGTCCGGGCGTCTCCCGGCACGGATTTACAAGCAACGCCCGCGAACCCGGCGTCCTCCAACCACTCGCGGTAGGTCGCCTCCGGGTAGGCGTCGCCCCGTCCGACGCCGAGGGCGCGCACCCGCGCGCCGACCGATTCGGGCGACCCGTCGCGGAGGACGTCCACGATGACGAGCGTCCCGCCCGGTTCGAGGGCGTCGAACGCCGCGTCGAACAGCGCGCGGTTCTCCGCGGGGTCGAGCCGACTCGTCGCGTCGGCGGCGAACGCGAGGCCGAACGACCCCGAGTCGAGGCCCAACTCGCCCGGAACGTCGGCGGCGACGGTTCGGACGCCGCGGTGGCGGACCATCGGTTCGACCGCCTCGACGCACGCTCCGTCGTCGACCAGCGTCGTCTCGAACCCGCGGGCGGCGAACTCCGTCGCGTACGTCCCCGACGCGCCGAGGAGGTCCGCGACTCGCTCTGCGTTGGGTCGTTCGCGCACCGCCGCGGTGACGCGGGCGCGCACCGCCGCGTCGTCCGTCGCGGCGTGCGCCCCGAGGCGGTTTCGCGTCCAGTCTTCGGGTAACTCGGGCGTCTCGCCCGTCGCCATCGTCTCCGGCAGGTCGCTCCAGAGGTCCAGCAGGTCCAACGCGTGCGGCAGACGACCGATGGAGCGCACGTCTCGCTTCGCTAAAAATCCGAGCGCGCGGTTCGTAATCTCGTACTCGCCGCCCACGTCGCGGACGAACCCGAGGTCCGCGAGCGATTCGACGACGACTGCGGCCGCCTCCTCCGTCACGTCCGCCGCCTCGGCCGCCTCCGCGGGCGTCCCGGCGGTGTCGAGAACGGCGTCGAGGACGCCGCTCCGGCGGGCGGCCCAAAGCAAGACGAGTTCCTCCACGTCGCGCGACGAACTGTCTCGGGTCGGCATGTCTCTCTCGACGCCGCCGACCGGCAAAGTCGGCCCGGTTTCCCCTACCAGCCGCTATCCGCCGCTCATCGTGACGAACCTGACGCCGCCGTGTTCGGACCGCTCGACCGTTCCGTCCTCCCGCTTCTCGACGGTGACGAGTCGCTGGCGGCCCCGCCCGACGGGCGCGACGACGACGCCGCCGGGTTCGACCTGTTCGCGGACGGCCGGCGGAACCTCCGGCGGCGCGCAGGTCAGGTACGCGCCGTCGTACGGGGCGTGTTCGGGCCACCCATCGTGGCCGTCGCCGGTGCGGACCGAGACGTTGTCGTAGCCCAGCGATTCGAGCGTCTCTCGGGCGCGTTCGGCCAGTTCGGGCTCGTACTCGACGCTGTAGACGCGGCCCTCGGGCACGAGTTCGGCGGTCACCGCGGCGTGGTAGCCGCACCCCGTCCCGATTTCGAGGACGCGGTCCGTCGGGTCCGGGTCCAGCAGGTCAGCCATCACGCCGACCATGTGGGGCGCGCTGATGGTCTGTCCCTGCCCGATGGAGAGCGGTCTGTCCGCGTACGCGGAGCGTCGGGACCCGTCGGGGACGAACTCGTGGCGGGGGACCGACCGCAGGGCGTCGAGCGTCCTCGGATTCTCGACGTGTCCCCGACGTTCGAGTCGTTCGACGAGTTGCCGTCGCTCGTCGGTTCTATCGTCGGTCATGCGTCGCAATTCGCGGCGAGAACAGTCGAACGTTGCGGCGGGTGGCGGATTCGACCCGGTAGTTCTCGGTTAGGTGTCTATCCAGCAAACGGGCGCTCTTCGTTCTTGCTTCCGGCTGACGAAACGACCGGTGGGTCGGGCTCCGTTCTAAGCAGAAATATTATCGATAGATGTTCCAATTATTGTCAGTATGATAGAGGAATATGGATACGTTGTGAACGTCGATGGTGTCGTCGTTCAAAACGACGAGTATCTGTTCATCGAACGCGGACCGGAGGAAGACCACGCCAGCGGGTCGTTAGCGTTTCCGGGTGGCAAAATTGAGCAGCCGCCCGGAGGTAATGATCCGATCGAGAAGACAGCCATCCGCGAGCTTGACGAAGAGGTCGGCATCGAGATCGGAGATGTCGAGTATGTCCTCAGCACGACGTTTGAGGCCGACGATGGGACTCAATGCATCAATATCGTCACGTTGTGCGAGCATGTGAATGGCGAAGCCTATCCGCGCGCGTCGGACGAAGTCGCTGCGATTCACTGGTTTTCCTACAAAGAGGTCAAAGAGCGTGATGATATTCCTTCGTACATCGAACGATTCGTGGATATAGTTGAGAATTTTCGCAAGTCCGATTGAGTATCCGCGAGCAAAGCGAGACGGCTTCGCCATCTCGCCGGCCATTCAGGTGGCTTAGAGCCCTCCCGAAGACGAAGCGAGCAGTTCACCGGCGACGAGTGGCCGAAGGCCGCGACGTCGGCGGCTTTTTCCCTCCAGGTTTTTCGAGGAGGGTACCCGCAGCGAACGCAGTGAGCGAGGAAACCCGACGACGAAAAAGGTGGATTACCAGGCCGACCACGCGGTGGACGTCTCGTCGCGGCCGTACAGGCGGTTGAGGTCCTTCGCGTACACCATGTCGCCGTCGTGGTCGAGTTTCCCGTGGCGGTACTCCGGGGCGTCCTCGCGGACGTGGAGGGCCTTGACGGTGAACTTCTCGTCGCCGAACTCCTCCGTCTCGCCGACGACGAACTCGTAGTCGCCGGGGACGTGGACCTTGAAACTCCGCGTCTTGTCGTGTTTACCGTCCTTCGGGTTGACGGTGACGTTGACGGAGACGTTGTCCACGGCGCGGGTCCAGATGGTCGTCGCGTCCTCCACCTCCGCGGACTCGGTTCGTTGCTCGGGGCCGACTTCGATGCCGGTGATGCGGACGAGCATGATGGCCTCCTCCGTATCGACGATGAACTCCTCGCCGACGGCTATCGTCTCCTCGGCGGGGGCGTCGACGGTGGTCTTGAACGACTCTTGGTCCTGCGAGACGATGACGTCCCGTTGGACTTCTCGCTCCTCCTCGATTCGAACCTTGTGGACGTGACTGCACTCCGTACAGCGAACGGTGGCCTGCCCGCCCGGTTTCAACACCTCGTGGACGGTCGGTTCCTCGGGCGAACAGGAGGGACACGCGACGGCGACGCGGTCCTGTGGCGTACTCATACCTCCATCTATCCGACGACGCCGTAAAAAGTCGCCCTTCCGCCCTCGGGCGCGTGATACCGCCCCGTGGGAGCCCGTGCCTCGACCGGTACGTTAGGGTTCTTATACGAAGCGGGCGCACTCCGTGACGATGCCCTCCCCTCGTGCGACCCCTTCCCGCCGCGCGTTCCTCGCCGCCCTCGGTAGCGCCGGCGTCGCGGCGACGGCCGGTTGCCTCTCGCTTTCGACCCCCTCCGCCGCCGGAACGTGGCCGCGACGGTCCTACGACGCGGCGAACACCGGCCACGCCGAGATAGCGGGGCCGACGACCGACCTCCACGCCGTCTGGCACGCACAGAGGCCGCGAGGCGGCGGGACGACGTGTTCGCCCGTCGTCGGCGACGGCCGACTCTACCTCGTCTACTCCGAGGAGGCGGGGACGCGCGACGGCCCCGGCGGGTCGTGGGTCGAGGCGTTCGACGCGGCGACGGGCGAGTCCGTCTGGACGACCGAACTGTGGCGCACCGACGAGTTCTACTACTTCTATCACTCGGACTCGGTGGTTCTCGATTCGGCGACGGACCGACTCTACGTCCAGACGCACGAGGGACTGAAGGCCGTCTCGACGGGCGGCGACGCCGACGCCGGCACCGTCGCGTGGACGTTCGACAACTTCGGTCCCACCCAACCCATCCCCGACGCGGTGCCGCCGATAGTTCGCGACGACGTCGTGGTCACGGGGTCTTACGAGACGCACGAGAACCACGGCGACGAGAGGACCGAACCCGAGGTACTGTACGGCGTCGACCCGACGGACGGGAGCGAACTGTGGCGGCGCGAATTCGCGGACGCGACGGGGATGTGGCAACTCGGCGCGTCCGACGGCACCGTCTACGTCCCGATGTTGGACGGCGACGGCGCACTCGTCGCCGTCGATAGCGCGACCGGCGAGGAACGGTGGCGTCGTCCGATATCGGCCGACGGGACGCCCGCCGTCGCGGACGGTACCCTGTTTCTCCCGCTCCGAATCGACGACGGCACCAGAATCGGACGGCAGTTCGTCGGCGCGTTCGACGCGGAGACGGGCGAGGAACGCTGGCGCGTGGAAGTAGGGCCGCGGTGGACCGACAGTTGCCTCGCCGTTTCGGACGGGAGGCTCTACTACGTCGCCGACCGGAGTCTCGTTGCCCGCGAGGCGGACACAGGCGAACGCCTCTGGCGAGCGTTCGGCCGGAACGCACGCGAGCAAGTCGGTCTGCGGACGACGCCGGTCGTTTCGGGCGGCGTCGTCTACGTCAACGGCCGTCGGGAACCCTCCGGCGACGAAGGCGGCGCACGGGGCCGACTGTTCGCCCTCGACGCCGAGACGGGCGAGAGGCTGGGAACGGCGAAACTGGGGGAGAACCAGAGCGCCACGAGTGCACCCGCCGTCACCGAGGAGTTGGTGTTTTCGCACCGGAACACGGGCGATTTGTACGCCATCGGCGAGTGCGAGGTGAGTGCGGCGGGGCGGTGCCTCATCGGCTGAGCGCGGTTCGCCTCCTCCGTCGGGCCTATCGGACGTACCGGAGAGGGCGGGTGAACGGAAGCGCGCGGTGACGAACCGCGGACTTCGGCCGTTACAAACCGGATAACCCCGTCTATCGAGGGAGTTCCACTTCCTCCCCGTCCGCGTACACGGTCGGGTCCTGAATGATGCCGTCCAGATGGAGAGGCGCGTCCGTGTCGCCGCCGATGCCCGCGTCGTCGCCGATGGCGATGTGGACCGTACCGGCGGCCTTCTCGTCCAACAAGACGGATCCCACGAGGTCCGTCACCCCGACGTTCGTCCCGATGCCGAGTTCCGCGAGGTTGTACGCGTCCCGCCCGACGTCCTCCGCTCCCGCCTCGACCTGTTCGCGCACGTCGTCGTCCGAGATGTCGGTCACGTAGCCGTCCTCCACCTCGAATCGGAGTTCCTCGCCGTCTAAGAGTCCGTGCGGCATCATCGTCCCGTCGACGACGTACGTGCCGTTCGCGTTCTCGGGGCTGACGAACACCTCGCCCGCGGGGAGGTTCGAGAACGCGCCCGCGTCGTGGACGATGCCGGTGTCCGAGAGCCAGTCCCTGTCGCCGGGTTCGAAGGTGATGTCCGTGCCGCGGTCCGTCGTGACGCGAACCTCCTCGGCGTCGTTGACCTGCTCTAACACCGACAGCGAGTGCGACGCGATGGCGTCGTAGTCGGCGTCTAACCCGGTGGTGAACACCTCCTCGGTGATGCCCGGAAGCGTCGCGCCGCGCGCGCCCGCCTCGCAGGCGTCGCCGCGGGCGCGGGTGTGACTGAGGCTCTTGGTCGTCGGTGCGAGGAACACGTCCGCCTCGGCCATCGCCGCGGCGACGGGCGCGGGCGGTTCCTCGCCGTGTTGGTTCCCCGGCGGGTACCGGAGCAACGTCGCGTCCTCCGTCACCGCCCGCGCCGCCTCGTAGAGTGCCTCCCCGATGGGCAGTCGCTTGTCGTCGGTGACGACGACGCACGACTCCGCGTCGTCGAGTGCCACGCACTGGCGCACCGCCGTCTCCGCGGCGGCCGCTACGTCACTGTCGCTCATACGTCCACGTGCGTCGCCGCGGGGTTAGGCGTTCCCATCGGCGTCCGGTCGGTCGGTTCCGCCGACTCCCTCGTACGGAGGCGGAAGTTACTCGCCCGCGTGGAAATCCGCCTCGTTACTCGGGATGGAGTTAATTTCTTAACTGTGAACGCCGAAATAACTATGGCGCTCCCCCTTCGACTGACGCGTAATGATACGAGTCGGTGTCAACGGCTACGGCACGATTGGTAAGCGCGTCGCCGATGCGGTCGATTCCCAACCCGACATGGAACTCGCCGGCGTCGCGAAGACCCAGCCGAACTTCGAGGCCCACACCGCCGTCGAACGCGGATACGACATGTACGCCGCCATCCCCGACCGCGCCCCCCTGTTCGCCGAAGCCGGCGTCGAAATCGCCGGCGTCGTCGACGAACTCGTCGCGGACGCGGACCTCATCGTCGACTGCACCCCCTCCGGTATCGGCGCGGAGAACAAGTCCCTCTACGAGTCCCACGACACGCCCGCCATCTTCCAAGGCGGCGAAGACGCCGACGTCGCCGACGTGAGTTTCAACGCCCGCGCGAACTTCGACGAGTGCGTCGGCGCCGACTACACCCGCGTCGTCTCCTGTAACACGACGGGGCTCTCGCGCATCATCGCACCGCTACAGGAGGCGTACGGCGTCGAGAAGGTGCGCGCGACGCTCGTCCGCCGCGGCGGCGACCCCGCGCAGAACTCCCGCGGTCCGATAAACGACATCCTGCCGAACCCGATAGAGATTCCGAGTCACCACGGCCCCGACGTGGAGACCATCTTCCCCGACCTCGACATCGACACGCTGGGACTGAAGGTCCCGGCGACGCTGATGCACGTCCACAGCCTCAACGTCACGCTCGAATCCGACGTGACCGCCGCGCACGTCCGGCAACTGCTGGAAGGCGAGGACCGCGTCTACGTCATCCCCGAGGGCCTCGGCATCGACGGCGCGGGGAAACTGAAGGACTTCGCACTCGACGCCGGCCGCCCGCGCGGCGACCTGTGGGAGAACTGCGTCTGGGGCGAGTCCATCGCCGTCGAGGGACGCGACCTGTACCTCTTCCAAGCCATCCACCAGGAGTCGGACGTCATCCCCGAGAACGTCGACGCCATCCGCGCGATGCTCGACGTGACCGACAAGGCGGAGAGCATGGCCCGGACGGACGAACACGTCGGCATCGGCATCGAGGGCGACCCCGCGGGATTTAGCCGCGAGGACGACCACGTCGAAGCCGAACTCGCCGACGACTGACGCGTCCCCCCGAACAGACCTCCGTTTTCGACCGCTGCGGCGTTCGCAGGGGCTTTATCCGCGGAGTTCGCGTGGTCGGACAGATGCCCGACGAGACGCCGCCGGAGGACCCGTTGGAGGACCCGCCGGAACGACTGGACCGACTGTTCGACGAGTTAGAGGAACTCGAAGACGCCGTCGAGACGCCGGAGGCCAGACAGCAGGTGCGCGAGGTGATGCGCGCCGCGATGCACGTCTCCCGCCCGCCCGGCGCGTTCGGCAACGTCGTCAAGGGGTTCGGTCGGGAGGACCTCGCGGAGGCCCTCCTCGGGAGCGTCCTCTTCGGCATCCCGATGTTCGTCGAGGGCGGCACCCAAGAGGTCGGCGAGTATCTGGCCGGCCATCCGCTCTCGTTCGTCGGGACGCTCTGTTTCGCCGTCGGGATGGTCGTCGGCATCCTCTACGTCGCCGACATTCAGGACGTCCGCGTCAGCAACCCCATCCTCGGCGTCGTCCCCCGACGACTCGTCGGCGTCGTCGGCGTCTCGTTTCTCACCGCACTCCTCCTGATGACCGGGTGGGGCCGCGTCGATTGGTCGACGCCGGGGTTGGCGATAGCGGACGTCGTCGTCGCGTTCGTCCCGATGAGCATCGGCGCGGCACTCGGCGACATCCTCCCCGGAACCTGACTCACACCTCGTGGAACGCCAGTTCGTCCGTGTCGGTGTCCAGCGTCGCGACGTAGTAGGCGTCGTCGGCCCCCGGAATCGGCAGGCCGCCGGGGTTGACGTGGACGGTGTCGCCCCACTCCTCTCGGTGTCGTTCGTGGGTGTGGCCCCGGAACACGTAGTCGTACGCGCCGCTTTCGAGCAACCCCTCGACCAACGTCTCGTTCGTCCCGTGGTAGACTGCCACCTCCGTCCCCTCGAACGAGAGGTCGGCCGCTTCGCCGTGGTACGTGCCGAACGTCGAGACGGCGTTCTGGAGGTTCCACTCGCCGTCGTTGTTCCCCCGAACCGCGTGGAACTCGAAGTCGGCGTCGAAGACGTTCGCCGTGAACGGCGCGACGATATCGCCGCAGTGAACGACGGCCTCTACGCCCTCGTCTTCGAACAGTTCGACCGCGCCCTCTGCGAGGTCGAGATTGTCGTGCGTGTCCGAACAGATGCCGAGTTTCATGGCTGTACGTTCGACGGAGGCTCGCAAGAAAGTACTCACTCGCCGAATCGGAGTCCTTATTCTGTTCGTGAGTAAGACGTGATAGAATGTCTACCGCTCGTCGAGCCTCCACAGAAATCGCCGTCGGAACCGCTCTCTCGGCGACTGCGGTGTTCTTTGCGTTAGAGTCGCTCGCGCTACTGGCCTCGGGAAGCGCCACAGTACCGTCGACGGCCGATTCGGTACTCTGGTTCCTCGCCGTCGTCACCGGCGTTCTGTTGTTCACCGACGGCGCGGCGACACTCGTCGCCGAACGGGTCCGCGTCGGGTGATCCGGACCGCTTAGTCCCGCGACAGCACTTCGACGCCGACGAGGGGTTCGCCCGTCAGCGCGCGGATGTACGCGCCGCCGGCGATGGAGACGTGCCCGAAGTCGTCCTCGCTGAGGCCGTACATCTCGATGGCGCGGGAGGTGTCGCCGCCGCCGACGACGGAGAAGCAGTCCGTCTCGGCGATGGCTTCGAGGACGCCGACAGTGCCCTCGGAGAAGCGTTCGTCCTCGAAGAGACCGAGTGCGCCCTTCACGAAGACGGCCTCCGAGTCTCGGATGACCGGGTCGTACTCGGAGACGGTCTCCGAACCGATGTCGAGGTAGCCGCGGTCCTTCTCGTCGATTTCGTCCACTGCTATCTCGGCCCGTTCGTCGTTCTCGTCCTCGTAGGCCAAGTCGGAGGCCAGCGTTATCTGGTCGCCGCGTTCCTCCAGAAGCGACTCGATGGTCTCGTGGTTCGCCTCCCACTGGTCGTCGAAGAGGTCCATGCCGCCGACGTCGTAGCCCACGTCGTGGCCCGCGGCGCGGAGGAACAGTTCGCCCGCGATGCCACCCAGCAAGAACTGGTCTACCTTCCCGCCGAGGTTGTTCATCACGTCGATGACGTCCGTCGCCTTCGTCCCGCCGACGACCATCGTCACCTGCCCGTCGAACTCGCGGGAGGCGATGGCGGTGTTTGCCTCGTACTCCGACTCCATGACGCGCCCCGCGTAGGCGGGCAGTTCGAGGGGGAACCCGACCAAGGAGGCGTGCGACCGGTGGGCCGCCGAGTAGGCGTCGTTGACGTACGCGTCGAAAAGCGGCGAGAGGGTCTTGACGAACTCCGTCTCGGCCTTCTCCTCGGGCGACTCCTCGGGCAGTTCGTCGTCTGTCATCCGCGTGTTCTCCAACAGGAGCGCCTCGCCGTCGGAGAGCGATTCGATGGCCTCGACGGCGGACTCGCCGTACGTGGAGTCGACGAAGCCGACGTCGCGGCCGACGTGCTCCGCGAGGATGTCGGCGTGCTGCCGAAGGGAGACGAAGTCGTCGTCGCCGGGGCGGCCCTGATGGGCCATGCAGACGACGCGGTGGCCCGCCTCCATCAGTTCCCGAACCGTCGTCGCGTGACGGTCGAAGCGGCGGTTGTCTCGCACCTCGCCGTCTTCGACCGGCGAGTTCAGGTCGAGGCGGACGAGGACGCGCTGTCCGGATTCGAGGTCGTCGAGCGTGTTGAACGTGGACATATGTCTGGTGAGTGGGATATCGAAGAGAGGTTACTTCATACTCCCGTCTGTCCGCCGAACGTCGCCCGGTCGTACGCCGTCGTGCGACCGGATGAGTGAACTCGGCGCAGACGAGCGTACGCCGTGTTCCGGTGTGGGTGTAGCTTAGCCGTGGATGATGTAGTCGGCGACGTCGAGCAGGCGGTTCGAGAAGCCGTACTCGTTGTCGTACCACGTCAGGACCTTGTACATGCCGCCGTCGTTGACCGAGTCCGTCGAGTTCAGGTCGACGGTCGAGGAGAACGGCAGACCGACGATGTCCGAGGAGACGACTTCGTCGTCCGTGTACGCGAGGACGCCCGCGAGGGGGCCGTCGTCCGCGGCGTCACGGAAGGCCTGATTGACCTCCTCGACGGACGGCGACTCCTCCAGAGAGACGGTGAAGTCGGTGATAGAGCCGTTCGGGACGGGGACGCGCATCGCCATGCCGTCGAGTTTCCCGTCGAGTTGCGGCAGAATCTCGGTGGTGGCCTGCGCCGCGCCCGTCGAGGTGGGGACGATGTTCTCGGCGGCGGCGCGCCCGCGGCGTTGCTTCGCCTTCGGGCCGTCGATGAGGTTCTGGCTGCCGGTGTAGGCGTGCACCGTCGTCAGGAGACCGTTCTCGATGCCGAACTCGTCGTCGAGAACCTTCGCGACGGGCGAGATGGAGTTCGTCGTACAGGAGGCGTTCGAGACGACGTCTTCGCCGTCGTACTCGTCGTGGTTGACGCCGTAGACGATCTGCTTGACCGGTTCCTCGCCCTTCGGCGGCGCGGAGATGACGACCTTCTCCGCGCCCGCTTCGAGATGTGCGGAGGCGTCCTCCTTCGTCCGGAAGATGCCCGTACACTCGAGGGCGACGTCCACGTCGAGTTCGTCCCACGGGAGTTCGGCGGGACTCTGGACGTTGAACACGTCCACGGAGGAGTCGCCGACGACGAGTTTCTCGCCGTCGAGGGACACCTCGTCGAGGGTGCCCTGCACGGTGTCGTACTTCGCGAGGTACTCCATGTCCTCGAAGTCCATCACGTCGTTGATGCCGACGAGTTCGACGTTCGGATGGTCAATCACCGCGCGGAACACGTTGCGACCGATGCGGCCGAAGCCGTTCAGCCCCACACGTACGACTTCGGAGTCGTCCACGTCGGTACCCGCGTCGAGATACGACTTTTCACTCATGTTCGAGTAGTGGTGGCGCGGACACTTGAATCCCTGTGTAACGATTTCGCCCTCGAACGCCCGAATTATCGATTCTCGTTGACGTTCGCCGAAAAATTCTCCTAAAGATAATGGAGAATGTGGAAAGTCGCCACCGCGGACGCGCTCCGACTTCGAACAGATTCGTTCGGAACCGTGCACGAACGAACAGAGCTATCGGTAGGGGTGACGACCGGAGCGACTCGCGTCGTCCCGCGCCTCGACGCCGCCCGGACGTGTCGGCGGTTCTACCACTCCGTCGCGGAACGGGCGCCCGTCCCGACGGTTCCGGGGGGAGAAGGCTTTTGAGCGGAAACGTCCAATGGAGGTACGTATGAGAGATGAACGCGACGATCCGTTCGACAACATCTTCGACGAAATCGAACGGATGATGAACGAGATGACCGGTAGCGACTCTACCGGATTCGCCTCGGAGACGCACGTCGACGTCTACGATGAGGGCGAGACCATTCGACTCGTCGCGGACCTACCGGGCGTGGAGAAGGACGGTATCGACCTGAAGTGCGACGGCGAGATGCTCACGATTAGCGCGGCCAGCGACCGCCGGGAGTTCGACGAACGCATCCGCCTCCCCGTCAGGGTGGACGAACACTCCGCGGACGCCTCCTTCAACAACGGCGTCCTCCAAGTCACGTTCGCGAAGGCGGAAGACTCCGCACCCATCGACGTCGAGTAACCGGCGTCGTCCGAGGCGCATCTCGTTCGATTCGCTCTTCTCCGTCAGTTTCTACCGTCTCGTTCGTCGGCCGTCTTTCGTATCAGTGCCGCCAGTCGGTCCCAGAAGTCCGCTTCGTACTTCGTCGCGTCGTCTATCGTCGGCCGGGCGTTCGTCTCCGAGACGACGGTCCGCCCCTCGGACTCCAAGAGGTCCACGCCGAGGTAGGGGATATCGAGCGTCTCGGCCACCGAGACGGCGAGTTCGCGGTGCTCGGGTCGCACGTCCACGCCGACGGCTTCCGCGCCGCGGTGGACGTTGTGCTTCCACCGCCCCTCCGCCAAGGCCGCTGCCGACAGTCGGCGTTCGACGCCGCCGACCACCTCGCCCTCGACGACCATGACGCGGTAATCGCGCGCCTCCGGGAGGAACTCCTGAATCAGGTACGACTTATCGCCCGTCGCGCGGTAGTCGTGGACGAGGTCGAGGTAATCGACGACGCCGAGGAGCGAATCGAGGTCCGCCGCCTTCGCGACGCCGACGCCGCGCGTCGTCGAGTTCGGCTTGACGACGACGGGGAAGTCGAGTCCGGAGACGGCGTCGCGCACGTCGCTCTCGTCTGCGGGGTTCGACACCATGCGCGTCTCGGGCACCGGAAGCCCCGCCCGCGAGAGTCGCGCGACGACGCCGGCTTTGTTCCGGGAGGTGAGCACCGCCTCGCGGCCGTTGACCCACGGAACGTCGTACAGGGCCGAGAGCGCTCCGCCCTCCATCAGTCGCGGCGGGTAGACGAACCCGACGTCGAACTCCCGCGTCGGCGCGTCGGTGAGCCGAATCGCCCGTTCCTTCGCCGGAAGGTGGGCCACGTCGATGCCGCGGGCCCCGAGGGGGTCGCGCATTCGCTCGAACGTCCGGCGCTCCGTGGCGACCGCGAGTCGAAGCATCGGGCGAGGAGAGGGACCGACGGACGAAAAATCGCCCGACTCGCGAGGAGAGAGGCCGGCCCGCGGGAGACGGCGGCGTGGCCGTCGCTCGGGAGCGTCGGTCGGCGGAAAAGCGACGAGAGAAGGTTCGCTCGATTACGCGACGAGCAGTTCTTCGCCCTTCTCGACGTCGATGCGGCACGGCGGCGAAATCTTGTTGTAGGAGCGGCGGAGCGCGTCCTTCGCGATGTCCGCGTCCTCAGGACTGCAGTAGATGGTGAACACGCGGTCGTTGCGCTTGATGCGCGCGGCGGTTCCGACGGGCTTCCCGAACGCCTGCCGCATTCCGTCGGAGACACGGTCCGCACCCGCACCGGTCGCCTGCTTGTTCTCGCGGATGACGTGGTGGGGGAACTTCCGGAGCACCATCTTGTAGTTCTCCTGTCCGACCTGCTTCAGCATCACGCGGTTCGCGGAGAGACGTGCGGATTCGAGCGCACCGTGGCGAATCTGGCACTCTTCCTCGACGCGGAGGCTAATCTGGACCTCGTAGTCCTGCGGGCCGGTCTGGAGGTTGCCCATATTGTGCTGTGCAATCTTCGAGCCGGGGATCCCCGTGATGTACTCCCGTCGGGTGTACGCCGCCTTGGAGATCTCCCGGTACATGGAGGCCGGTTTGTCTGCCATAGTTACTTGTGGTGAATAACGCCCATCCGGGGTAAAAGCGCTTCGAAGCCTCCGCCCGACGCCGTGAGAACCCCTCGCACGAGAATTCCGGTCCTCGAGACGCGGACGGCGCCCGACGGTCGACGGGACGGCAGAAACTCTCTGTAAAGTGATAGATATCCCACCACCGGAGCCATTATGTCACTCCTTCCGGGTTCGTTGAACGACACGGAAACTGACGAAATGTGCCGTTTCGTGGCCCATATCGACAATTTATCCGTTGAGATACGTTCTCCATCGCTCGACTTCCACGTTTTTGGCAGACTGCTAACATATATGTGGTATTCGTCCGACGTACCACTCGCCGAGTTGTAACTCGGCTATCACCATGGACGACACTAACGACAGAGATGAGCGAGCGAGCGAGGAATCGAGCGACGGAATCGGACCGGAGACGTCTCGCCGGACGTTCTTGTCCGCGTCGGCGGTCGGACTGACGACGGCGGGTATCGCCGCGTCGAGTGCGGGCGTCGCCGCAGAGGGCGACGATTCGAACGGCGACGACACGAGTTGCGACGGCAACGGTCACGACGAGGAGGACGAACCGTTCGCCGCCGTCGAGTTCAGCAACCAGATGGCGGACGAAAACACCGTCGTCGTCGACTCGACGGTCCTCTCGGAGGGCGGATTCGTCGCCATCCACGACGAACGACTGTTCGAGGGAAGCGCCGTAGAGAGCGTCGTCGGCGTCTCGGAGTACCTCGAACCCGGCGCGCACTACGCGGTCGAAGTCAACCTGTTCGACGTGCCGGGGGCGGACTTCGGCGACGAAGAGCAGAGCCTGAGCGAGGGACAACCCCTCGTCGCGATGCCGCACTACGACACCAACGGCAACGAGACGTACGACTTCGTCTCCTCGGGCGGCGAGGAGGACGGCCCCTACGTCGACGACAAACGGGCCGTCGTCGACCTCGGCCTCGTGGGGATGGAAGACGACGAGGACTCCTTCGCCCTCCTCGACTTCGAGAACCAGTACTCCGAGGGCGAGGAGATAGACATCGACGAAGTCACGCTCTCCGAAGGCGGATTCGTCGCCATCCACGACGCCCGACTCCTCGAAGGGAAGGTCACCGAGAGCGTCATCGGCGTCTCCGAGTACCTCGAAGCGGGCGAACACGAGGAGGTCGAGGTGAAACTGTTCGACGTCGAGGGTGCGGACTTCGACGACGACAGACTGCACTCGGACCAACCGCTCATCCCGATGCCGCACTACGACACTAACGGCAACGAGACGTACGACTTCGTCTCCTCGGGCGGCGAGGAGGACGGCCCGTTCACGGAGAACGGACAGCCCGTCGTGGACCTCGGGTTCGTCCTCGTGGTGGACGACGAAGACGAGCACAAGGACGAAGACGACAAGGACAACGGCGACGACGGCAACGGACACGACGCCTGCAACGGTAACGGCGACGACGGCAACGGTAACGGCAACGGACACGAAAACAACGGAAACGGTGGCAACGGAAACGGTGGCAACGGAAACGGTAACGGCGACGACACTACCGGAAATACAACCACCACCACGACCACAACCGCCGACTCCGGCGGCAGCAACTGAGACGCCACCCTCTCTTTTTCGGCCGATTGGCGCGTCCGGCCGTCGCCGCGGTTCAGTCGCCCGCGCCGTCCGCCGCCTCCCGCGCGAGTGGTTCGAGGGCGACGAACCCGAGTCCGTTCTCTTCGAGCAACTCGCTCGTCCGGTCGGTGACCGAGGGGGCGACCAAGATACCCCGCACGTCGTCCGCCGCGAACTCCGTTTCGAGGGCCTCGACGTACCGTTGGAGTTGGCTCGCGGCCGACGGGCCCACGCGCCGGCGCTTCAACTCCACGACGAGGGGGCGTCCCTCGGCGTCCTCGCCGAAGATGTCCACCGGTCCGGCCGCGGTTTCGCGCTCCGTCGCCGACGGTTCGAACCCCTCCTCGACGAGTGCGGGGTCTTCGAGGATGCGCTGTCTGAGGTCCTCCTCGCTCCCCTGTAGGCTCAGGTCGCTCCGGTCGTTCACCTCGTAGGCCGTCACTTGGTCGAGACGCTCGAACCGCACGTCGAGCGTCTCGTCGGGCGTCGTGCGCGAACTCCGGATGCGGAGGCGTCCGTCGCGGACGCTCGCGCGGTGGGTGCACCCCGGCGGTTGCCAGTTCACCGGCTTCCGATTTTGATCCGTGTGGACGAGAATCGTCCCGTCGGGTTTGCAGACGACGAGTCTGTCGCCGGCCCCGAGGGTGGACGACGCGCGCCCGTCGTACTCCACCGTGCACCGGCCGAACACCGTGACGAGGCGTCCGTCGCCGAACGCCGCTTCGAGGAGGGACAACGCGTCGCGGTGCGTCGGGCGGTGGAGGGTGGTGGCCGTCATGGGACTCCGAACTACCCGACGCTTGGGCGTCTGCGGGTAAAAATGGCGCGTCGGCGGCCGCTCTCCGGCGTCGCCGCGACGGAACGACGGAGCGAGAGGGGGTGACTCACCCGCCGTTGCCCTCTCGACGCCCGCCTCTCGCGCCTCGGACGCGCCGCCCGACGACGTACGTCGCCGCCCCGAGAACCGCGCCGACGCCGTTGACCGCCGCGTCGGCGATGTCGAACGCACGCGCGGGAAGCGTCGCCTGCACGAGTTCGACGCCCGCCCCGAGGGCGACGCCGAACGCGACGGCGAGAACGAGCGCTCGTCGCCGTCGCGACCCGAACGCGGCGGCGACGAGGAGCGTCACTGCCCAGTACGCCCCGAGGTGAAGCCACTTGTCCGCGCCGACTCCGAACGGTCCCGTCGCGGAGAGGACGTTCGACGGCGGCGTCACGACCGAGGCGGCCACGACCACCGCAACCGAGAGGAGGACCACTGCGGCGCGGCGGAGGCGTCTTCGGTCGAGTCCGTCCGTACTCATAGTTGCGTCTCGCACGCGTCGAACCTGAGCGTTCGCCTTCGCGGTCGGGTTCGCCCGGGGCGACCGCTGGTCGTCTCGACGGCCCGAAGAATGTGCGATCGGTCCACCGTCGGTGGCGGCGCAATCGCTGTATGAATAGTGAGTAGTTTGGAGAACTGCCGCATCCGGATCGAACTCAATCGCCGCGACGCCGCAAGCCTCCGTTCGCTACCGTATTTCGCGTCTCAGAAGTCCGCTTTACAGACGGGTGACGTTCTTCGCGCGGGGGCCCTTGGGGGCGTCTTCGATCTCGAACTCGATCTCCGTGCCCTCTTCGAGGTCGGGACCGCCGACGTCTTCCATGTGGAAGAACACGTCGTCGTCCGCATCCTCAGTCTCGATGAAACCGTAGCCGCCCGTGTCGTTGAAGAAGTCAACCTTACCAGTTGCCATTGCCTCTGTATGGAGTAGTGCCCTATAAATAACGCTTGCGCGACTACGGTTACCACGGTAGTCGTCGCCACGACCTCCGGCGGAGTTGCGACTCCCTCGTACGTTCGCGTCGCCCGTCGTCGTCGGAGGGACCCGCCGGTCGCGGCGGTACTTCCGTCCAAAAGTGTGTTCGTCCGTCGGTACTCGATCCGCGGCGTTACCTTAGAGTCGGGTAACGTTCTTCGCGCGGGGGCCTTTCGGCGCGTCTTCGATCTCGAATTCGACTTCCGTCCCCTCTTCGAGGTCCGGGCCGCCGACATCCTCCATGTGGAAGAACACGTCGTCGTCCGCATCCTCAGTCTCGATGAAACCGTAGCCGCCCGTGTCGTTGAAGAAGTCAACCTTACCAGTTGCCATTACGACCGTATCTGGCGAGGAGGACGGTTAACCCTTCCGAGAGGCGTGCGAGCGTCTGGTTTCGCACGCGTACATTCTTTAAATACGCACGCTCTCCGTCGGGTGAACTGTTCCGTCCCGAACGGACGCCGTCGCTGCCGAGTAGTTGTCGTCGGTATCGAGTAGAAGCCGTCGCTCGCCCGTCGAATCCCAGAAAATCCAGAGACGTCCCGCCTCCCGGTGTGAATCGGGGCGCGGCCGCGTCCGCTCTGTCGGAAACGCGATGAATCGGTTAGTTACCGTCGTCGCCGACGGTCAGTACCGGTAGTTAGAGTCGGGTGACGTTCGCCGCGCGGGGGCCCTTGGGGGAGGACTCGATGCTGAATTCGAGCTCCTGCCCCTCTTCGAGGTCGTCGCCGCCGACATCGTCCATGTGGAAGAACACGTCGTCGTCCGAGTCGTCCGTCGAGATGAAACCGTAGCCGCCTGTGTCGTTGAAGAAGTCAACGTTTCCTTTCGCCATTGCAAATTAACGTATGACCACCACACGGAAAAGGGTTGCGAGTGTCGTGGTACCACGGACGGGATTGGATGGACATTTGTCCTCGAAGGGAGCGAAATAGTAGATGAAGGTGACTGATCGGTCGGTCCGAGGGTGAATCGGCGACGCATCCGACGCCGATGTCGGTTCTTTCTGTGGAGACGGCAGTTCTCCCCGCGGCGGGGGTTCGCGACTGCACCGGCCGCGGAGGCGGTGCGACGGGTTCGAGCGCACCTTTATATCGTCGCGGAACCGTCGGACGCCGACAGTCCATGGCGCGAGATAGAACGTACGGGTGGCCCGAGTGCCGGGAACGAGTGGTCGATGGGTGCGTCGAACTGTACGACGCGGACGACGAGAACGCGTGGATTCGCTCCGACGCGGCGGTTCGCCTCCTCGCGTATCGGTAACCGCGCCGAGTCGGGTTCCGCCCGCGCGTCGCGGTTACAGTCGCTTGTCTATCTCCGCTATCGCCTTCGAGTGCGCCTCCTCGAAGTCCGCGGAGAACTTATCGAGGTACTCCCACGACAGTTCCTCGTGCGACGTTCGCTCGAAGTAGAGGGTGATGCTGTCGATTTTGCTGTACACCGTGACTATCGCCTCGATCTCGTCGCTCGACAGTTGGCCGATTTGGCCCGCGTTCGCGTGATACACCGCCGTCGGAAGCAGTTGGCTCAGGTTCCCCGCCTCGGTGAACTCCGCGAGGACGTCCACGTGCAGTTCGTGGAGGAAGATCTGGTTTATCTCCGACCTAAGGGCCAGTCGGAGGTTCTTTCGCCTGTTTCGGACACGAATCTGCTGCGGCACGATGGCCCCCACTAACGCGCCGAACAGCGAGGCACTCGCGGTCAAGAGCGACCCCATCAACGTAGGTTGAATATCGAACATATGGTCGCTTACTCTGACCCCCTCTATCCATCTCATCGTTAAAAGTCTGGAGGTACAGCGCTACTGACGGGGTCGATAATGACGTATCCGATGGGTGCTATTTCTGATAGGTACTGCGAGTCGGAGGCGTGAACCGAAGAATATTCGGCCGCGGACTCGACTCCGTCGGCCGCCTCACTCCTCGCTCTCGTCGTCGTCGTTGGCGTCGACCATCTCCGTCTGCTCGACGGCGTCGATGTCGCCCTCGGATTCGCCGCCGTACTGGTTGTCGTCCTGCGTCCCTTCGTCGTCAGCCTCCTCTTCTTCGTCGTCCGCCGTCTCTTCTTCCTCCTCTTCTTCTTCCTCCTCCTCTATCGCTTCTTCGTCCATCGGTGCTCGTTCGCCCTCGGGCGCGCCGCTTTCGGCGTTCTGCGTCCCCAGACTCTCGCTTCCCTCCTTCACTTGGTCCGGGTCTTGGTCCACGCGCTTCATCTCGGATTCGATTTCGGCTTCGCGCTCTGCGTCCGCCTCGCGCGTTCGGTTTTGGTCATCGTCGGCCATGGTAATTCACCACCCGTGATTCGGATTCGACTCACTTCAACGACGTGGCAAAAACGACGGTACACTCCCGAAAACCCTCGTTTTGGTGGAGTATTCCGTTTCGACGACTTCCGAGAATAGCGACCGGAGACGCCGCTTTCGGGTACGGTGTGATGGGGGAGTCATCCGGTGCTCCAGCGGAGAACGCGACGTATCTCGCAAGTACCGAGCGAAAACGGACGCCGCCTCGAATCCGCCGTCCGTCGCGCGCGGGGCTCGAATCACCCCGGCGTCCGGTCGCGTAGACGGCGGACGGGTCGCTTTAGAAGGAGAGGCCCTGCTTGAACTTCCGCGCGATGTCCTTCTGCTGGACGTAACTCGCCGCCGCGAGTAGCGTCGGAGCCCACAGGCCCACGAAGATGCCGCTCTCTTTGTCGCCTTTCACGTAGAACTGGTACCACGAGAGCAGCACCGACCCCGCGGCGAGCGTCGCGACCGGGTCTCCGGCCGACATCGGCGTCTCCTCCATCATCTTCTCGCCTTTTTCTTCGATGCCCGACTCCTGCTGGGATCCTTGCTGGAATAGTGCCATTGCATTCGGATGTTGGCTTATATTCACTTCCGTATTCTGCCGTCGTGTGCAGGCCGACGTTCGGTTTCTATCCGATTACGGTGGAAGTTCGTCGGGAGAAACGGGTACGAACCGATGAGTGTTCGCAAAGCGACCAACTCGGCCGAATATCTTTCATTCCTCCGCGCGTCGTATCTGTTCGTCTCGACTACCTCGCCCGCCTCCACCGAATCCCGTACGAGCAACTACGGAGTCCGGGTCCCGTCCGCGAGAGTGAGTGCGTCAGGTCTCGAAGACGCGGACTCCGAACGGAGACAGAGAGAGCGTCGCCCCCTCCTCCTCGGGGACGAACTCGGGGGCGGGCGCCCCTCGGAGGGGGTCGCCGCGTTCGGTGATTCGGTCGGTGTCCGTCCACGGCCACGGGATATCGAACGCCTCGAACCCCTCGGGGCCGAGGTTGGCGACGACGACGACCTGACCGTCGCTCCCCAACTCCCGGCCGCCGGTCCGACAGTACGCGAACGCGCGCGCGCCGTCATCGTCGTCTATCGTCGGGTGTTCGTAGAAGAACTCCACCTCGTTTCGCTGTAGCGCCTCGGTCGAGGTGCGCAGGTCTATCAGGTCGCCGACGCTCTCTCTGAGGGCGTCGTGGCCGGGGTACTCGCGCCGACTCCAGTCCACCGGGTCCTCCATCTTCAGTTGCCAGTCCGTGTAGTCTAAGTCGTGCACGTCGCCGAACTCCTCGCCCGTGAGGAACATCGGGATGCCCACCGACGTCAAAAGCAGGGCGAACGAGCCGCGAACCCGGTCTACCGCCTCCTCGTGGGCGTCTATCCGCACCTCCGGCGCGGCGGAGACGAGGTCGTCGAGCAGGTACCGCACGTTCTCCACCGACCCGTCTCCCAACCCCCTCTCGCGGACGAGTTCGCCGAACAGGTAGTTCATCAACCGCTGTTCGCCCTTCTCGCCCATGTCGTGGGAGGTGACGTAGTTGACCGCCTGCGAGAGGTCGGTGAACCCCTCCTCGAACTGCCGGTCCATGTCGTCCCACGTCCGGTCGCCCGAAATCAGCGCCCGGATTCGGTCGCTCCGGGACGGTTCCCCCGGTTCGGTGTCGAGTTCGTCGCGGAGCAACCGCCGGGACTCGTCACGGAAGTCGAAGTTCCACATGCCGTCTACGACCGTGCGGTCCTCCGGGTTCCCCTCCACGTCGCGGACGATTCGGGTGCGCCCCCACGAGTCCTCGGCGACGACGAGGAACGGACGGTCCGGGAACGCCTCCTCGTGCGCCGCCCGCGTCCGGTCGCGGAACTCCTGGACGAACTCCCACTCGTCCATCCCTTTGAACTCGTCTATGCGGAACCCGTCGACGTGGTACTCCCGAATCCAGAACTCGGCCATCCGGTGGAGGAACTCCCGGGCGGGGTGGTAGCCGTCGACGAACGCCTCGTAGTCGAAGCGACGTCCGCCCCAGTCGGGACGGTCCGGTTTCTCCTCGGGGTCGAGGAAGAACGTCTCGCCCGCCAACTCCTCCAGCGGACACTCCCTGGCGTGGTTCATCACCACGTCCATCAGGACGCGAATCCCGCGCTTGTGGCACTCCTTGACGAGGAACT
Organism: Halopelagius longus; assembly: GCF_900100875.1. NCBI lineage: Archaea > Methanobacteriati > Methanobacteriota > Halobacteria > Halobacteriales > Haloferacaceae > Halopelagius > Halopelagius longus. The sequence continues at coordinate 332,208 of NZ_FNKQ01000003.1, read as the reverse complement.
TCGCGTCTATCGGGTCGCCGAAGTCGAGGTCCGGCGCGAAGAAAAAGCGCGTCCCGTACCCCCAATCGAGGGTGACCGCGGCGTCTTGAATCGGCAGGAGTTCGATGGCGTTGACGCCGAGTTCGGCGAGTTCGTCGAGGTGTTCCGTCAGGAGGTGTTCGAAGTCGCCGTCGGGCACGTTCCGCTTCTCGTTGGTCGGCGAGGCGGGCGCGGCCCACCGAAGCGGTAACTCGTAGATGACCAACTCGTGGTTCGCCGGCAAGCCGTCGTCCGGGAGTTCGTCGTCCCACGAGAACGACGGCCGAAACCGCTCTCCGTCCCGGATTCGGAACGTGCCGCGGTGACCGCGAAAGCGGGTAATCTCCTCGGCGAACGGATCGGCGGCGACGACGGGGTCCTCGTCGCCGCGGTGGACGACGAACTCGTACTCGTATCGACCGTCCTGCAGTTCGAGGCCGTCCAAATCGACCTCGTACCAGTCCGTGGCGTCCGGGACGGGTTCGAGCGTCTCCGTCCGCCAGTCGTTCGGGTCGAACCGGTCGCGCGAGAGCACCGGCGCGAACCGGAGTTCGACTCGGTCGGCGTCCGTCGCGGGGACGCGGAGCGTTCCGCCTTCTCGAACGTCGGGGAATCCGTCCACCATAGGGCGAGGGTACGGACCGATGCGGGGGGAGCGCGCGAAAAGGCTCCGGCCGTCGCGACGCCGAGCGTCTCCGTCCCGCTCCGCTCTCTCCCGCCTCGCCCTATCGGGGCGTTTTAGGCGCGCACGGCCGAACCCGCGGGCGTCGTGGTTTCGCTCTCCCACCTCGGCTATCTCGCGACGGCCGTCGCCACGCACGCACTCGTCGGCTACACCCTCGGGACGCTCGCGTTCGACGCGCCGCGCGCCGGCGTCCTCGGCGGCGTCGTCGCCGACGTGGACCTGTTTTTCCCCCTCGCGTGGGAGTTTCCGCTGACGCACCGCGGCCTCACGCACACGGGACTCGCCGTCGGTGCGGCCCTCGCAGTCGCGGCGGTCCGAAGTCGCGCCGCGGCGGGCGGCGTCGGCGTTGACGAGACGCAGAGCGTCTCGTCCGCACGACGGACGATGTCCGTCGGCGTCGGGTACGCCTCGCACCTCCTCATCGACAGCACGACGCCGATGGGCGTCCCGCTCTTCTATCCGCTCTCGACGGCGCGCGTCGGCGTTCAGATGGGCGGGCACTCCGGCCCCGCGACTGCGGCGCTGTGGCTCTGCTGTCTCGCGGCGCTTTGGACTCGAAGGCGCTCTGGCCGCCTCGACGAGCAGACATGACTGAACTCACGGACGTCGGTTCGAGATTGCCGCACTGACGGCGACGCGAACGGTCGTGCGGCGGTGACGTTCACGGGCGAAAGGCAGTACGTACGTCTATTGTCCCCGTGGTACGATTCGGTTCGATACGTTCGTCTCTGCCGATATCTATCTATCAAATATATAAGATTAACACCGCGTTCGGGGTACGTCGTCCCGTCGATGTCCCAACTGGACTTTACGCGGCGAGAGGCGATTCTCGCGCTCATCACGTCGGGGGTAACGTACAACAGCAACGCTCAGGGTAACGGGCGCGGCAACGGCAAGGGCGAGAAGAAGGGTCACGAGGACGGCCACCACGAGGAAGGGGGGCCGACGCTCAACCGGTTCGCGACGTCCATCATCGGGTCTGAGGTCACCGGCATCTTCGTCACCGAGTCGGGTCGCTTCTTCTTCAACATCCAGCACCCCGACCGGGACCTGATAGACGGGTCGGAGGCGGCCATCGTCGGAGCGCTCTCGGGGTTCAACTTCCACGACCTGCCCGAGGACTTCCCCTCCGTGCAGATTCCCGCGAGCGACGACTTCGACTACGACGACGAACTCGGCGACGGCGTCGCCGAATCCTACGATTCGATGGTGCAGACGGCGTACGGCGGCTATCAACCGCTCATGGAGGGCGGTGCCGACATCGGTAACGGCGAGGAACTCGGCGTTCCGTTGACCCCAGACGGCGAACTCGCCGACGCCGAGGAGTACATCACCTCGAAAGCGGACTACAACGGCTTCGTTCCCCTCGAAGACGGGAACTCGAAGGACAGACGCAACGAGGGCTACCTGTTCACCAACTGGGAGACGCGCCCCGGCATGGTCAGTCGGATGCACATCTCCTCGCGCGGCGACGGCCCGTGGCAGGTTCACGACGTGGAGAATCTGGAGTTCCGCGACGTGGGCGGGACGTACAACAACTGCTTCGGTACGGTGTCGCCGTGGGGAACGCCCCTCACCTCCGAGGAGAACTACGAGGTTCCCTCGACGGATCAGTGGAACAACCCCGACTCCGACGTGTCCGACGAAGCCGTCAACGTGGCGCGCCACCTCGGCCACGAACCGAACGACGACGGCATCTACGACGAGGAGTACCCGAACCCGTTCCGCTACGGCTACATCGTCGAGATTCAAGAGCCGACCGCCGAGACGCCGACGCCGGTGAAACACTTCACCCTCGGCCGGGCGACCCACGAGAACGCCGTCGTCATGCCCGACGGGAAGACGGCGTACACCACCTCCGACGGCACCGGCGAGGGGTTCTTCAAGTTCGTCGCCGACGAGGCGGAGGACCTCTCCTCGGGGACGCTCTACGCGGCGAAAGCCTCCCAGAAGGGTCCCGTCGGCGGCGATCCCGCCGACGTGAGTTTCGGCATCGAGTGGATAGAACTCGGCCACGCCACGAACGAGGAGATAGAGTCGTGGATCGCCGAGTACGACGACATCACGCAGGCCGACTACACGGAGGGCGAGACGAGTTACATCTCGGACGCCGAGGTGAAGGAGTGGGCCGCCGGCAACGCCGAGGACGACCGGGTCGCGTTCCTCGAATCGACCCGCGCCGCGGGCGCGGTCGGCGCGACCGACGAGTTCCGCAAGATGGAGGGCATCAACATCCGCCGCGGTGCCGAACCCGGCGACTTCGCCTACGTCGCCATGTCCGAGACGACCAAGACGTTCCTCCCGAACGAGGAGGCCGGCGAGGGTAACACCGACCCCGAGGACCACTTCCAGATAAACGGCGACGACTGGGGCGTCGTCTACCGCCTGCAACTCCGCGAGGAGGGCGAAACCGTCGAGGGACGCTCCGCGGCCCACGACTACGACGTCCTCGACATGGTCCCGGTCGTCGCCGGCGGTCCGAACGCCAACATCTGCGGCGGATGTCCCTACGACGCCCGACCGGACTCCGCGAGCACCGTCTGTCAGGACTGCTCGTTCAACCCGACCAACGAGAGCGAAGAAGGGTTCGCGGGCGTCGGTCTGGAGAAGATCAAGTCCGTCTTCGACAAGCACGGGTTCGACCCGACGACGACCATCGCCAACCCCGACAACATCGTCGTGATGGACGACGGGCGCGTCATCATCGGCGAGGACAGCAGTAACGTCGGTCACGAGAACAACATGATCTGGATATACAACCCCGGCGAGGACGGGAAACCCGGAAAGCGGCGCGGGCAGTCGTAGAGACGCTCCCGCCCGCCTCCGGACCGGCCGTCTCCGGACCCGACCGCCGTCGCACCGACTTCCACCGGCGAACAAGTTGATGTATCCGGGGAGTGTTCACGAATATCCGAATGTCTGGTTCCGACTCGTCCGACCGCTCCCCGCCGACGCCGAAGGACGCCGGCGAATCTCTCTACGAGAGTACGCTCGACGTGCTGATGACGGGCGTCGGTATCATCATCCCGTTCATCGTCACGCTGTACATCTTAGACGTCGCCTTGGAGTTCGTCAGGTCGGCGCTCCGCCCGATCATCGACCTCCTGCGGTGGATGGGGGTCTTCGAGTTCGTCGAGAGCGCAGGCTTCGTCCTGTTTCTCGTCGAGTTGAACGTCTACTCGACGGTGATCGATTTCCTCTCGGAACTGATCGCGATTCTCGTGTTGCTCGGCGTCGTCGTCGTCGTCGGATCCGTCGGGCAGAACCGCCACGGCGAGCGAATCATCGACCTCGTCGATCTGGCGATAACGTCGATTCCCGGCGTCGGCACCGTCTACAAGAGTTTCCGCCGGATGGGCGACGTGATGCTCGACCAGGAGGCCGAGAACTTCCAAGAGATCAAACTCGTCGAACTACTCGGCGACGACGTCTACGTCATCGGCTTCGAGACGAGTCGCTCCCCGGAGACGGTGTCGGCGGCGACGGGCCACGACGAGATGGTGACGGTGTTCGTCCCCCTCGCCCCGAACCCCGTGACCGGCGGCTTTCTCACTCACGTCCCCAGAGAGAACGTCCACGACGTGGATATGACCATCGAGGAGGGCGTCCGGAGCATCCTCACGAGCGGCGTCGCGGCCGGCGAGAGCGCCAACGAGGCGACCGAACTCACGATGGGCGACTTAGAGAAGATAACCGACATCGACCGACTGCAGGACGCCATCTCCCCGGACGAGTCCGCCGACGACGACTCCCCGCGGTAGGTTCTCTCCCTCTCGATTACTCTCGCCCGCGCCTAACTGTGAGCGGCGTCGGACTTTCTGAAATCCCCCACCCAGCCGTTTTCCGCGTCGAACTCGGAGGTGGACGCGATGACCGAAGCACGCGCACACGTCTTCATCTCCGGCGACGTTCAGGAGGTTCACTTCCGCGACAACGTCCACGAAACCGCTCGCGCGCACGACGTCGAGGGGTGGGTGCGGAACCTGGACGACGGACGGGTCGAAGCCCTCTTCGAGGGGAGCGAGGAGGACGTCGAGACGATGATCGAGTGGTGCAAGCGGGGACCTATCAAAGCCGACGTGACCGACGTCGAAGTCGAAGAAGGCAAACCGCAGGGCGACCTCGAGGATTTCGAGAAGCACTGAACCGGCAGTAAGAGCGTTTTCTACCCGCAGAACGCCGGTTTTCGGCCGACGTTCCTTCGAAAGGGGAGGCGTCCGGTCGGCGGTGACTTACAAGGGCTCGCGGCCCGATTCGCCACTATGGACCTCCGCGAAACCATCGAGGACCGAGAACCACTCGTTCGAGTACTCCTCGCCGCTGGCCTCGCAGCCGTGGCTATCAGTTCCCTCAGAAGGGGCCGACGGCTGAGCGGACTGTTGGCCGGCGGCGGCGCACTCGCACTCGGGTACACCATGACGGCCGAACCCGAGGAGTTAGAGGAGTTGACGGAGGCCGTCGGCGTCGACGCGTCCGAGGAACTGGGGGGTCTGACGGAGACTGTCGGTCTCGGCACCGCCGACGGCGATTCCAAACTCGACTGTGCGGTCTGCGGCGAACCCATCGCCGCGGGGGAAGCGCGCGGTCCGAACGAGGACAACGAAATCGTCCACCGGACCTGCAGGTAATCCCGGACGAACGCCCCTGCGAACTCGTTTCTCGCCGCGATTCGACTCCGATTCGGACCCGCTCGTACGCCCGTCAGTGTCCTGCGCCGCCGTCCGCCGGGTCTCACCGCGGACGTTCACCTACGAGAGATCGACCGACCGAGACCTCGCTCAAAGATTTGCGTGGATCAGACAGTCGTCTTTGTACACGACATATTCGACATCTTCTCCGGCTATCCCGATCCCGCCCGCGATCATCCTCAAGCACTTTTTTCTCCTCATCTCAACTCAAATATATGTACAAATGTATTAATAACTCATCTAGAGATGTAATCACATTCGGGTTATCCGTTCGAGTGCATCAGTAGGGCATTTGACGCGCTCACCGTTGGGCGGCGGAGGGCGGACTCGAGGACCCCTCCGACCTGACGGTCGTGCCACTTCGGAACGTACCGAGGTGTAGCCGCCGCTTTCGCCACATCGTAGAACGGGAAACGACGCGAGAGGACGAGTAGTCGCTCTCGAAAGTCGTTACGGCAGTTGAATCGAGAAGGGTGTGTCGCCTCCCGGTACATTGCGGTGTTCGGAGAGGCAAACGACCGGGAAATCGCTCGCGCTCACGGTGCTGACGTTGATGCGGAGGAGAGCAACCCGATCGCTTCCCTCACCTGTCCGCGATGCCAGCAGCAGTCGCCCAGAGACGAGTCTTCTGTGTGTGATGTGGGTAGGCGATCGAACGCAGTGCGGTCGAAGAACTCGACGAGGAACAGCGAGAGATGCGAACCGAACTGCTCCGAATCGCTCGGGAGGATCCGGAGCTGCTCGACGACATCGAACGTTTCGAGCAGATGGTTCGGTTCGTCGACTCCAGTCCCGAACTGTTCCGTGACGCGCAGAAGTTCGCTGACGCCACTGGTGACTGAACTCAAGCGCTGTCACCTCCTTCCTCGCCTCCTGCTCGCTCGACTTCCTGCTGTAGGACTTGAAGACTAGGGTCGCTTCCGTACCTGACGAGCGCTTTCAGACAGATCGCTCTCACGAACGGGTCATCCGAATGCTCGAGTATCCGGACCAAGGTCTCCCGATTCTCTCGAACGAAATCGTCGGGATCACTGTTCGAAGTCGTACCAGGACTCCCCTCCGGGACCGCGGGTCAGACCAGCATCTTCGGGGTCGTATACGTTAACGAGGTTTACGGAGGTGTGACACCCATCGGGTAGTGAAGTCGACAGTTACTACAGAATACTGCGCGGATGGCTATAGATAACCGTTGTTGGATGTAGAGCTTCCACTCATAGTTGCCTACCCATCAAATATTTATCATGATGGTGTATAGAAACTCTTATTGATTGAGTAGTTAATTGACGGCAGGGTTTACTCATGAATGGACTAGATGGGAATACAGCTGTCGTAACGGGAGCCGCATCAGGAATTGGACGCGCATCGGCACGCCGCTTCGCTGAGGAAGGAGCGAACGTCGTCGCCGCGGACATCGACGTGACGGCTGGTCGTGAGACAGTCGATCTGATCGAGGATGCCGGCGGTAACGCGACGTTTGTCGAGGTCGATGTTTCCGATTCCAAGTCGGTCGAGCGAATGGTCGACATCGCGGTCGATACCTACGGAAGCCTCGATTTCGCGCACAACAACGCGGGAATCCTCACCGGCTTTTCGGGGGTCACTGACATCACGGACGAACAGTGGGAACGGATCATCGCTATCAACCTGAAAGGCATCTGGACCTGCATGAAGGCAGAGCTCCCCGTCATGGAGAGTCAGGGCGGTGGCGCGATCGTCAACACGGCCTCCGAGGCCGGCTTAGTGGGGATGGGCGGACTCTCCAGTTATTCAGCCAGCAAACACGGCGTTGTTGGCCTGACGAAATCAGCAGCCCTCGAGTACGCCAGTCGTGACATCCGGATCAACGCGATCGCTCCGGGCCCTACAAAGACGAACATTCAATCAGGTCTTTTGGGCGGAACAGGCGGGTCATCGATACCGCTGTTGAACCGGATCGGGACGGCAATCGAACTAGTCCGAATGGCGATCCGGACGATCCGGGCCGACTACGATACGTCCGCCATGCGGGACGTACCGATGGACCGCATCGCTGAACCCGAAGAGATGGCCGGTGCGGTCGCATTCCTTTGTTCGTCCGATGCATCGTACATTACGGGTCACACGCTGCCCGTCGACGGCGGTCAGGCGGCCGATTGAGGACAAATTAGCTGGGCTTGGAATCCGCTTTTCGTGAGTATCTCTGCGAGGTACTGTCGATTTCCCCGTAGTAGATGACGATCGTTCTGCACGCAGAGATCGATCGAGGACACAGCCAACCGAAAGACCTACACGCCTAATTAATCACTTAATTAACGTGAGCCAGCAAAATCCTGGGCCTGATATGCGACCACCGGACGAACTCACCACGGAAGAGCGGTTGATGGATCCATTTCCGTGGTACGAGACGATGCGCGAGACCGAACCCGTACGGTACGACGGGAGTCGCGACTGTTGGGACGTTTTTCGCTACGATGACGTCAAGCGGGCGCTCTCCGACCACGAGACATTCACCTCGAAGGGCGCATCTGACTTCGATCCGAACGGAAACCTGGGGACGCTTCTCATCGATGAGGACCCGCCGGAACACGACCGGCTTCGGGGCGTCGTCGAGGAGTACTTCCAACCAGGAAACCTCGATGAGCTTCGCCCGTCGATTCGGTCGATCGTGGATGACCGCCTCGATCGAGCGCTCGAAGATGGAAGGGAGATCGACGCTATCGGCGAACTAACCGCCCCGGTGACCGTCTCAACCATCTCCCGTCTCTTGGGCGTTCCCGAGGACGACTGGGATCTGGTCAGACAGTGGTCCGGAGCGATGACTGGCGACGAGGCTGGACGCGATGCCATCATGGAAGGGGTGGGAAAGATGTACGAATACTTCGGTAACCTCCTAGGTGAGCGTCGCCAGAACCCGGAAAGCGACCTGATCTCGGTCATCGCGGGTTCGGAGTCGGACGACGAACCGACGCTTTCGCCATCCGAACAGCGAGCGTTCTGTGTCTTCCTCTTTCTAGCCGGCCACTCGACGACGACCCACGCCGTCGGGAACGCCCTTTGGACGCTCGAGGAAACCGGGGAGTACGAACGACTCCGCGAGGGCGAGCTCGACCGGCGGACAGTGTTCAACGAGGTTCTCCGGTATCGGGGACCGGTACAGTCGATCTCCGGGCGACGAACGACTGAAGCGGTCGAACTCAGCGGAACGGAGATTCCCGAAGGTGAACGGATCGTCTCCTGGATCGGGTCGGCCAATCGGGACCCCGACGCTTTCGACGATCCGGATCTGTTCCGTCCCGATCGGAGGCCGAACCGCCACATCGCGTTCGGATTCGGTCCTCACTACTGTCTTGGCGCGCCGCTCGCGAAGCTAGAGGGCGACGTCATCCTTGATGCTGTCACGGACCGCGTCGAACGACTCGAGGTCGACGAGGGTCCATCTGAGCCCGTCGAGCTGGCAACCAGCTACGGATTCGATCGCCTCCCGATGACGTTTCATCCGCGTAACTAGCTCCGATCGGATTACGTTGGTTTTGTTCCTCCCTGTACACAACTGGCGGATGTCGCGTTGGCTATTACGGAGGTCGAATACGGTCGCCCTTCAATCGGCCACTTGACTACCGTCGATCGACAGTACAGGACTGTGATATAGGAGGTGCCAAACAGAGGCGAGAGGACACTATTCACTGACGGCTACCGAGCACCCGAGTAACCGGTTGCCTGTCACTCGGTGACCCCAGATCCATTACGTAGATACGCGAACATAACAATGGGCGATATCAGCCTATCTTTCGGAATGAGCGTTCACGCTCACCTCACAGGGGAGTGATTCAAGACCGTAGAGGCTACTCAACGGCTGAAGATCCGATAGATCCGCGTCCAGCCGATCAAAGCGCTCAAGTAACTGCTCTATGGCTACGTCTGCTTCCATCCGCGCGAGATGAGCTCCCAGACAGAAGTGGACTCCCGTTCCGAACGCGATGTGCCGGTTGGGCCCTCGCTCGGGTCGGAACTTCTCGGGGTCGTCGAAGATCTCCGGATCACGGTTTACAGCACCCAACCAGAGTGTCAGGACGTCCCCGGTCTGGATCTGTTGGCCGTTCAGCTCGACGTTCTCTGTAGCGATTCGTTTTAATGACTGGATCGGGGATCGATATCGAAGCACCTCTTCGATAGCCTGTTCGTGATCGATCGCCCCCGTTCGAACGTCGTTTATGATTCCCTCTTCCTCGAACGACCAGATCGTATTCGTGAGGAGGTTCGTCGTCGTGATGTTGCCTGCGAGAAGGAGGAGGATACAGAATCCGACCTTCTCTCCTCTGGATAGATCTTCTGCGTTCGCTGCGAGCGTAACGAGATCATCGCCGTCACCCCCCCGGCGCTCTTCCAGTAACTTTGCGAAGTACCTGCCCATCTCCTGTTGGGCCTGTTGCTGTCCTCGCTGGACCCGTTGAATCTCCTCTTCTGTGTCGTCTTCGGGCCGCGCAACGAGTGCATCCGACCACTCCTTGAACTGCTCGCGGCGGTCAGCGGGGATCCCTAGCAACTCGGCGATGACGATGACCGGAACCGGAACTGCGAACTCGTCGACAAAATCGAATTGCTGCTTGTTTTCGAGGTCGTCTAGCAACTCCGCCGTTACCTTCTCCACTTGGGGCTGGTACTCCCGTATCGCTCCCGGTTGGAACTGTTCGTCGATAAATCCCCGAAGTCGGTTGTGTTCCGGCGGGTCTGTTGTGATCATCGTCTGCAACATCGGCATCTCATCACTGCCGCCGTTCGAGGATTCGTTGTCCTCCAGTGTACGATTAGCTGTGAACGCATCATGGTTTTTGAGAACGTGGTTTACGTCTTCGTATCGGAACACGTCCCACGTTTCCCGTTGTTCGTCGTAACAAACGGGAGTTTTCTGACGCATCTCAGCGTACCACTCGAACGGCGAGAGCTGCCTCTCGCGGCTTCGAATGGCTTCCGGTGCCTGACCCACTCCAACGGCTGATCCAGAGGACTGCATACATTAATTAATTGATTAATTAACATAGGTCTTGTGATACCGTCGTCGGCCAGTAGCACTGCGGCGAGAGTAACGTAGGAAGCGGTCGCCGAAACGAGAACAGCAGCCCTCTGACTAACTCTCGACGGAAATATCGTCTATTACGCCATCGATGATCGTTTGACCGCGCTCCGTGGCGTCATCTCGGTTTGTCGTCGTACGAGTGTGGATCGTTTGCTTCAGCAGAAAGAGAAGATGATCTGCCGTCTGCTCCGGTTCCACCGGTTGGAACTGATCAAGTTCGATACCGGCACGGAGGATCTCAATGACCGTGTCTCTGAGTCGGTTTTCCACTTGTGTAGTTTCTGCTCGGAATTCGTCATCCCACGTCGCATGCGCCCACAGTTCGACAAACACTCGCGAAACCCCTTGTTGGATATCGGGTGGTGGAGAGAACAGGACTTGCTCGACTTGCTCTGGTTGAGGAGAGAGAACTTGATCAATGAACTGTCGTAGTTCCGCTTCCGGGTCAGTGATCGGCTGCTCAGCTCGTTGGCCGGCAAAAATCTCGACGAAGACATCGAGCATCGAAAGCAGTAATTCGTCTTTGCTATCGAAGTAATGGTATATCAGGGATGGGTTTTGACCGAGTTCGTCGCCTATATCTTTGATCGAGAGATCCGCGTATCCGTGTCTAGTAAGTGCACGGAAGGCAGCTTCTCTGATTCGTTGTTCAGTCTCAGGATAGTTACTCATCGTATCGATAGTATGTAGAGTAACGGTTCATAAGCCTCTCTTTCGCAATCAGTGACAGACAGTCCCCTAAGTAGCACGTCCATGTTGGTGTGAGAGATCGCGTTCTGTTAGAGGCCCTAATCGCTCTGCTAAAACGTTCTGTATCGACCGACTATCGCTTCTAGCGTTTCAGGTCGAGTTCGCCGAGAGCCTGAGCCTCAGTGCGTATCGACCGTTGAATTTAGTAACTCTTTGGTTGTCACCACGTTCGTCACCGGTATGGGATACCCACGTGGATATATCCCATCAAACCCTCCTGCCTGAGTTGAAAACTGCTGGGAAGCTTGACTGGTGGGATCTCACACCGTTCGGAGAGCTCTCCACCCCGACGTTACTGCTCGTCGGGAGTGAGAGCCCCCACAAAAGCATGGCCGAACGACTCCACGAAATGATGCCAAACAGTCGACTCGCTTACCTTGGAGGGATACGGACGTGCGGTGCATCTCGTCGCCCCAGACCGTTACACCGACGAGGTGCTGTCCTTCATCAGCGAAGTAGATTGAGGCGAATCTCGTGCCGCATTCGCACGTCCTACCTCGGGGTTAGTTCAGCTCCGATCAGACGGAATAAACGAGATCTCTGCGAGAGATGTATCCTCTGTATTCAGCCCTACGGTCACGACAGACACCGCCTCGCCGCGTGCAGTACGCAACGCTTCCTGAGACGATCGGCCGTGCAATTACGAGACGGAAGGAGACGCAGTAACAACTCTCGACTTATCAAGGAACGGAAAACGACGCGAGAGGACGAGTAGTCGCTCTCGAAGGTCGTTACGGCAGCTGAATCGAGAAGGGTGTGCCGCCTCCCGGATTTGAACCTCACTCGCTGACGCTCGCTGGTTCAGAATCCGGTCGGGTACCACTTACAGAACCCGCCGTGCTCGCTTCGCTCGGCGGTCGGGTTCAGAGAAGTGCCGCCTCCCGGATTTGAACCGGGGACAGCTCGATCTTCAGTCGAGTGCTCTCCCAGTCTGAGCTAAGGCGGCGCGCATTCTGTGGGATGCTGGTTATACAAAAAAGGATTTCGAAGTGATTCGACCCGCCCTACGTCACTTTTCGACGCTCGCTGAACGACTCGTTGCCCGAGTTCCACGTCACGTTCGTCTCTGCGGTCACGTAGCCGCCGTTCCCTCTGACCTGCGCCGCCTCGACGAGGCCCAGGTTCACGCGCTTCGTCGTCGTCTTGGTCTCGCCCGGTTCGACCTTCCGGAACGTCTCGTTTCCGCGCCAAACGAGGGTGTCGCCGGCGTACATCTTCGTCACGAAGGTGACGTTCCGCGCCGTCGTGCTCTTCGTGTTCGTCGCCGCGACGGTCACGTCGCGACACGTCAGGCCGCACCGCTCTATGCTCTGAATCCGGAAGTCGAACCGCAAGTTACCGTTCCGACTGTCGCCTTTGACTTGGGCCGCCGCGGAACGGTCGTTCTGTCCCGCGGGCGCCGCCTGCGAGGTGTCGGCCGTTCCGCTTGCGAACGACGACCCGGCGGCGTCTGCGGCGACGACTCCTCCCGCCCCCGAGACGAGGACGACGAGGACTGCTCCGAAGGTGAGTACACGACTCATGTTCTCTCAACTCGGGGCGAGACGCCCCTGTGACTGATGCCTTCGTGTGCGCGGTGTCCCGTTAGGGGCACCCCGCGGCTGACTCGTTGTTATCTCCGTAGTCACAGAATCGATAAATGTCGCGCACGGCAACGGGAACAGCGAACGATGGACGTGAAGGTGTCCTGCGAGAACTGCTCTAGTTGGATCGAGGGGGATTCCGAAGACAGATACTTAGAGTGCGGATGCGGACGCCAGTACATGCTATCCGTTCTGGCGGTCAACGCGCCGAAGACGTCCGATAGCTGATTCTCCCGCGCCGCGCGACGGTGAACGGCTTCATTCGACCGTAGTCGTTCGACCGAGAGACGGCGGCGTCGCTCTCTCCTTTCGACCGTCCCCCCGCCGCCGCGAGGAGGTGCCGTAGGTGTGTTACGGCGTCGCCGCGTACACCGTGTATGGTGGACCTGACGGACGTGGCGCTTCGATTCGTACGTCTGTACGGACCGCTCGCGTTACTCCTCTTTACCTTCCTCGAGACGTCGATGCTCTTTCCGTTCCTCCCGAGCGAAGTCGTCGTCCCCGTCGCGGCCGCACTCATCATCACCGACCCCGCGTCGTTCGCCGTGTTCGTCCTCGCCGCTACCGTCGGCGGGACGGCCGGCGCGTACGTGCCGTTCTACGTGTTTCGCGGCGACCGAGTCGGGGGGAGCGACTGGATTCGGGACCGCGTGAACGTCTCCGAGGAGCGTATCGAACGCGGCAGAGAGTGGTTCCGACGGTGGGGGCGGTCGTCGGTCCTCTGGGGGCGGTTCTTCCCGGCGTTACGCTCCGTGGTCTCCATCCCGGCCGGTCTCGCGGGGATGGACCCTCGGCAGTTCGGCGCGTTCACTGCGGTCGGGTCCGTCGGCTTCTACGCCGCCACCGGCGGTGTCGTCTACTACGGCCGCCAGCGGTCGCTGTTTTCGGCGGCGCTCGCCGTCACAGCGGAGAGACCGGTCCTCGTCGCGGGCGCGATACTTGCGCTCCTCGTCGTCGGAGCGGCCGTCAGAAACCGGTTCCGCGGCGGGGGAGTACTGGGCCGATCGTAACGGAGTTACGGTGACTTTCGGGGCTCTCTTAGTCGGCCTCGCTCTCTCGGACGTCCCCCGGCCGCTCTTTGGTCGGTTCCTCCAGGAGCATCGGACCGGTCGTCGCGGTTCGCCGAGTCACCGTCGCGGTCCGCAGGATGTAGCTGGCGAGTAACGCTAACGGGACGAACACGACCGTCGCGAGGAACGACGTGACGTACGGGAGCAGCTGCACGTTTATCGCCGCGCCTCCGGCGTCGCCGTACAGAAGTGCAATCAGCGCCGCCGCGAGTACCGCGGGGATGCCGCAGTAGATGGTCAACTGCGAGAACCGCGTCAGTTCGCGCTGGAGGTAGACCGTCTTGAAATGCTCCTGTGTTGTGCTGAACAGCCGTAGGGTGCCGATGAGGTCCTCGAACGCCGCCGACGTCTCGTCCGTCAGCGCCGGCGCGTCGTTTCGGAGGGAGCGTGCGGCGGATATCTGCCACCCGTCGTCGTACTCGACCGCCACCGAGAGCGCGTCGAACGCCTCCACGCTCGACCGGTCTATCTGCTCGTTTATCCACTCGGTGTCCGACCGGAGGCGGTCGGTGTACCGCAGGACTTCCCGCTCGAACTCCTCGTCCCGGTGGCCCTCGACCGCGTCGGCTAACTCGTCGCCCCGACGGACGATGGCGTCGGCGATTACAGCGACGATCCGTGCCGGCTCTATCGGGGCCGTCGATACGCTGCTCCGTTCTTCGATGTCCCGTCGGAAGTCCATCACGCCGGCGTACTGATCCCGGTGCTTCCCGGCGGGGGAGAACTCCTGAGAGAGGATCAACTGGTTGACGGAGACGACGAGCGTGACGAGCGAGAACGACCCCGCTATCATCCCGCTGGCCATCCGCGTGATCGAGTTCTGATTCTCGAACGCTATCACGTCGAGGAAGTAGAGGGCGAGGACGAACGCGAAGATTATCGCCGCGATGCCGAACGTGACGACCAGTCGGTCGCCGTCTATCTTCACCCACTCCACGAACCGACTCAGCGACCCCGTCTGCTCTCGTCTCTTGGTCCCGGACGTATCTCCCGTATCGGTAGACCCGACAGAACCCATACGTCGCATACGACACCACCGCCCAAAGTACGTTGGGCCAACCGGTTCGCTCCCGGTCGGCGTCGGGCCGGTCGGCGTCGGGCCGTTCGACGGTCCCGGAGGGAGCGGCTCTGCGATCATATTCAAATGTCTCCCAACCGTCTGTTCGGCCGTGTCAGCTTCCAGTCGGGACCCGAGGACGGTGGAGAGAGGATGAACGGTTCGGACCACATCACGCGCCGCCGCTTCGTGGCCGCCTGTAGCGGCGGTGCCGTGGCGGCCCTGTCCGGGTGTGCGGGGGCGAGCGACGAACCGACGTACCAGGAGGGGCAGGCGAACCAGACGAACGCCAGTCAGCGCACGGCCGAACAGATGCTCGTCGCGGAAGCCCTCGCGACGACGGAGACGAACCAGCGGGCGAACCCCCTCCAATCGCTCACGCTGGAGACGCACGAGTACGTGGTTCAGGACGGGTACAAAGGACCGACCGTGCAGGGCGTCGTCTCCAACACGGACGACTCCCCGATAGAGTACGCGGAGGTCCGCGTCCGAGTGTACAACGCCGACGGCGCGCACCTCGGCCAGTACCTGTCTACCACGCGGGACATCGCACCCAACTCGCGGTGGAAGTTCGGAGTGATTATCCTGAGTTCGGCGTCGGACATCGCGGCCTACGACATCGCCGTCGTCGGAATCCCCGAGTAGCCGTCGGTCCGGTTTCGCGCTGCCCACGGGAGATGGCGCGAGACGACGACTACCGCCCGGAAACGAGAGTAAGCCGCGCCGTTATTCGCTCCGCCGCGACGGCCAGTACCACGCGTCGGCCTCGACCGCCCCGAGCAGTTTTCGCCGCGACTCGTTCATCTCTTCGAGGGCCTCGGCGAACTCCGCGTCGGAGACGGTCGGGATACCCGCCCGGCGGAGGCGATCGAGGTCCGGCGGGGGCGGGGTCTCTCCGGCGGGTTCGATGAACGCGTTGTCGAGCGTCTGGAGGTAGTCTTTGGTACTCGACCGGGTGCTCTTGATGAGGGTGCCGTTCGGCCCGTACTCCTCCGGGATCCCCTCGGCGAGAATCGTCGTCGACTCGGCCAACACCGCGACGGCCATCGCCGACGCCTCGGCTTCACCCTCGCTGTGGTAGTAGTGGAGTATCGGATACGACTTGTGCTGCTCGGAGAGTTGGTTGAGGTTCGAAGAGACCGTATCCAACATGAGGTCGACGTCGTGGAAGTCCTCGCCGTTCCACGACGACCGGATGAACTCCTCGCTCTCCTGCCCTATTCCGGTCACGCTGTTTGCGAACGCGCGCTTCTCGGCGACCGCCCCGAGGACGGCGAGCACGTAGGACACGCCCATCGTCACGAACAGCATCCCGCTGGCCGTCGTGAAGGACGAGGCCATCTGCCAGACGCTCCCGTTGGGCGTGAAGTCGCCGTTCCCGTCGGTGAACATCGTGTAAGCCACGTAGTAGAGCCGACTGGTCCAATCGACGGGGCCGCCGTCTCGCGTGTCGATAAGCGCGTTCTCGCCGCCCGCGAAGACGAACGTCCACCCGAACCAGATGAGTCCGACCCACGTGGCGAGGGTGAGCGTCAGGATGAGGGGGCCGGCGAGACTCAGCAGTCGAGAGTGTCGCTCGCCGACCCGCCGGAGGAGACGCCACACCCACTTCGACAGGCGAGACGAGAGGGGGCCCGCGCCGCCGTCGACCCACAGCGTCGTCCACAGGAGGTCGACGATTACGAGGAGCAACATCGCCGCACCTAAGAGGAGATATAGCGGGTTCACGCTGCGTTCGAAATTCGGTTCGTTCCGTCGCCCCTCGCCTCGAAACTCCGACGTCCGCTCGCGAACGAGTCGTTCGACATAGACTCCATTGCGGGCCAAATGGTAACTTCCTTCGGATAGGTCGAGATGCTTCCAATACGCTCTCTGCTGTATGTCTCTGGGAGCGACGGATGGGAGTGGATTTGAGGACGCTCAGACTAGGACAGTTCTGCTAGACTCGGGCGGATTCGAACCTCGGTCGCTCACTCCGTTCGCTCCCTGCTTCGAATTGCCCTCGGTAGATGATTCTCAGCTCACTTCGTTCGCCGCAGAATCATGGGCTCGGGCGGATTCGAACCACGCCGACTTCGTTCGCTACGCTCACTCGTCGTCAGGTTCTAACCGCCCTCTCGTCACGAAAATACCGTTCGCTGTCGCTCACGGATTTTAGTGGGCTCGGGCGGATTCGAACCTCGGTCGCTCACTCCGTTCGCTCCCTGCTTCGAATCGCCCTCGATAGATGTTTCTCGGCTCACTTCGTTCGCCGAAGAAACATGGGCTCGGGCGGATTCGAACCACCGATCTCGTCCTTGTAAGGGACGCGTCATAACCCCTAGACTACGAGCCCGCATCTCGATTCTACTTCCACGTCGGGATAACGGTTTCCAATTCGCTCGCCGGAATCCTTAGGCGCACTCCGTCCTATCTTCGGGTATGGTCTCGCGGCAGACGCTCACAATCGCCGCGTTCGCGGTGTTGGTCCTCGCCTCCGTCACCGGTGCCGTCTACGCGTTCAACCCGTCGGCGTTCCCGACGAGCGAGTACGAACGGACGACGGTCACCGTCCTCGACGAGGCGGACAACGAGACGCTGGCGACCGTCGACGTTCGCATCGCGGACACCCACCAGAAGCGCTACACCGGACTCAGCGAAACCGAGTCGCTCGGCGAGGACGAGGGGATGCTGTTCGTCCACGACGACGAGGGCGAACACGCGTACGTGATGCGCGAGATGTCCTTCCCCCTCGACATCGTCTTCGTGGACGAGAACGGCACCATCACGCAGATTCACCACGCCGAACTCCCGCCGGAGGGCACCTCCGGAGAGGACCTGACGAAGTACAGGGGCACCGGGAAGTACGTCCTCGAAGTCCCCTACGGCTACACGAACGAGTCGTGCATCGAGGAGGGCGACCGGATCCGAATCGGCGACTACGGGTCCGAAGGCGAAACAACGACGTAAGGTAGCCCCGAAACCGGAGGCATGGGCGAACACGTCGAGGCACTCGCGGAGTTGGAGGGGTGGCGCGCCGAGGGGTTCGCGGCGAGAGTCCACTACCGGGGCGCCGACGACCACTACAGCGTCGAGTTCTACGAACCCTCCGAGTGCGTCCTCTACTGGAAGGTGAAAGACGACGGCGAGACGGCGGTTCCCGTCGGACGGAACACCGTCCCCGACCCCCTCCGGGCGCGCATCCGCGAGGACCTCTCCGAGGCGTCCGTCGACCCGGACGTGGAGGACAGAGTGCTGTAGGCCGTCGCGGGTCCGCGTCGCTCTCGCCGCGCTGACTGTTTCGGTTCGTATCAAACGGTTTAGTGTGCTGGGCCCCCGAAGACGGTGTAATGGCTACCTCCCCGAGCGACGACGACCCCTTCGAGGAACAACGGGAGCAAGCCGAGAATCCGATGCGGCGTCTGTTCGTCGAGTACGGGCGACGGAACCTGCCGCAGTTCTCGGTCGGCGTCCTCGCGAGCGTGGGCGCGCGACTGCTCGACCTCCTGCCGCCGTTGCTCCTCGGCATCGCCGTCGACGCCATCTTCCTCGACGAACGCGCGTTCGACCTCCCCATCGTCCCGCAGGCGTGGCTCCCGGGGGCGCGAGACGCGCAACTGTGGTTCACCATCGGCCTCATCGCCGTCGCGTTCTTCGGCGGGGCGGCGTTCCACTGGACGCGCAACTGGGGGTGGAACTCCTTCGCGCAGAACATCCAACACGACGTTCGGACGGACACGTACGACAAGATGCAGCGGCTGAACATGGAGTTCTTCGCCGACAAGCAGACCGGCGAGATGATGTCCATCCTCTCGAACGACGTGAACCGCCTCGAACGGTTCCTCAACGACGGGATGAACTCCGCGTTCCGCCTCGGCGTCATGGTCCTCGGCATCGCGGGCATCCTCTTTTGGCTGAACTGGCAACTCGCCCTCGTCGCCCTGCTTCCGGTGCCCCTCATCGCCCTCTTCACCTACTACTTCATCAAGACCATCCAGCCGAAGTACGCCGAAGTCCGCTCGTCCGTCGGGCGGGTCAACTCCCGGTTGGAGAACAACCTCGGCGGCATCTCCGTCATCAAGACGTCGAACACGGAGACGTACGAGTCAGAACGCGTAGAGGACGTGTCGATGGACTACTTCGACGCGAACTGGGACGCCATCGACACCCGCATCAAGTTCTTCCCCGGCCTGCGCATCCTCGCGGGCATCGGCTTCGTCCTGACGTTCACCGTCGGCGGCCTCTGGGTGCTGAACGAGACGGGACCGTGGTTCTTCACCGGGACGCTCGCGCCCGGGGAGTTCGTCACGTTCATCCTCTTCACCCAGCGGTTCATCTGGCCGATGGCGCAGTTCGGGCAGATTATCAACATGTACCAGCGGGCGCACGCCTCCAGCGCTCGGATGTTCGGCCTGATGGACGAACCGTCGCGCATCGAGGAGGACCCCGGCGCGGAGGAGTTGGTCGTCCGCGACGGCCGCGTCGAGTACGACGACGTGACGTTCGGCTACGACGAGAGCGAGACCATCGTCGAGGACGTCTCGTTCGAGGTTCCGGGCGGCGACACCCTCGCGCTCGTCGGCCCGACCGGCGCAGGGAAATCGACGGTCCTGAAGCTCCTCCTTCGGATGTACGACGTGGACGAGGGGTCGGTTCGAGTGGACGGTACCGACGTGCGCGACGTGACGATTCCGAGTCTCAGGCAGGCCATCGGCTACGTCGGGCAGGACACGTTCATGTTCTACGGAACGGTCGAGGAGAACATCCGCTACGGGTCGTTCGACGCCGACCACGAGGACGTGGTCGAGGCCGCCAAAGCCGCCGAGGCCCACGATTTCATCCGGAACCTCCCGGAGGGCTACGACACCGAAATCGGCGAACGCGGCGTGAAGCTCTCCGGCGGGCAGCGTCAGCGTCTCTCCATCGCCCGCGCCATCCTCAGGGACCCCGACATCCTCATCTTGGACGAGGCCACCTCCGACGTCGACACCGAGACGGAGATGCTCATCCAACGCTCCCTCGACCGCCTGACGGAGGACCGGACGACGTTCAGCATCGCTCACCGCCTCTCGACCATCAAGGACGCAGACCAGATAGTCGTCCTCGAAGACGGGCAAATCGTCGAGCGCGGCACCCACGAGGAACTCATCGGCGAGGACGGCCTGTACGCCCACCTCTGGGGCGTCCAAGCGGGCGAGATAGACGAACTCCCCGACGAGTTCGTCGAACGGGCGAGTCGCCGCGCCTCCCGGACCGAAGTCGGGGACGACGACGACTGAGGCGGGGCGCTGTAACGCGCCGGTCCGACGGCGCTTCCATCCGGCGGTTACAAGCCGCCCGAGCCCACACCGCCGTGTATGCGACTCTCGGAGGCGACGTGGACCGACGTGTCGAATCTCGCCGCGGAGACGAACCTCGCGCTGTTGCCCGTCGGCAGCACCGAACAGCACGGTCCCCACGCTCCCCTCGGAACCGACGCGTTCACCGCCGAGGCGGTGGCCGAGGCCGGCGCGGAGGCGTACGACGGCGACGCGGCAGTCGCTCCGACCCTCCCCGTCGGCGTCGCCGCCGAACACCGGCAGTTCCCCGGCACGCTGTGGTTCTCTCCGGAGACGTTCCGCTCGGCCGTCCGCGAGACGGTCGGTAGCCTCGCGGAACACGGGTTCGACCGCGTCGTAATCGTCAACGGCCACGGCGGCAACGTGGACGCGTTGAACGAGGTGGCGGGGACGATAACCCGCGAGGACGACGCCTACGCGGTGGCGTTCACGTGGTTCGACGCCGTCGGCGACCACGCCGCGAAGATGGGCCACGGCGGACCCTTAGAGACCGCGTTCCTCAGACACCTCCGGCCGGAACTCGTCCGCGAGGAGCGAGTAGAAGCGGCCGCGGAAGGCGGGAGCGACCGCTGGGGCGAGTGGGTATCGGGGGTGAACCTCTCGCACGACTCCGCTGAGTTCACCGAGAACGGCGTGGTGGGCGACCCGAGACAGGGCGACGCGTCGCTGGGGGAAGCACTACTCGACCTGTCGGCCGAGTCGTTGGCCGAACTCCTCGACGCCGTCGCCGAACGCGACGTCGACCGGCCGCGTCGGCGCGACTGAAATCACTCTTCGTCTTCTTCGGCTTCCTCTTCGGCGTCGGCGTCCGCTTCGTCCGTATCTTCGCCGTCGTCGGCGTCCGCATCGGCGTCCGCGTCGGATGCGGCGTCCCGTTCCTCGGCGGCGTCTGCGGCCTCCTGCAGTTGACTCCGCAGTTGCGGCATGGTGCTCGTCAGTTCGCCGACGAGTTCCTCCGCGTCGCTCACCGTCTCCAACAGTTCTTGGACGGACGCTATCTCCGATTCGAGGGAGTCGGGGTCCTCGAACGCGTCGGCGCGTTGGCCGACGATGAACGTCTTCTTCGCCTGCCGGAGGTTCTCCTCGGCTTCCTCGACGTCCAGCGCCGACTTGAGACCGTTGAGTACGCCGAGGACGTTCTGCGCCTCGGTGTCCCAGATGGCGTCGGCGTCGGGCAGGGAACCCCGCACGGCGTCGAGGTGCTCCTCGACCTCAGAGCGCATCTCTTCGGCGGCCTCTCCGAACAGGTCGTCGTCCCCGAGCGTGCTTTGACTACTCATGCCTCTCCCTTCGGCTCCCGGTAGTTTAAATACACGCCCGAAAGTGAAAGTGAAATCTCGTCTCGGAGCGGCTCTGACGCCCGTTCAGTCCTCGACGGAGACGAGTCGCATCATGGGGTAGTCGTCCTCCATCTCCATTCGCGTCCGGACGCGCGTCCCCTCGTACTCCACGAGCATCTCGACTTCTATGAACCGCCCCGTCAACTCCGCGTAGTCCGCCGTCGATTCGGCGAGTTCGGAGGCGAGGTCGTCCACGAGGACGTCCACTTCGACCGACTCGCAGTGGGGTTGGTTCTCGATGGCGTCCTCCATCGCGGTGGCGAGAGAGTCCGCGCTGGAGGGGCTGACCGGCGTCCCGGCGAACTGGTGGTACAGCGACCCGAACTTGATACCCGCCTCGAAGCAAGCCGTCTCTGCCGTACTCGGCATGGGGTCTCTCGCGCCCGCCCGAAGATAGACGTGTCGGCTCGCTTCCTCGCAGACGCGAATCGGGTCTTTCTTAGCCATCCTTCGCCCAGTAACGACCGAATGGACGACCCGGTTCTCTTGACAGGGGCGGGTGGGCGCGTCGGTCAGGCTATTCTCCGCCACATCGGGACCGACTACGACTGGCGATTGCTCGACCGCGAACCGCTGTCTGACGACAAGATTCCAGAGAGGGTCGGCGACGAGGCGGTGTACGCCGCGGACATCACCGACAGAGAGGCCGTCGAAGAAGCCGTCGCCGGCGTCCGCGCGGTCATCCACCTCGCGGGCGACCCGCGGCCGGAAGCGCCGTGGAACAGCGTCCTGCAGAACAACATCGACGGGACGCACACCGTTCTCGAGGCCGCCGCCGAGGCGGGCGTCGAGAAGTTCGCCTTCGCCTCGTCGAACCACGCCGTCGGCAGCTACGAGACGGAGGACCGCACGCCCGACATGTACCGCTCGCACGACAAGTTCCGACTCGACGGAACGGAACTCCCCCGTCCGAGCAACCTCTACGGCGTCAGCAAGGCGACGGGCGAGATTCTCACCCGCTACTACCACGACGAGTACGGTATCTCCGTCGTCAACGTGCGCATCGGCAACCTGACGGAGGGGCACCCGCCCATCGACTACGAACGCGGACAGGCGATGTGGCTCTCGTATCGGGACTGCGCGCACCTCTTCTCGCGGTGCATCGAGGCCGACTACGACTTCGAAATCGTCTACGGCATCAGCAACAACGACCGGAAGTACTACTCCATCGACCGCGCGAAGGAGGTTCTCGGCTTCGACCCGATAGACAACTCCGCGGAGTTCGAAGACGAGGACGGAGACGGCGAGTGACGGTGGCTCACTCGAACAGTCCGGTCGCGTCGCGTTCCCGCGCGCGTTCTCGCTCGACGTGCGCGAACAACCGTTCGTAGAGGATATCTCTGTTCTCCCTGTCGCCGACGAAGTCGAACAGGAACGCGACGTACCTCGTGCCCGCCCGTCCGCCGCCCACACCCGGTTCGTCTTCTTGCACTTCCTCGGTCGCGTACTCCACCGCGCGTTCGATTACCTCCTCGTCGTAGGCGTCGTAGTCCTCGGCGACGACTCTCGCGGCGTCGGCGACGTCCTCGAACGGCAGGTCGTCGGCCCGGACGACTCGCCCCTCGATGCGCAACGGGAGCGGACGCGCGCGTTCGGCGAACTCCGGGTCCGCCTCGAGGCGACCCAGATACCGCCGCACCGCGGCGACGTTCACCCCCCGGTAGTTTCCGTCTCCGTCGGCCACCTCCCCGAGGTACTCGCGCGCACTCGTCGCCAACCCGACCGCACCGCTCCAGTTTCGGTTCCGCGCGTGGTGGACGGCCGCCGTGTACTGGATGAGGCCGTGGAGCAGTCGTTCGTCCGGCGTCCCGTCCGCCAGTTCGAGCCACCGAGGCTCCCACGCGTCGTGGGCGGCGTGGTGGTCGCCCGCGTTGAACACCGCCGCTCCGACGCGGAGTATTCGTTCCATACTTCGAACACGTCGTCCGCATCCTAAATAGCCGACGTTCGCCCGTTCGGGCTTCAGCACGCCGGTGATACGCTTATACGTATCCGTACCGTAGGGCCCGTGATAGCACATGAAAATAGTCGGTAATCCGACCATTTCGGAGGTGGCCGAGTGAAGCGAACGCACGAACCGGTCTGCGTCGCCTGCGGCACCGAATATTCGTTCACCGGGACGTACAAGGGTAACTACTGCCCGGACTGTCACGAGAAGTGGGTCGGGTCGCCGAAGGACGACTCCTCCCGTGACCCGTCGCCGCGGCCGATTCGGAAGCGCCGCACCCCGTCGGTTCGCCCCATCGAGGAGAGCGACGACGAGGAGGACGTTCCGTCGCGGTACGACGAGGAGTAGTCCGCACCGGATACGAAATATCTAATTCCTTCAGTCACTCTCCCACAGTTCATTTATCTTGAATTACTAAATTCCCCGAATATTTATACTCTCCAAAGAGCAATATGCTATTAATCGCTGGTAGAGGGACAACGTGGTGCGCTGAGACCGAGGTTCGACTCCTCGGGGAGGTCTCTGGCAAGAGCGAAATGCACCATCAAAGACCTCATACTATCAGTGTTAGCGACCGTAACCGCGAAAGGCCTCGTAGGAACCGCACTTTCAGTTTCGGGCGTGGCGCTCCCGGCAATATTGGCGCTCGTGCTTACTGCCGTTCTCGGCAGTTTGCTCGCCTCCATCGGCAGACTCCTCTTGCCCTGTACACGCTGAGGAACACCTCTGTCACACGTGATGCAGACGACTCGCTTCGCTCACCGCGTAGTACCAGAAGTCTCTCGCCGTCTTGCCTCGGTAGAATGGCGTCCTGACGGAGTCCCCCGTGAACACCGTGAACGGGGGCACGTGAGGCCTTTGGGCCTCACGGAGTCCCACGCGAGTGGACGCGAGCGTGGGGCAAGTCAGGGCGCTCATTTCATTCGCGACCTGACGGAGATTTGAACTCGCCGAAACTCGCGTTGCTCGTCTCGTCTGCTCAAATCACCTCGGAGGAGTTTCACGAGGCGCAGGCTCCTCGCTTCGCTCGTCGCGTAGCGTCTCGCAGAAACGTCCTGACGGAGATTTGAACTCCGGTCCCTGGCTCCGCAAGCCAAGAGGATAGTCCACTACCCTATCAGGACTCATCCTTCGCTACACCTCGTTTGCTTAAGACGGTTACGATGTGTGCGGGTGGCCGCCTCCTCGATGTCGCCACTGTGAGACTACTTCAACTGTATTGATGCAGACTCCGCAAACAGGTAGACGACGCTCAGCGCGCACGGGGAGCAAGTCGGGTCGCGAGTGAAATGAGCGCCCTGACGGAGATTTGAACTCGCCGAGACTCGCGTTGCTCGTCTCGTCTGCTCAAATCACCTCGGAGGAGTTTCACGAGGCGCAGGCTCCTCGCTTCGCTCGTCGCGTAGCGCCTCGCAGAAACGTCCTGACGGAGATTTGAACTCCGGTCCCTGGCTCCGCAAGCCAAGAGGATAGTCCACTACCCTATCAGGACTCACTCCTGGATTGGCGTCACCCCTTGAAATGGTTTGCGATGCGGCCACTCCCTCGCGGTGTGCCACCCCGTCGCGCGGAAAGCACCAAGGACTGTTTGTGCCTACGATACGACTATTTCCCGACGGCGCGACTGTCAGGTATGAACCGCCGAACGGTCCTCACCGGAACTGCCGCGCTCCTCCCTCTCGCCCTCGCCGGTTGTCTCGGGGGCTCCGCCGGGTCCGACGGGGAGACGGACACCGAGACGGAGCAGACCGAGACGGAAACGACCGGAACCGACGAACTACCGACGACAGGCGACGGCACGTCGGGGACGCACCCCCGCTTCACCGAGTCGTCGCTCACCCCCCGCGACGAGTGTTCGTCGCCGGGCGAAGCCAGCGTCGCCTTCGACGACGAGGGTGTGACCGTCACCGGGTGCATCGTCGGCAAGAACGGCTGTACGGTCCCCTCGATGGAAGACCTCACCTACGACGGCCGCGAAGGGCTGGTGACGCTCGTCGTCGCCGCCGTGGAGGAACGCGACGACGACGAGATGTGCACCGAGGCGCTGGAGAACCTCGGCTACGAGGCGCGCGTCGCACTCGACGGCACCGTCCCCTCCGCCGTCGCCGTCGTCCACGACGACGTGAACGGAAAGCGGGAAGTCGCCCGCGAGGAGCGCTGACCACGGCTTCCGAGCGCAGTCGCCGCCGAGACGAGACTTTTTGTACGAACGCGCGGCCACCGAAGCACGTGTTCCGACCCGCCGACCTAATCGCCCGACTGCGACGGGGTACTCCCGCGAAGACAACGCTTAAGCGCGGGCCTACCTTGGACGATGATAGGATTATGGCCGCTATCGCCCGAACCACGGGTTTCTCTCTTCGCAGCGTCGGACGCGGACGACGGGACGGAGGTGTCGCGTAGATGGGTGCGATCGAAGACGTCTACGAGGACCTCGAAACCGACGTGTCGTTCGAGAAGTTCGAGGCCGCCGTGGAAGACAAGGTCGAACAGATGGGCGGACTCGCCGACGAGGAGACGGCGGCGATGCTCATCGCGCACGAACTCCGCGACGAGGAGGTCGAGGGTGTCGCCGACATCGAACCCGGCATGGAGGACGTGAAGTTCCTCGCGAAGGTGATGAGCATCGGCGAACTCCGGACCTTCGAACGCGACGGCGAGGACGAGGACGGCCGCGTCCTCAACGTCGAAGTCGCAGACGAGACGGGACGCATCCGCATCTCGCTTTGGGACAACGTCGCCGTGGACGCCCTCGAAAGCCTCGAAGCGGGGGACGTGCTCCGCATCGCGGGGCGACCCAAGGAGGGGTACAACGGCGTCGAGGTCAGCGTCGACAAGGTCGAACCCGACCCGGACGCCGAGGTGGACGTCCAGATGCAGGACTCCTACCGCGTCGAGGACCTCTCGCTCGGCCTCTCGGACGTGAACCTGAAGGGCCGCGTCCTCAGCACCGACTCGGTGCGGACGTTCGACCGCGACGACGGGTCCGAGGGTCGCGTCGCCAACCTGACGCTCGGCGACCCCACCGGCCGCATCCGCGTCACCCTCTGGGACGAGAAGGCCGACCTCGCGGACGAGTACGAACCGGACGACACCGTCGAAGTCGTCGACGGGTACGTCCGCGAACGCGACGGGTCGCTCGAACTCCACGTCGGCAACCGCGGCGCGGTGGAGGAACTCGACGAAGATATCGAGTACGTCCCCGAGACGACCGACATCGCTGAGTTGGAACTCGGCGAGACGGTCGATATCGCGGGCGGCGTCATCGAGACGGACCCCAAGCGCACGTTCGACCGAGACGACGGGTCCGAGGGGCAGGTCCGGAACATCCGCGTCAAGGACGACACCGGCGACATCCGCGTCGCCATGTGGGGCGAGAAGGCCGACACCGACGTGGACCTCGCGGACTACGTCGTCCTCACGGACGTCGAGATAAAGGACGGCTGGCAGGAGGACCTCGAAGCCTCCGCCGGGTGGCGGTCCACTATCAGCGTGATGGACGAGGCTCCCGACGGCGCGAACGCCGGGAACGCCGCGGGCGGTGCAGACGAGGCGCAGGCGGAGTCACAATCGCAGGGACTCGGCGCGTTCGAGGACGCGGGCGACGCCGAGGGGTCGTCCGACTCGTCCGCGGCGAACGGCGCTTCGTCGTCCGGCGGTTCCTCGGAGTCGAACGCCGACGACGGCGAGATAGAGGAGTTCACCGGAACCGTCGTTCAGGCCGGCGACCCCGTCGTCCTCGACGACGGCACCGAGACGCGGAGCGTGGAGACGAACGAGTCGCTCAAACTCGGCCAAGAGGTCACGGTTCGCGGCGCGGTTCGCGACGGGCGCATCGAGGCGACCGAAGTCGCCTTGGAGAACCGCTGAACGTCGGACGACGCTTCTCTTTCGGCGAACCGAACGGCGCGCGTAGTCGCGACACCGGCCTCGTGGCGTCGAGAAGGGCCGAGAGATGCCGAGAACCCACGAGAGCCGCTACGGAAAGGATTATACGCCGCACGGACGGCATATGAGGGTATGAGCGTCGAGTTACCGTTCGCCCCGGTCGATACGATTATCCGGCGCAACGCCGGCGAGCTCCGGGTCAGCGCCGACGCGTCCGAGGAACTCGCCCGGCGCATCCAGCGCCGCGGCTCAGACCTCGCGGCCGACGCGGCCGAACGCGCCGAGGAGGACGGCCGAAAGACCCTGATGGCCGAGGACTTCGGCGTCGAACAGGTAGTCGAACGGGAGGAGCTGGAACTGCCCATCGCCCCCGTGGACCGCATCGCCCGACTCGACATCGACGACCGGTATCGTGTGTCGATGGGTGCGCGCATCGCACTCGCCGACATCTTGGAGGACTACGCCGACAACGTCGCGAGCGCCGCCGCGAAGCTCGCGCGCCACGCCGACCGGCGGACGATACAGGCCGAAGACATCGAGACGTACTTCGCCCTCTTCGAGTAGACCGATGCAGTTCGGCTACAGCGAGACCTGCCTCGCGCACGACACCGGTCAACGACACCCGGAGACGGCCGACCGACTCCGCGCCATCAGGCGCGCCCTCGCGAAGCGCCACGGGGCCGACTACGTGGACGCGCCCCCCGCCACCGACGACGACGTCGAATCGGTCCACGACGCCGACTACGTCGCCGAAATCCGCGAGTTCTGCGAGGACGGCGGCGGGAGCTGGGACCCCGACACCGTCGCCTCCGAGGAGACGTGGGACGCCGCCCTCGCGTCGGCGGGACTCGCGCAGTGGGCCGCCCGGCAAGCGGTGGAAGGCGCGGACGCGAGAGACACCGCGTTCTCCCTCGGACGCCCGCCGGGGCACCACGCCGTCGAAGACGACGCCATGGGGTTTTGCTTCGTCAACAACGCCGCCGTCGCGGCCCAGACGGTACTCGACGACGACGAACTCGACGCCGAACGCGTCGCTATCTTCGATTGGGACGTTCACCACGGCAACGGCACGCAGGACATCTTCTACGACCGGGACGACGTGTTCTACGCGTCCGTCCACGAGGACGGTCTCTACCCCGGCACCGGCGAAATCGAGGAGACGGGCGAGGGCGACGGCGAGAACGCGACGCTGAACGCTCCTCTCGCGGCGGGCGCGGGCGACTCCGATTACCTCCTCGTCGTCGACGAACTCCTCCGACCGGCGCTCGAACGGTTCGACCCCGACCTCCTGTTGATCAGCGCGGGGTTCGACGCGCACCGACACGACCCCATCTCCCGGATGCGCGTCTCGACGGAGGGGTACGCGCTGATGACCGACCGGATCAGACAACTCTGCGACGACGTGGACGCTGGGCTGGCGTTCGTCTTAGAGGGCGGTTACGGCCTCGATACGCTCTCGGAGGGCGTCGCGATAGTCCACGAGACGTTCGACGGTCGCTCGCCCATGGAACCTGACGACGAACCGAACGAGAAGACGGAGACGCTCGTCTCGGACGTGCGCGAGGCTCACGGACTCGGTTCGAAGTAACGGGCGAACTCGACGCCGAACGCCTCCGTCTCCGCGAGTTCCGCCACCGCCTCGCCGACGAGCACCTCGTACGATTCTTCGAGCTTCGACTCCACCCGAGAGCCGAGTCCGACGTCGAAGATGGCGTCGCTTTCGAGGAACGCCGACGCTTCGGCGTACTCCCGGTCCCGTTCGACGACGTACCGGTCGCCGTCGAGGAACGGGCCGTAGTCGCCGCTGTCGGCGTAGGCGTCGTAGAACCCCTCCGCGTGGTTGCGAACGTGCACCGGCGGGCCCTCGTGGCGGGAGATGGTCGGAAGCGTCGCGTGCGCCAGTTCGACGAAGAGGACCGCTCGGTCCTCGGCGAACGTCGTCGCCCGGAGGGGGCCGAATCCGCGGCGGTCGAGTTCCGACCGCACGCCCGACAGCGACTTGCGGAGTTGCGGGTACAGTTGGTCCGCCACGATATCGGGCGCGTCGAAGACGACTGCGACGGGCGTCGTCCCGCGCCGTTCGACGTGCGAGCGAACCTCGTCGGGCGAGAGGGGGTCGGGGGCCGGCGAGAAGAAGAACGACTCGTCGGGGCCTGCGAGGAACGCGCGGGCGTAGTGTTGGAGCCGGGCGACGTTCTCCGCGGAGCAGACGGCCGCCACGTTCCGCGCCGGGTCGGTCGGGTCGACGACGACGAGGGGGTGGTCGAACGACCGTTCGCCGTGGTCCTCGGGGTCGAAGACGACCGGCGGGTGCCAGTCGGCGGCGGCCCGCAGGAGTTCCTCGAACCCCCCGTACTCCAAGACCAACAGTTCGGTGAGGTAACCCGAGAACCCCCTCGTTCGGAGGTCGCTGCCGTACGCGCCGATGCCTTTCAGGAAGCGCTTGAACACGCGCACGTCGGCGGCGAGTTCGTCGTCGATGCGTTCTCGGAGGTAGGCGTTGTGGTGCGGCGTCCGGTCCACCGCCGACCGGAGCGAGGAGCCGTCTTCCACGTCGTAACAGGGTACCAAATCGACGTCGAAGCCGCGGAACTCGCCGGTGACGTACGGGTGTTCGGCGTACTCCTCCTGTCCGTCCGGGAGGACGGCGCGACCGATTTCGAGGCCGTAGGACTCCAGCGACTCCCTGTCGAGGCCCTCGGGGAAGCGAACGAACAGGTCGATGTCCCTGTCGCCGGAGAGCCACGTCCCGCGGGCGGTAGAGCCGACGCGAATCGCGTCGGCGTCGACCGGGAGGTCCGCGAGTTCCTCCTCCACGCGGGCGGTCAGCGCGGATGCGGCCTCGCGAAGCGCGGTCCGTTCGTCCTCGTCCGGATCGATTCGCTCCCGGACGCGTTCGACGACGCGCGAGATGTCCTCCGAGTCGGCCATGTTCGTCCCGGCTTGACCGCGGGCGGGCGAAAGGGTGTCGGTGCGTCCGCCGCCGGACGCACGGTGACAAGTCGCACTATGGCTCCAAAACGAAAGCCCTACAAACAACCTCGGTGTACGAAGGAGTGCGGAGAACGCCCGAGCCGTCGTAGCTCAGTTGGTAGAGCACCTCGCTGTTAACGAGGTGGTCCCAGGTTCGAGTCCTGGCGACGGCGCTTCCACTTCCTCTCGTCTCCGACCGCCGAGTCGTCACTCCGTCCGCCGGTTCGCCCGACGGACAACGACAACGCTAAAGAGGTGCCCGCGGGAAGTGGTGAACGCACGAGGGCCCTTAGCTCAGCCTGGTTAGAGCGCTCGGCTCATAACCGAGTGGTCGATGGTTCGAATCCGTCAGGGCCCATCGATTTTCTGCGAACGAAGTGAGCAGTAAAATCGACACGCTCTGACGGTTCGAATCCAGAGAACGAGCAACGCGAGTTCTCGCGGTTCGAATCCGTCAGGGCCCACGAAGAAACCCGCGAGCGTAAGCGAGCGGTGTTTCGACTCTGTCGTGACGGAATCGAACTCGGGAGTGAAACGAGCGAAGCGAGTGGAACGGCCAAAGTTCGAATCCGTCAGGGCCCATCGATTTCTGCGGACGAACTATGGAGCGGATGTGAGATACACCGTTCGGCATCGGCCATTCCCGACTTCGACCGTTGAGTATCCCTACCGCCACGAGTACCACCTCTCGAAAAACCTCACAAAATCCGGGAGAGCGCGGGACCGTTAGTTCGTATCGACCGTTTTTGTGAGCGTCGCTGCCGTTTTCAGGTCGTCGGTCGGAACGACGCGGTGGTCCTCGGGAGAGTACTCGAGAACACCCGCATCGTCCAACTTCGGGAGGTGGTTGTGGTGGAGGGTTATCTCCGCTCGTTCGATATCTTGCTCGGGTATCTTCCCTTGCTCGACGCCTCGGAGTTCCCCGGCAACCCCTTCTGCGAGATCCGAGAGGGTGACTGAGCGGTCTTCTGCTGCGAGGATACCGACCACGGTGAGTCGGTGCTTGTCGTCAAGGACGGCGAGAGAGTCGGTAGTTGAACGCCCGGACGGAATGCCGTCTTGTTTGACTGCCATCTCTACTTCTACGGATGTACTCTACCCACGAAATATATCGCCCTAAAGAGTTTGGTGAATTGGAGAATGTATGTCATCTGATCCGGTTCTCCCGACTGATATCGGGACGATCGCAATCACTCGCCGGGACTGACTGCCCGGGGGTGGTGTGAACTGACCCACGCTATCCCGCTTCGTCATCCTCCACGAGGAAAGTGTCGACCGGCTCGCCACTCGCGGACTCACTCGCTGCGGTCGTCCGCCGCCGGAAGTGTAAACGAGAACGTCGATCCCTCGCCCGGTTCGGATTCGACCCAGATGTCGCCGCCGTGACGTTCGACGATCCGCTCGCACAGTGCCAGGCCGATGCCCGAGCCCTCGTACTCGTCGGGAGCGTGGAGCCGTTGGAACACCTCGAAGATGCGGTCTTGCTCGTCCGGTTCGATTCCGATTCCCTCGTCCCGAACCGACACCTCCCACGTCGAACTGTTCCGCTCGGCGGAAATACGCACCTGCGGCGGGTCGTTCCCGCTGTACTCGAGCGCGTTGCTTATCAAGTTCTGAAACACCTGCCGCAACTGCCCTTTGTCTCCCATCACGCGAGGCAACTCCTCGATTTCTATGTCGGGGCCACTTTCGGTTATCTGTACGTCGAGATCCTCGAGCACGTCCCCGACCACTTCGTTGAGGTCCACCGGTTCGAGCGGTTCTCCCTTGGTCTCGACGCGCGAGTACGCCAGTAGTCCGTAGATCATGTCGCGCATGCGATCGGCTCCGTCCACGG